>NZ_JAWRXV010000159.1:0-1627 GCF_046534875.1 Paraburkholderia sp. SIMBA_054 | reverse complement strand
CGTTACTTGACGAGGATGGCGTATACGATCCTGCTCACTTCAACGACCGGCTGTTACTGGGGCTGAAAGGCACCATGAGCGAGGCCGAATTGCATGTACTGCGAGCTAGACTTCAAGGAGGAATCCTAAGCAAGGCGAGGCGTGGTGAGCTGCAGATGCGCCTGCCCGTCGGCTTCGTGTACGACGCCGCGGGCGCGGTCGTCCTCGATCCGGACCAGCAGGTCCAGCACTGTCTGAGGTGGCTGTTCGACACCTTCAGAGGCACGGGTTCGGCGATGGCCACCGCGCGCGCTGCGCATCACCTCGAGCTGGCGTTTCCACGACGGTGCTGCAAAGGTCCGCACAAGGGTGAACTGCTGTGGGGCAGTCTCGCTCATAGCCAGGTAGTGCGCATTCTGCACAACCCGAGGTATGCCGGCGCGTTCGTCTACGGTCGCACTCATACGCGCCGGACAGTCGATGGACGCACGCGTACGATTCGCGCGCCGCGGGACCAGTGGGATACGCTGATTCCGGGCGCCCATGCCGGTTATCTATCCTGGGAAGAGTACGAGCAGAATCAGAAGCGTTTGCATGAGAGCGCACAGGTGATCGGGGCCGACCGGCGCCGTGGCGCGCCGCGTGAGGGACCAGCACTGCTTCAAGGACTCGTAGTCTGTGGTCGATGCGGGAATCGCATGACGGTTCGTTATCACAGCCGCCAGGGCGGCTTGTGTCCCGAGTACGTCTGCCAGCGCGAAGGCATCGAACTGGCTGAACCGGTCTGCCAGCGCGTCCACGGCGCGGCCATCGACGAGGCCATTGGCGAACTGCTCGTCGAAGCGCTCAATCCGCTTGCCATTGAGGTGAGCCTGGCGGTTCAGCGCGAACTCCAGTCCCGCATCGAAGAAGCCGACCGTCTGCGTCACAAACAGGTGGAGCGCGCCCGGTATGAAGCCGATCTGGCGCAGCGTCGCTACATGCGCGTCGATCCGGAGAACCGGCTGGTTGCCGACTCACTCGAAGCTGACTGGAACCACAAGCTGCGAGCGCTGACTGAGGCTAACGAGGAATATCTGCGTCGCCGCGAACAAGACGCGCGCATTCTGACGGACGAGCAGCGCACCGTCATCGTCTCGCTGGCGTCCAACTTCCCCCGGCTATGGCGCGATCCCGCCACGCCCGACCGGGACCGCAAACGCATGATGAGGCTGCTTCTGGAAGACGTCACCCTGAACCGCGACCAGCAGGTTACCGCATACATCCGCTTTAAGGGCGGCGCTCACCGGACTCTCAAGCTGCCGTTACCGCTGAAATCGTGGCAGCGATGGGTCACCCCCGCCGCGGTGATTGAGGAGATCGACGCGTTGCTCAATCACCATACTGTCCTGCAGATCGCCAATATCCTGAACGAACGTGGCTTCCCGTCGGGCACCGGTAGGCCCTTCAACGCCAAGATGGTCGCTCGTCTGCAGCGCAACTACTGTCTGAAGCCACGCTATGATCGCTTGCGCGAAGCGGGCCTCCTCACGCTGCAGGAGATGGCCGACGCGCTGCACGTCACGCCGACTAGCGTGAAGATATGGAACCGTCGCGGACTCATCCGCGGTCACGCCTACAGCGACAAGAACGAGTGCCTGTACGACCC
>NZ_JAWRXV010000938.1:0-265 GCF_046534875.1 Paraburkholderia sp. SIMBA_054 | reverse complement strand
CGACTTCAATCTGATCAATAGCAGATTCGGAAATTCGCGTTGTGGCATGTTCTGCCGCAAGCCCTTCCAGAAAAAGTCGCACCGTGCGAAGCTCGATATACTGTTTGGCCGTCATGTGGGCGACGATGATGGACTTGCCAGCTTGCATTTCCAGCGCGCGACCCCGCACGAGCTGCATCAAGGCTTCGCGTATTGGTGTCTCGGAAACACTCATTGCTGCTGCCAGTTCCCGGATCTTGAACCGATGACCGGGCCAAAAACGCCC
>NZ_JAWRXV010000937.1:0-265 GCF_046534875.1 Paraburkholderia sp. SIMBA_054 | reverse complement strand
CAGCGGGAATGTCGGGTTGGGTCGCTTCGCAGACGGTCGAAACTGCCGGCACCGTCCGAACGCGCGCCTGCATGCCGGGGACGCTGTCGACGCCGTGCGCGATCGCGAGCGCGAGTTCGCGCGTGGCGCCGTGACGGCTGTAATAGAGCACGAGAATGTCTTTCATAGGCCTCATCGGTGAACGGGTATTATAGGGCTTGGGTCCGCTCTACAGGCCGTTCCCAGCGATTCACAGCCATTGGTGGCCATTCGGCCAGGCTCGCGC
>NZ_JAWRXV010000936.1:0-265 GCF_046534875.1 Paraburkholderia sp. SIMBA_054 | reverse complement strand
CTATCATGAGCAACGCACCGCGCTCGCCGACGGCAACAACCACCTCGCCCGCTGCCACACCGACTGCTTCCCGGCCCGCTGCGTTCGCTGCGGCAGCCCGTGCAGCTGCGGTCGTACCTCCTTCGGCGGCTGTTGCGAGGCTGGCAGTTCTTGCGGTCGCTCCGGCAATACCAGCACTTGCCTTTCCTAGCCAAACGACACCGCGTCCACCGGTAATTCTGGCTATCATTGGCGCGCTTGATGTTAGAGCCGTCAAAAGGTTAGC
>NZ_JAWRXV010000935.1:0-265 GCF_046534875.1 Paraburkholderia sp. SIMBA_054 | reverse complement strand
CCGATCCAGGCTGCCGACCGCAACAACGACATCACGATCATCGCAGAGAGCACCTACGCGCTGGCCTTGCTGCTCGAAGGAAACGCACGCGAAGCGGCTCGCTTTACGACAACGCTGTATGCCCGCGCCGTGAAAACCTCCGGCGAGCGGTCGGTTTGCGCCAACGTCTGCGCGGCGTTTCTCGCCGACGCTCAATACGAACTGAATCAGATCGACGACGCACGCGCGACGCTTGCGAATCGGCATGGCCTACTCGAGTCATCCG
>NZ_JAWRXV010000158.1:0-1660 GCF_046534875.1 Paraburkholderia sp. SIMBA_054 | reverse complement strand
CCCTCCATGTCAGGCTAGTTGTCGCCTCACCCGAACCGATTGGTGTAAAGATGGGGGGCGGACAGCGAATGGAAGATGAAACGCTATTCAGCGGAGACGCGGGAATGGGCAATCAAACAGATGATGCCGCCGTTCAATCGTGCGGTCATTGAGCTGGCAGGCGCGACGGGCATCACCACGGTGACGCTACGGACCTGGCGGCAGCGTGCAAGAGATGCAGGGGTATTCATGCCGGGCAAGGGCAGAACCAGCGATCAGTGGTCAAGCGCCGACAAGTTCAGGGTGGTGCTGGAGACGGCATCGCTCAACGAGGCCGAGACCTCACAATACTGCCGCAGCAAGGGCATTTATCCGGAGCAGATCCGGCAGTGGCGCGAAGCCTGTGAACAGGCCAATGTAGCGCCTGAAACCAGGCCCACGGCTGCCCAGCGCAATGAAGCAAAGGCCGCTCAAAAACGCATCCGTGAACTGGAGCGTCAGCTCAGGCGCAGCGATGCCGCGCGTGCGGAGGCGGCGGCGTTGCTGAACCTGCGAAAAAAAGCCGAAGCGATCTGGGGCAAGGAAGAGGACGACTGATCAGCGGCCCGGATCGCGATGAAGCCATGCAGTTGATCGATGAAGCGGTACAGCAGGGAGCACGCCGCTCGCGTGCCTGCGAGCAGTTGGGGCTCAGTGTGCGCAGTGTCCAGCGCTGGCGCCTGTCGCCGCAGGATGGGCGAACTCAGCTCAGGCGTGCGGCGCCGCCCAACAAGCTCAGTGAGGCCGAGCGTCAGGCCGTGCTCGAGGCGGCCAACCGCCCGGACTACGCGAGTCTGACGCCGCACCAGATTGTGCCGAAGCTGGCTGATGAGGGGGTGTATCTGGCGTCCGAATCGACGTTCTACCGGGTGCTGAAAGCGGCAGGACAGGGCCAGCGTCGAGGCCGTGCGCGAGCCCCGCAACAACGCACGCTTACGACCCATCGTGCCGATGGCCCGAACCAGGTGTGGTGCTGGGATATTACGTGGATGCCGACAACGATCAGAGGCCGGTACTTCTACTGGTACATGATGAAGGACATCTACAGCCGCAAACTGGTGATGAACGAGGTGTGGGAACAGGAGTCGGCCGAGCATGCGAGCGTCCTGCTGACCAGGGGATGTTTGCGCGAAGGCATCGCCGGACGGCCGCTGGTGCTGCATTCGGATAACGGCAGTGCGATGAAAGGCGCCACCATGCGCGCGGCGATGATCGAACTGGGTGTGCAGCCCTCGTTCAGCCGGCCGCGCGTGAGCAACGACAACGCATTTGCCGAGGCGCTGTTCCGCACGGCGAAGTACTGTCCGTTGTGGCCCGAGCAGCCGTTCGACACGCTGGAGGCGGCTCGGGAATGGGTGCAGCGCTTCGTGCAGTGGTACAACGAAGCGCACTGTCACAGCGGCCTGAAGTATGTCAGCCCGGGCCAACGGCACCGGGGCGAAGCCGACGAACTGCTGGCCCGACGGCGTGCGCTGTACCGGAGCGCGCGCATGCAAAACCCGGCGCGCTGGTCAGGGGCCATCCGCAACTGGCATCTGGACGACGCCGTATATCTGAATCCGGAGCGAGCCCCGGCCTCAGTCAAAATGTACAGGCAGGCAGCGTAACGCGGTTCAGGCGACAACTACCTTGACACACACCG
>NZ_JAWRXV010000934.1:0-265 GCF_046534875.1 Paraburkholderia sp. SIMBA_054 | reverse complement strand
CAGCTCGTGAATCTTCTGCTTCGGATCAGAAGCGAAGCGAACGTCGCGATTGGTCAGGATACCGACAAGCCGCCCCGGGCCTTTGGTTGTATTCTCAACGACTGGAATTCCGGAAATTCCGTGAGCCTTCATCAGTGCCTGTGCATCAGCCAAAGTGGCATCTGGGCCAATCGTCACTGGATTTACAACCATGCCTGATTCGAACTTCTTCACCTGACGGACTTCTTCTGCCTGTCGCTCAGGCGTCAGATTGCGGTGAATGACG
>NZ_JAWRXV010000933.1:0-265 GCF_046534875.1 Paraburkholderia sp. SIMBA_054 | reverse complement strand
AGCGCTCCGTGAACTCGGCTCTCTTCAAGCGGAAATTGCAAAAGCACAAGGCGCAAAAGAGCGTCTAGAAACCGCTTGGCAACAAGCGCAGGAAGCATTGCAAAAAGCCGAGCGGCAGGTTTCGTAAGCGGCAGTATCGCTTCGCCATAGCAAGCAGTCCGTAAAAGAACTGCAGGAAAAGCGCGGGCATGCCGAAAGCCGTTTCGAAGAAGCATTGGCGAAATCCGCCTTCGCTTCGCAAGACGCATATGAGCAAGCCAAGCTC
>NZ_JAWRXV010000932.1:0-265 GCF_046534875.1 Paraburkholderia sp. SIMBA_054 | reverse complement strand
GCGGGCGGTGGCGTGCAGTTCGCGGCGCAGGGCGATATCAGCACGGTGGCCGGCAAGAACGCCGACTGGAGCGTGCTGAAGCGCTTCACGGTCGCAGCGGGCGAGAACATCTCACTGTTCGCACAGCAACTCGGCAGCAAGATTTTTGCGGCCAAAGGCCCCGTCGAAATTCAGGCACAGAGCGATGCCATGTCGTTGCTGGCCGCACAAGACCTGACGATGGCGAGCGTCAACGGCACTGTGCGCATCAGTGCGAAGAAGGAAC
>NZ_JAWRXV010000931.1:0-265 GCF_046534875.1 Paraburkholderia sp. SIMBA_054 | reverse complement strand
CAACGATGCGATTGCGAAGTTCTCTCAGGCCGTATCGCTTCGGCCGGATCTCGCGCCGTCGTATGCGGGATGGGGCCGTGCGCTCGAGCTAAGCGGCGAGATGAGCGAAGCGGCGCGCCGGTATGCGCAGGCATCGAAACTCGACAAGGATGTGCTCTCGCCGCACGAAGACCGTATCGCGCGGCTTAGCAAGGAGTATCAGGCGGTCACGCGTTCCGACAAGCCGGCTTCGGATGCGACGAGCCGCCCACGTTTAAATCAGCCC
>NZ_JAWRXV010000930.1:0-265 GCF_046534875.1 Paraburkholderia sp. SIMBA_054 | reverse complement strand
CGGGATTGAGTTCCTTGTTGTCCTTTCTGGTCGGCGCGGCCACGTCAGCGATCCTGATCAACTGGGGACGACGCAGGCGCTTGCAGAGCCAATACGCGATGCCGTTGATGCTCGTGGCGTCGCTGCTTCTGATCTTCGGTGTCCTCGGCTCGAATCTCGAATCGCACCACGTGCTCTTCGTGCCGGCTACCGTCTGCCTTCTCTGCTACGTGATGGGACTGCAGAACGCTATGATCACAAAGGTTTCAAAGGCGGAAATCCGGAC
>NZ_JAWRXV010000929.1:0-265 GCF_046534875.1 Paraburkholderia sp. SIMBA_054 | reverse complement strand
CCAGACATATTCGCAACTCGCTTTCCCAACCGCTCTGTATGCCCTTCGTTTTCGCTTCGAGATGCCGGGCGGCTGCCAGGAGCTGACGCCCTTCATCGATAAGAAAGCGCCCTGCCTCCGTGAGTTTCGCCCGTCTGCCGCTGCGGTCGAAAAGCTCGACCTGCATGTCGCTTTCCAGTTTTTGCACGAGGTACGTTAGCGACGAAGGAACGCGATGCAACGTTTCCGCAGCTTCAGCGAACGTGCCCGTACGGTCGATCGCGTC
>NZ_JAWRXV010000157.1:0-1703 GCF_046534875.1 Paraburkholderia sp. SIMBA_054 | reverse complement strand
ATGACTGGAAAGCCGCGATGAACCAGTTCGCGATCCTCTACGAGGATCGCTTCACCAGGAATCATTTGTAGAATG
This sequence comes from Paraburkholderia sp. SIMBA_054, assembly GCF_046534875.1. Classification (NCBI taxonomy): domain Bacteria; kingdom Pseudomonadati; phylum Pseudomonadota; class Betaproteobacteria; order Burkholderiales; family Burkholderiaceae; genus Paraburkholderia; species Paraburkholderia sp. SIMBA_054. Next base: position 1,628 of record NZ_JAWRXV010000157.1, on the reverse strand, counting down.
CAGTTGATGAGCCTGCCAGATGGCAGGCTTTTAGCTGCCTTGCACACAAAAATTCAGACACTCCCGTGCGGGGGCGGCACCTACTTTTCTTTGCCGCCGCGTAACTATTCAGCGCTTGTAAACTGAGATAAGGTCAAGAGTGGTGTACGGGCAGCTTGATGCCCGGCGACGTCAGGCGGCGAGTTTCTGCTGACCCGGTTGATCGTCTTGCACCGGTTCACCGTCCTTGAAGGCAATGCCTTCCAGCAACAGCTTGATCTGTTCGGGACCATTGATGCGGCGCCACGTTTTCTCGGCTTCCTCGATCAGCTTGAATGCCAGACCCAGGAAGGTCGGTCGCGACACGCAGTTGCGCGTACGCGTCGTCCGGTGGCGTACGGTCGCGAACGTCGACTCGATCGCATTCGTCGTGCGCAGATGCTGCCAGTGTTCTGCCGGGAAATCGTAAAAGGCAAGCAGGTTCTCCCGGTCCTTCTTCAGTGTTTCAGTCGCCTTCGGATATTTCGCCGCATAGACCGTCACGAAACGATCGAACGCGGCGTATGCATCGGCACGCGTGGCGGCCATCCAGATCGCCTGAAGGTCTGCTTTTGCGCGCCCTTGTTGCGACTTCGGCAGCGCATTGAGCACATTGCCCATCTTGTGAAACCAGCAGCGCTGGCTGCGCGTGATAGGAAACACCTCCTCCAGGGCGGCCCAGAAACCCATTGCGCCGTCGCCGACCGCCAGCAGTGGTCCGGCCTGCAGGCCACGAGCCTTCAGGTCCAGCAGCAGCTCCTGCCACGACGCCTTCGATTCCCGGTACCCGTCACCGATCGCCACACGCTCCTTGCGCCCATCCGGTCTCACACCGATGATCACCAGCAGGCACTGGCCGTCCGAGTTCTCGCTGCGCAGCCTCGTGTGGATGCCGTCGACCCACCAATACACGTAGCGCGACTTCGACAGATCACGCCGGCTCCAACTGGTATGCTCGTCGGCCCATTGCGCCTTCAGACGGCTCACCACGTTCGCCGACAAACCCTTGGCGTCCTCGCCCAGCAGCACGCTCAGTGCTTCGCTCATGTCGCCCGTCGAAATGCCCTTCAGATACAGCCACGGCAGTGCGGCGCTCACGCGCGGTGACTTCCTCACGTACGGCGGCACAATCGATGAATTGAACTTCACACCCGATCCTGATCGATCACGAACCTTCGGCACCTTCACCGGAATCGGGCCGGCCGCCGTCAACACTTCGCGCTCCGGTAAATAGCCGTTGCGCACCACGGCACGCTGGCCGTGCAAGGTCTTGACGTTCTCGAACCGCTCCAGCAGCGCCGACAGCTCTGCTTCGATTGCCTGTTGGATCACCTGCCGGGCTCCGTGCCTGACCAGTTCATCCAGACCCAGACCGACTTCCGATAGACCGACGACTTCTTTTTCCGTAAACTTGCTCATGGTGGATGGTTTGTTGTTCGCTGGTTTCCGACTTCGACAATCAGATTCTCAGCTGAAACCTCCACCGCCTTCAAATCTCCCGCCTCAATTCCCCCGTACACCAGTTCTGACTTTAGCGCTTGTAAACTGCTACCAGGCTATGCATAGTGAGGGACATGACGAAGATGCCCGACATCAAGGACCTGACACCG
>NZ_JAWRXV010000928.1:0-265 GCF_046534875.1 Paraburkholderia sp. SIMBA_054 | reverse complement strand
ATCTGGACCAGGGCATTGCGCTCAAGCGCCGCATTATCGAAGACATGCGGCCTACCGTGCTGGCGAATTTCGGTCTTGTGACCGCACTGCGCACACTCGCCGACGAAGCCGCGCAACGCAATAACTGGACGCTGAACCTGCAGCTTCCCGCCGACGATATCCAGCTCGACGAGCAAACGGAAATCGCGCTCTTTCGCGTCGCGCAGGAATCGTTGACGAACGCGGCGAAGTACGCGCGAGCGTCGCAGGTGTCGATCGGCTTGCA
>NZ_JAWRXV010000927.1:0-265 GCF_046534875.1 Paraburkholderia sp. SIMBA_054 | reverse complement strand
CGCCGCGCCCTCGCAGCTCGACGAGGTTCAGGCCAAAAGCCGCCAGACGCGCAAATACACGTGCGCGACCGGCAAGATTCTGCACGTCACTTACTGGAACACGGCCAATGGCCAAAGCTTCGCGCTCGTGCCGGTGAAGGGCAAGCAACTGCTGTTCGTCAACACGATAGCGGCGTCGGGCGTGAAATATCAGGCCGGCAGCTATACGTGGTGGACCAAGGGCCCGCGCGCCGATCTCTACGACGTCATGGCCGGCGAGGACGCA
>NZ_JAWRXV010000926.1:0-265 GCF_046534875.1 Paraburkholderia sp. SIMBA_054 | reverse complement strand
CCAGCCGATGCCGGCCTTCTGCGCAAGCTCGACTTCGAGCACTGGCGCCGAGTCGGTAAACACGCGATAACCGAACGCGCCGATCTCCGCCTGAATTTTCTCTGACAGATGTTGCAGACGGTTACGCATCACCTTGTGATAGTCGCGGCCGCGCGCATAAATCGACACGACGGCAGCAGCAGGATCGGCCAGCCGCGCATGCTCGGCGCCCCGCCAGTCCTGATTGAGCGGCCCTTTGGACGAGTCGCTTTCGGGCTGCTTTCCG
>NZ_JAWRXV010000925.1:0-265 GCF_046534875.1 Paraburkholderia sp. SIMBA_054 | reverse complement strand
CAGGTAATAGTTTATGACAATTTCATTGATGATGTTCATGAATAATTATTGAATTTTGCAGAAAAATGGAATTAGCTGCAAAAAAAGCACGGATCGGAAAACAGAAGGCGGTTTAACAGAGGAAAGGCTTATGGCGACTGTAAAACGATGCAGCCAAAGTTTGCCTTTGGCTGCAATGAAATCAGTCTTTATGCCGGTTATCAGGCAGGAATATGGTCAACATCCCCAATAGTGGCAGGAAAGCACAGATTTTATAGACTAACTC
>NZ_JAWRXV010000156.1:0-1732 GCF_046534875.1 Paraburkholderia sp. SIMBA_054 | reverse complement strand
CAGATAGCGCCACAGAGCAATCGCCAGACGCCGTGCCACCGCGACGATCGCAATGCGCCGCGCGCGGCGATTTGGTCGCGTGCCCTGCGTGCGCTGGTTGAACCACTGTGTCAGTGCACTGTCGGGCTGGTAGCGCAGCCAGGTCCACGCCATCTCGATGAGCAGCGCGCGCACCCGTCGGTTGCCCTGTTTGCTGATGCCCTGGTCCACCTGGCTCTCGCCGCTGTCGTAGGGCTGCGGCACCAGCCCTACGCAGGCACCGACTTCGCGCCGGTTGTGGAACTCCCGCCAGAGCAGCTCCAGCGCCAGGCGCGACGCGCCCACTTCGCCAATCCCCTTCAGCCGCGCCAGGGCATCGCTTCGCTGGCGCGCGGGTGCCGGCAGGCTCGCCTGTCGCGTCTTCTCGCGTGCGGCGAGTTGCTGCCCGGCCAGCGCCAGCCGTTCGCACTCGCGCAGCAGGCGTTCCCGCAACTCGGGCGGCAGCGGCGCGCCGTCGTGACACCGCACCTCGCCGCGGGCGAGCCGGCCGGCAAAGGCCTTGCTGTCGACGTCCTCCCAGCAGCCGAGCGTGTTGAGCAGTTTGCGCATGCGGTCGCGATGCTGCAGTACTTCCTTCTGCAATTGTCCGCGATCGCGCATCAGCTGGCGCGACGCCTCGTCTTGCGGCGACGGCACGTGCACCACGTGCATGCGGTCACGCTCGCCACGCAGCCACGCCCGCAGGTTGATCACCAGCTTGATGACATCGAGCCGGTCGGTCTTTGCGCGCCGCTTGTGGCGTTCAACCGGGATGCTGGCCGCATCGACGACGTAGCATTCGATGTGTTGCGCCTGCAGCGCGCGACAGATCCAGAACGCGTCCTGGCCAGCCTCGTAGCTCACGACGGTGCGCACGCCAGCCGGCAGCGACCACTTCTGCCATGCTGTTCAATCAGGTCCAGCACCGCCTGCAGGCGGGCGGCGGCCTGCGGCTGCGCGACCGTGTGCACGGCCGGCTTCTCGCGCCGACCGTCGTGCAGCGCGACCTTCCATTGGGCCGCAGCAAGCTCGAGTGAGACCGCCAGCACCTGTTCCTCACCACCCGTCGTGAACGTCTGATCCGTGCGCATGATGCTCTCTCCTTTCAACAGGACTCGACACGCTGATTTTACGTATCAGTTTGTGGACGACCGGCCCTGCCTACATAGGATCTCTTACGTTGAGTTTCAGAACGGCCTCAACTGAAGACTTCGGCACACCGACGACAAGGGCTTGAGCTACCCTTTGCTTTGAATCACTATCGGGCGTATCTACCCAGGCCGCGAACGCTTCGTCGGCTAGAAAGTTCAGCATGGGCCAATCCTTTACACGGTCATCCATCCACGACAGAACGTCCGCCAGAAATTCTTCAAAGCCAGGAGCCTTTCCGGTCCGCGAACAGCTCAAGGGCTTCTTTTCCGCGACAAATGCCGTATAACCGCAAAACAAACCAGCTGCCGCATCAACCGCGGCCCGTCTGTGTCTCCCACCCCCAGACAACATCGCGCTCATAGCTTCAGCGGACCCTTGTACTGCCAGCACCCAATCATCGAATCCGTACCCGTAACGTGGCTGTTTCGTATGCGATCCACGAACGACGCCCCTCAGAGTAAGGTGGCGGAGCGCGTGAGGTGTGGTAGTGATGCGGGTCAGCGGAGGTCGGCCGGCATTTTCCAGGGAAGCAACGCGTCGTAGTCGTCGACGGTCTTCGCCA
>NZ_JAWRXV010000924.1:0-265 GCF_046534875.1 Paraburkholderia sp. SIMBA_054 | reverse complement strand
CAGCCCTTTCAAGGTCTTGATCAAAATGTCCCGCCTTTGGCGCGTTTAAGCAGGCGAGCGGTACTGTGATGGGCGCGGGCTACCGCGCCTTCGACATAGGGTGCGGGTTTGCGGGTCTTGGGGCCACGCGTGCGTGTGCGCACCTGAATCGGGTCGACGCAGCGGGCCAGCTCGAGCAGTTTGCCGGTAATCACGTCGGGCGTGGCATCGCTCCAGTGCGACCATTCATTTGGCGGCAGCGCGATGAGCATGCCCTCATACTGGC
>NZ_JAWRXV010000923.1:0-266 GCF_046534875.1 Paraburkholderia sp. SIMBA_054 | reverse complement strand
CCTGCGAGCAGCTTGGCAACATCATTACTATTCAGTTCAGCCGCGGCAGCGATAGCGCCGTCTACAGGATCGGCACGACCACCCGGAAAAACAAACTTTCCGGGCATAAAGGCGAGGCTGGCGTGGCGTCTGCCCATGAGAATTCGCGGCTTGCTGCCCGACCGGTCGACAAGCAAAAGGGATGCGGCGTCACGCGGTCGCAAAGCTTTCACGGCTTTAGTCGAAGTGGATGGGGGCTGAACCATGGCAGTCATGGTGACTTTCAG
>NZ_JAWRXV010000922.1:0-266 GCF_046534875.1 Paraburkholderia sp. SIMBA_054 | reverse complement strand
AGCAATCTAAATAATGATGCAATAAGGCCTCTAACCGCAAAGACTGCAGGGATAGCCTAATAAATTTGATTTCTATTGAACACTTTACTTAGGAATTCCTCACTTCTAAGCGAAGTGAAAATGGTGAAGTTTAAGTATAGGAGTACTATGTTAACTTTTCATGAATATAATGTATCTCTTCACTATCTATTTGTGAATGGAGTTTCGGTAGCTAATGTAGATGCACCTATTTCAAGTATTGGTCCTGATGTAATATCTTTTAAATA
>NZ_JAWRXV010000921.1:0-266 GCF_046534875.1 Paraburkholderia sp. SIMBA_054 | reverse complement strand
GTATAAGCAGGCCGTGGCAGCAGGCAAGCCGGTGGCAACGCCGCCTTATGTCGATGTCGGCTCGGGTAAGCTGGTGGTCGCCTTCGCCGCGCCCGTGGTACGCGACGGCGCGGTGAAGGGCGGGGTGTCCGGCGACGTCGCAATGGACAGCGTGATCGCCAACGTGAAATCGATCCACCCGACGCCCGCGAGCTTCGGCATGCTGATCGATGCGAGCGGCAATATCGTCGCGCACCCGGATCCAAAGCTCACGTTGAAGCCGGTGT
>NZ_JAWRXV010000920.1:0-266 GCF_046534875.1 Paraburkholderia sp. SIMBA_054 | reverse complement strand
ACGATGATCGCCACCACCGGATAGATGAACTACAGCGCGCCGGTCATCGAAGTCGGCAGCTTCTGGATCGCGCCATACAGCAGCACATACATGAGCCCGGTGTTCACCACGCCCAGCACGACCAGCTCGAGCCATTGAACGCCCGTGGCCGGCAGCGCGTCGAAACGCACAAGCGGCGCGAGCATCACCACGCCGAGCGACACCTGGATCAGCGCGATCAGATGCGGCGGCGTGCCCTTCAAATGCTTGGTGATGATCGACGACAC
>NZ_JAWRXV010000155.1:0-1839 GCF_046534875.1 Paraburkholderia sp. SIMBA_054 | reverse complement strand
TCGCTACCCGTGCCTGACAGGATGATGCTCATGGCGCGCGCGCCGTGGGCGTCGGCAAGGCTACGGAAAAACCGGTCAATCGCCACTGGGGGACGCCCCGCGCGTTCGGCCCGTGTCACCCGCAGGTAGCCGTCCGCCATCGACAGTTCGTTGGATGGCGAGATCAGGTAGACGTGGTTCTTTTCGATCTGTGTTTGCTCGAGTACCTGCGTAACAGGCATCGCGGTGACGCGCTGGAGCACCTCATCGACCCGGCTTTCATGTTTCGGAGACAGGTGAAGCACAACGACGAACGCCATGTTCGCATCGCGCGGCATCTGTTCAAAGAAATGCAGAAGCGCCTGGATGCCCCCTGCGGATGCGCCGATTCCGACCACCGGGAAGTTGAGCGTTGAAGGCCCGCGGGCAGGGTGGCCTGCGGGCGAATCCGGTGATGTCTCAGTGGTCATAGCTAAGGGAAATGCCTTCGATTTACCAGTTCGGTGTTCGCGCGAACCAATAGTATGGAACGCCACACAGCGTGACACCGTGCGACCACGTACGCCGAATGCCTGCTGGCGGCTAAGCGCGGTCCGGCGACGGCTCGGCGACCGTTGACCATGTGCCTCGCAATACAGAGTAGTGTGCTAATCGTGCAAGCGGCGTTCCCGGCGATAACCCGTTCGGGCAAGCGCGCAGCCAAACGCGATCCGCTGCAAGCACATCGCTACCGGCAAACTCCTTGACGGGACAAAGTATTTTAATCGAGGACGTCCGAAATAGAACCTACGTCCAGATGGCCACATCTCATCGGGTTTCTACATCGTTCCACGAAGCCCATTCTTATATTGCCCGCAACATCATGCCTGCTCCTCGCGGGCACGCCCCCTGATTGCCATCGGCCCGTTGACAGGGACGCAGGGCCGGAATCTCCGACGTCGATTAGGTCCCGCCAACGCTGCCTTTTCCCGGACTGTATCCGCGAAGTGCTCCAGCGCCTCCTTCGTCCCGTAGACGCTGCTGTATTCATGCCCGCCAATCCTGGCTTCCAGCAGGACCGTGAATCCTGCTTCGCGCGCAATTTCAAGCACATTCATTTCTGTTTCCTCCGCTATCCGTCTGGTACCTACGCTCGTGTGTGCATGATTCGTACCTCGCACGGCCTCCAAGGCCGTTGAATCTTGACGCGAGGCGGTGCAAACGAGAACTCGTTGATTTGCACTGCAAGCAAGGTAGCCGCGGTAGAAAACAATTCCGTTGCAGTGTGCAAAAAGCACCCGCGCCCCACTTAGGGGCGCGGGCGGAACACGCGCCGAAGATTGAGGTTCAAATCTCCGGAACAATGAATGTACAAAAACAGAATCGTCTGAATCAAGAGCGAATCCGCATAAAATTTGGCCCATCGGAACAAATCGTTCGGCGCTTCATTGATCGAGTTTGCTCATCAGTCGCCGCCGACAACTTTTCGTTGCGCGGCATCCTGCGGCGATCAGAGACCTCCACCTGATGGAAAGGCCGCGACAAAAGGTCAGCGATTGCCTCAATTCAGCGGTTAAAACCTTACCCGGATGCCTCCTTTCATTGCAACCAACCCGCGATGCGATTCGCTGAGGTCAAACCGGCACCCCCTCATCGCATACGCATCAATCTTGGATGTCACGTGCGCCGAAAACCGACCGATCACAGCGTTCTCGCCATCGGATTTCGGTGCCGAGCCGCGACAACGTGCATGTCGCCCGCGTGCCGACGCCATCGCGTGCAGACAGTGTCAGCTTGCCTCCATGACGTTGCCCGTAAATTTCGTATCCGCTAACCGAGTGCTTATTATGCCGCTGCCTTTCGCTGTGCGGCGTACCAGTT
>NZ_JAWRXV010000919.1:0-266 GCF_046534875.1 Paraburkholderia sp. SIMBA_054 | reverse complement strand
ATCAGCGCCGCCGCCAACGAGAACGCAATGCCCTTCGCATAGCGCAGCGTGCGCTGGCCGCCCATGCCGGTCCACGCGACCGCGAGCGTGGCGAGCCCTTCGAGCAGCAACAAAACCGCAAACGGCGTGATCGGAAAATAGAGCGCGCCGTCGAGCGCGTCGATGAACACGATGATGCCGAGCAGCAGGCTAGCCGCGCCCATCATCCTGAGCGAGCGCCAACGCGTGCGCAGGTAATCGACGCCGAGCAGAATCATGACCAGACG
>NZ_JAWRXV010000918.1:0-266 GCF_046534875.1 Paraburkholderia sp. SIMBA_054 | reverse complement strand
CAATCAGGATCTTCCATGCTGAAAAAGCGACTCGCCGTGCGTTCCATACAGGAAGTAGCGCCCTGGGCAACGATGGTCACACCAGAGCTTATCCTCGACAAGGACGGCTCGCTGCTCTCCGTCTTCGAGTTTGGCGGTGTCGACGCGGACACGCCGAACGTCGGCGATATCTCGGCCGCGCGCGACAACCTCGACCACGCGTGCAAGAATTTTGACCACCGCATCACGGCGTGGTGGAGGCTGTCGCATCGGCGGGTCCAAGGCAG
>NZ_JAWRXV010000154.1:0-1839 GCF_046534875.1 Paraburkholderia sp. SIMBA_054 | reverse complement strand
GGGAGTCTGCCTATCCGGGCCCCCCTTTCCGCGAGCGATCGTGGGATCTCCTCAACATTACGGATTGCTCGACATTAGTCAAGTAACGCTATGCATAACGTTACTTGACGAGGATGGCGTATACGATCCTGCTCACTTCAACGACCGGCTGCTATTGGGGCTCAAGGGCACCATGAGTGAGGCCGAATTGCACGTGCTGCGGGCGCGCCTTCAAGGAGGAATCCTAAGCAAAGCGAGGCGCGGTGAACTGCAGATGCGCCTGCCCGTCGGCTTCGAGTACAACGCCGCGGGCGCGGTCGTTCTCGATCCGGACCAGCAGGTCCAGCACTGCCTGAGGTGGCTGTTCGACACCTTCCGAGGTACGGGATCGGCGATGGCTACCGCGCGCGCCGCGCATCATCTCGAGCTGGCGTTTCCGCGACGGTGCTGCAAAGGTCCGCACAAGGGCGAATTGCTGTGGGGCAGCCTCGGACACAGCCAGGTAGTGCGCATTCTGCACAACCCAAGGTATGCAGGCGCTTTCGTCTATGGTCGCACCCATACACGCAAGACAGTCGATGGACGCACGCGTGTGATTCGCGCCCCGCGGGACCAGTGGGATACGCTGATTCCGGGCGCCCATGCCGGTTATCTGTCCTGGGAAGAGTATGAGCAGAATCAGAAGCGTTTGCATGAGAGCGCACAGGCGATCGGAGCCGACCGGCGCCGAGGCGCGCCGCGTGAGGGTCCAGCACTTCTTCAGGGAGTCGTGGTCTGTGGTCGATGCGGGAACCGCATGACGGTTCGTTACCACAGCCGCCAGGGCTGCCTGTGTCCCGAGTACATCTGTCAGCGCGAAGGCATTGAGCAGGCCGAACCAGTCTGCCAGCGCATCCACGGGGCTGCCATCGACGAGGCCATTGGCGAGCTGCTCGTCGAGGCGCTCAACCCGCTTGCCATTGAGGTAAGTCTGGCGGTTCAGCGCGAACTCCAGTCCCGCATCGAAGAAGCCGACTGTCTGCGTCACAAGCAGGTGGAGCGCGCCCAGTATGAAGCTGATCTGGCGCAGCGCCGCTACATGCGCTGCGATCCGGAGAACCGCCTGGTCGCCGACTCACTTGAGGCTGACTGGAACCATAAGCTGCGAGCGCTGACTGAGGCTAACGAGGAATATCAGCGTCGGCGTGAACAGGACGCGCGTATTCTGACGGACGAGCAGCGCGCCGTCATCGTCTCGCTGGCGTCCAACTTCCCCCGGCTATGGCGGGACCCCGCCACCCCTGACCGGGAACGCAAACGCATGATCAGGCTGCTTCTGGAAGACGTCACCCTGAACCGGGACCAGCAGGTTACCGCACAGATCCGCTTCAAGGGCGGCGCTCACCGGACCCTCAGCCTGCCGTTGCCGCTGAAATCGTGGCAGCGATGGGTCACCCCCGCCACGGTGATCGAGGAGATTGACGAACTGCTCAATCACCATACTGTCCTGCAGATCGCGAATATCCTGAACGAACGTGGCGCCCCGTCGGGCACGGGCAGGCCCTTCAATGCAAAAATGGTCGCACGCCTGCAGCGCAACTACTGTCTAAAGCCACGCTATGACCGGTTGCGCGAAGCGGGTCTCCTGACGCTGCAGGAGATGGCCGACGCGCTGCACGTCACGCCGACGAGCGTGAAGATATGGAACCGTCGCGGACTCATCCGCGGTCACGCCTACAGCGACAAGAACGAGTGCCTGTACGACCCGCCGGGCAATGACTCGCCCCGAAAGGCGATGGGCGTCAAGCTATCCTGCCGACGTCGCCATCCCGACGTTGTTTCCGATCGACGCGAGGAGGTGTAGTGTGAAACGCAAGCCTT
>NZ_JAWRXV010000917.1:0-266 GCF_046534875.1 Paraburkholderia sp. SIMBA_054 | reverse complement strand
AATCCATATGATTTTGAGGCTCCATGAATAGTAATCACATTCTCTTTAATATTAGAATATTGAGCTAGGTGATAAATTGGTAGTGAATCATCATATGGATTAGCTAACTTAAGAATTGGCTGGGCATGTGGAGGAACTGAAATAATAAATAAAATGAATTTTTATGTGGGAGCTACTCAAGTTGATGCCCCTCATGTGTCAAAAGCAATGGCCTTAAAAGCCTTGGAAGGGCCTGTTTCGTATTTAGATACAAATAAAAAAGAACT
>NZ_JAWRXV010000916.1:0-266 GCF_046534875.1 Paraburkholderia sp. SIMBA_054 | reverse complement strand
CCATCAGCGCTTATGCGCCGCATCCGAACGCAGCCAAGCTGTGGATGGAATATCTCTATTCCGACGAAGGCCAGATCGGCTGGCTGACCGGCTATTGCCACCCGATGCGCTACAACGAACTGGTGGCCGCGAAGAAAGTGCCGCAGGCGCTCCTCGACAAGTTGCCGCCGCCGTCGTCGTATAAGAACGTCGTGTTTCCGACGCTCTCGCAACAGGACGCGTACAAGGAAACCATCACGAAGCATTGGGACGAAACGGTCGGCGCG
>NZ_JAWRXV010000915.1:0-266 GCF_046534875.1 Paraburkholderia sp. SIMBA_054 | reverse complement strand
CTTGATCCGGCGCGCCGCCGTCCCGGTTCGCCGCATTGCTCTGGTCTTTCGCCAGCGTCTGCAACTGCTGCGTGTTGTTCAATACTTCGGACAGCAGATCTTCGAGCTTGTCGTTGCCGGCCAGCTTGTTGCGCAGATCGGCGAGCTTCGAACGCGCTTCGAGCAGACGCCGCAGCGGGTCGATTTGCGCAACCACTTCGTCCGGACTGAAATCGGCCATCGACTTGAAGCGCAGATCGACTGCGAATTTGCCGCCGGCTTCGCTC
>NZ_JAWRXV010000914.1:0-266 GCF_046534875.1 Paraburkholderia sp. SIMBA_054 | reverse complement strand
CGACAAGTTCAGGCGCGCCGCCGCCCGCCCGAAATGGCGCGTCTCGGCAAGCGTCACGAAATAGCGCAGCGGCTTGATGTCGATCACGTGTCCACCTGAGTTAACTGACGATGCATAAAAGGTATCGTCCAGCGTAAAAAACAGTATTTGATTGTATCAACGCAAGTCACTACGCTGACGGGTTGCCCTCTCACACGCCGTATAGCTCGCGCGTTTCCCACCGATGTTAGCCACCCTCGAGATCCTGCTTCCCGTTTTCGGCCTCA
>NZ_JAWRXV010000153.1:0-1965 GCF_046534875.1 Paraburkholderia sp. SIMBA_054 | reverse complement strand
AGGGTCCACCACCAGCGCCATCAGGCGATCGAGGTGATGGAGCATGCGAAGACCGAGGCTCCATTGCGCGTACTGCTCGCGGATGCCCCATCGTGTCTCGGAAAAGGAAATGAAACGGCTGTACTCGGACGATTCACCCGCCGAGAACGCGTTGTTCATGTGGTCGTCTAGCAGTTCGCCGGTCCGCTCGTTGTGAGCGAATACGAACGTGCAACCCGAATAGATGGGCTGCGCGTCATAGCCGTCAGCCAGGCAGTCGGACTTGCCAGCCTTGCGTAACATCTGCTTCAAGACGAGCAGTTGGTCACAGACCCTCGCGACCATGCCCGGTGAAGCCGTCCGCAACAGCCGCAGTTCGTTATCTGAAAGGACCGAGGAGCGAACGCGTCGCCCCTTGATCTTGTCCGGATCGCGGATTTCGTCGGGACAAAGCAGCGGCCGCAGCTCGGACGGAAGATAACGATCAATTACATCCCCATCTTCGCCATAGAACTCCTTCAGCCACTCGCGCACGCCTTCGTCAGTCGCGCTCTCGTCACCCTCCCAGTGCAAGCAGGACGCTTCGCACAGGAACCATCCGGGGGTACGGATCAGGACTGTCTTACCGGAGACGCGATCAACGATATTGAAAATCGTGTGCAGCAAAAGCGGATGGGCACGGCGCAGCGGTTCTGCAAAGGCTCCCACCTCGTGCACCCACTCGTCCATGCACTTCACGCCCAGATGCAACGGCGTGCGGGGCTTGAAATCATCGTGCTCATACTGATGATGGATGGCATCCATCACCGCATTCGTGTCGCAAAGCTCGAGTCGGAACGACAGGAAGCGAAGCGGTGCCGGCAACTGCCGGCGCACCCATGCAAAGAATGCCTGCTGGAAAGCGTCGACCGGACTGACCGGCGCCTCCACGTCGGCCGCGAGAAGCGGACCATGCCGGAACTGCTCGAGCACGATCGCATCAAGCGATGCGTCGTCGCGCCATTTGACCGACGCACGCGCGGGTACTCCCTCAGAAACATCCGGCAGCGTCAGAACACAATCGGCAGGTCGATACTGGGCAACGGCAGCGACTGGCGGTTGCCAGGACGTACCGACGCCTGCATCGACCGCTCTATCAGTGAATGAAGGATCGAACAGCATTGGCGAACCTCGTCGTCATATAAAAAAACCGCCCTCTCGGGCGGTTCCTGATTGAACCCGTTGGCCGGGTCGGCAAGAGCCTTGAGAAGCGTCTGCTTACGCATACGAACCCTTGGCGCCCGCCGCGCGGACAAACTTGTAGGTCGCGACATCTCCCGAGATCTCGGGGCCGTCGACGGACGCAGTCGTCAGCTCGGGATACTGCGCCGAGTAGAGATCGCGAACGTCTTCGGGCGAGAACGCCGGGCCGGGATCGGCAAATGCAACGCCGTTGTAAGAGAACTGGCGAACGAGCGCGGTGATCGAAATCGACATGGCCGTGCCTCCTTAAAAAAGCGAAGCGAGGTCGGTGCCGCTCGAAACAGGCTCTTCAGCCGCCGGAGCGTCCGCTTTGCCTTCGCTCGCGGCGGCCGGTGCATCCGACTCCGTCGAATCACTGTCGTCATCATCAACGTCCGCGTCTGGAGAGGCTTTGGCAGAGGCTGGTGTACTTCTCCCAGCCTTGCCCGAGAGAGCTTTGGTCGCTTTCGAGACCTGCGCTTTCTGGGCTTCGCCGAGGATCGCCGTTGTCGCAGCAACCTGTTCGGCCAGCGACGCATGAGCGCCGGTGTACGTCGCCAGATGCTCGGCAAAGCCGGCGTCCAGTTCCGCCGCCGTCGCGGTCATGACGAGCGGCTGACGCAACGCCGTGTCTTTCGCCTCGCCTTCCGGTAAAACAACCACGACCATCGCATCACCCTTCATCTTTAGCGCCAGCTTCAGGCCACCACACGACTTCAACAGCGGTTCAAGTTCAACGAACATAAAGACTCCACAAATAAAAAA
>NZ_JAWRXV010000913.1:0-266 GCF_046534875.1 Paraburkholderia sp. SIMBA_054 | reverse complement strand
GAAACCGAGCCAGCTCAGCACCTGCGTGACCAGGATGGCCCAGCGGACGGGCGCGGCCCAGTCCAGCGCCATGGCCAGCGGGAACAGCAGGGTCAGCGCCAGCGGCGCGGCGAGATGGAAGAGGGGGCGTGAAGACATGGGCGTTCTCGACAGAATCACGATTGCTGTATCGGCCGTCCTGCCGGGGTCTTTAGTTCGCGCTTGCCCTGGCCTTCGAGCTGGGGCGCACCGCCGTTAAGGTTCATGGACGTGGGGGCATGGATGGC
>NZ_JAWRXV010000912.1:0-266 GCF_046534875.1 Paraburkholderia sp. SIMBA_054 | reverse complement strand
CAGGGTTGCCCGACAGCGCACGATACAACTGCGGTGCGCGGCGCTTCACCTGGAACGGGCCGGGCAAATTGCCGTCCGCGTCGGGATTGTTGATGCCGCAACCACGCGACACGCACGACTGCATCACGTCCCAGATTTTCAGCAGGCCCGCGCGCGTTTCTTCTTCGGTATGCCAGACGCGCTCGTTGTCCCACATCAATTGCGCAATGCTTTTACCGGTCGATTCGCACAGCGCGAGCAACTCGTTGCCGCTGCGAAACGAGTGC
>NZ_JAWRXV010000911.1:0-266 GCF_046534875.1 Paraburkholderia sp. SIMBA_054 | reverse complement strand
AGCCGGTATGGACCCGCGACGCCGGTGGTCGCGTCGAATGGGTCAACGCCGCCTATGCGCAGGCAGTCGATATGGCGGATGCGAGCCAGGTCATTTCAGAAGGGCGCGAGCTTTTCGGCGCACAGGCGCGTCAGCGTCTGGAGCGTGATCGCTTTGCCGAGCCTGTCCTGCAGGACCAGCTGACGGCTGTGGTGCACGGTGACCGCCGCCTTTTCAACGTGACGGACGTAAGCGCGGAAACAGGTTCCATCGGCCTCGGTTTCGAC
>NZ_JAWRXV010000910.1:0-266 GCF_046534875.1 Paraburkholderia sp. SIMBA_054 | reverse complement strand
CTCTAAACTGGACTTATTGACTATTCCAACTGGATATAAGGCAAATTTCATGAGATGGCTATCGTTTGTAACTGGAACTGCAGATTGGCGAAAAACGTCAACAGTCGTGACCAAGTCAGGCATGGTTCTTAAATGGAAGGGGAACTCCATGAACTATTTCAAGAGCATAAAACGGGTGGTGTTATTTTCGGCCGTAGCAGCGCTTTCCACGTCTGCGGCCTATGCCGAAACCACGGTCGTGGTCGGTTATCAGCAGATTGTCGGGC
>NZ_JAWRXV010000909.1:0-266 GCF_046534875.1 Paraburkholderia sp. SIMBA_054 | reverse complement strand
CTTGCTGCTCCTTTTTGCATTTTTATATGACAGCAGAATTTATTATACGTCTTATACTCGCGGCAATTGCCTGTGGCGCTATTGGCATGGAAAGGCAAATGCGCGGCAAAGGAGCAGGGTTACGCACACATGTATTAATTGGCATGGGAAGCGCCCTGTTTATGATTGTTTCGAAATATGGTTTTGCTGACGTGCTGTCTTTAGATCACGTCGGACTCGACCCCAGCCGTATTGCTGCTCAGGTGGTGACGGGCGTCGGGTTTATC
>NZ_JAWRXV010000908.1:0-266 GCF_046534875.1 Paraburkholderia sp. SIMBA_054 | reverse complement strand
ACGATACCGTGGTGCCGCCGTCGACCCCGCCCAGCACCCGCCGCAACTGCCGCGTGGTCGAGGTCGGGCGCGAGTTCCGCCGGCCGATCGCCTACGACGTGGACTACGTCTACAAGGGCACCAAGTACCGATCGCGGCTGCCGGAAGACCCGGGCAACCGGCTGCGGATCCGGGTTTCGGTGACCCCCTACATCCCCGACGCGATAGTCCAGCCCGGCAGGTGAGGGGTGGGGCGGGTAATCACTGCCCGAAACCCTTGCACCCCC
>NZ_JAWRXV010000907.1:0-266 GCF_046534875.1 Paraburkholderia sp. SIMBA_054 | reverse complement strand
GAGGCATCGATGGCTCCGTCGTTCAACTGCTGCTGCACGATCTTCAATGCAGCGGTGTACGCGGTGACGGAATCGTCCAGCAGTTTCTTTTGCCGGTCGAGCGAGCGCAGATCGAAGTAGTCGAGCGCGAGATCGCTTGCGATGGAGAGGCGCACCGATTCCAGATCAGCCTCGCTTGCCTGCGCATTGTCGCGTGCGTTGACCGTTGCATCCTTCACGCGGCCGAACAGGTCCGGCTCCCAGCTCGCCGACACGCCGACCGAATA
>NZ_JAWRXV010000152.1:0-2162 GCF_046534875.1 Paraburkholderia sp. SIMBA_054 | reverse complement strand
CTCTAAGGTGACTGCCGGTGACAAACCGGAGGAAGGTGGGGATGACGTCAAATCATCATGCCCCTTATGACCTGGGCTACACACGTGCTACAATGGACGGTACAAAGAGCTGCAAGACCGCGAGGTGGAGCTAATCTCATAAAACCGTTCTCAGTTCGGATTGTAGGCTGCAACTCGCCTACATGAAGCTGGAATCGCTAGTAATCGCGGATCAGCATGCCGCGGTGAATACGTTCCCGGGCCTTGTACACACCGCCCGTCACACCACGAGAGTTTGTAACACCCGAAGTCGGTGGGGTAACCTTTTTGGAGCCAGCCGCCTAAGGTGGGACAGATGATTGGGGTGAAGTCGTAACAAGGTAGCCGTATCGGAAGGTGCGGCTGGATCACCTCCTTTCTATGGAGAATTGATGAACGCTGTTCATCAATATAAGTTTCCGTGTTTCGTTTTGTTCAGTTTTGAGAGAACTATCTCTCATATATAAATGTATGTTCTTTGAAAACTAGATAACAGTGTAGCTCATATTTTTTAATTTTTAGTTTGGTTAAGTTAGAAAGGGCGCACGGTGGATGCCTTGACACTAGGAGTCGATGAAGGACGGGACTAACGCCGATATGCTTCGGGGAGCTGTAAGTAAGCTTTGATCCGAAGATTTCCGAATGGGGAAACCCACTATACGTAATGGTATGGTATCCTTACCTGAATACATAGGGTATGGAAGACAGACCCAGGGAACTGAAACATCTAAGTACCTGGAGGAAGAGAAAGCAAATGCGATTTCCTGAGTAGCGGCGAGCGAAACGGAATTAGCCCAAACCAAGAGGCTTGCCTCTTGGGGTTGTAGGACACTCAACATGGAGTTACAAAGGAACGGGGGAAATGAAGCGATCTGGAAAGGTCCGTCAAAGAAGGTAAAAACCCTGTAGTTGAAACTTCGTTCCCTCCTGAGTGGATCCTGAGTACGGCGGAACACGAGAAATTCCGTCGGAATCCGGGAGGACCATCTCCCAAGGCTAAATACTCCCTAGTGACCGATAGTGAACCAGTACCGTGAGGGAAAGGTGAAAAGCACCCCGGAAGGGGAGTGAAATAGATCCTGAAACCGTGTGCCTACAAGTAGTCAGAGCCCGTTAACGGGTGATGGCGTGCCTTTTGTAGAATGAACCGGCGAGTTACGATTTCATGCGAGGTTAAGTTGATAAGACGGAGCCGCAGCGAAAGCGAGTCTGAATAGGGCGAATGAGTATGAGGTCGTAGACCCGAAACCAGGTGATCTACCCATGTCCAGGGTGAAGTTCAGGTAACACTGAATGGAGGCCCGAACCCACGCACGTTGAAAAGTGCGGGGATGAGGTGTGGGTAGCGGAGAAATTCCAATCGAACCTGGAGATAGCTGGTTCTCTCCGAAATAGCTTTAGGGCTAGCCTCAAGAAGAGAATCCTGGAGGTAGAGCACTGTTTGGACTAGGGGCCCATCCCGGGTTACCGAATTCAGACAAACTCCGAATGCCAGTGATTTATACTTGGGAGTCAGACTGCGAGTGATAAGATCCGTAGTCAAGAGGGAAACAGCCCAGACCACCAGCTAAGGTCCCCAAATATCCGTTAAGTGGAAAAGGATGTGGCGTTGCTTAGACAACCAGGATGTTGGCTTAGAAGCAGCCATCATTTAAAGAGTGCGTAATAGCTCACTAGTCGAGTGACTCTGCGCCGAAAATGTACCGGGGCTAAATACACCACCGAAGCTGCGAATTGATACCAATGGTATCAGTGGTAGGGGAGCGTTCTAAGTGCAGTGAAGTCAGACCGGAAGGACTGGTGGAGCGCTTAGAAGTGAGAATGCCGGTATGAGTAGCGAAAGACGGGTGAGAATCCCGTCCACCGAATGCCTAAGGTTTCCTGAGGAAGGCTCGTCCGCTCAGGGTTAGTCGGGACCTAAGTCGAGGCCGATAGGCGTAGACGATGGACAACAGGTTGATATTCCTGTACCACCTCCCCGCCGTTTGAGTAATGGGGGGACGCAGAAGGATAGGGTGAGCGTGCCGTTGGTTGTGCACGTCCAAGTTGTGAGATGAGAAACGAGGCAAATCCCGTTTCCATTAAGGCGGAGCTGTGATGGCGAGGGAAATATAGTACCGAAGTTCCTGATTCCACGCTGCCAA
>NZ_JAWRXV010000906.1:0-266 GCF_046534875.1 Paraburkholderia sp. SIMBA_054 | reverse complement strand
ATGCTTGCTCATAATGAGAAGGGTGCGAAGCTGTGCGGGTGGAAGGCATGACGCCAATGGACACAGAAGCACCGACCGTAAACCGCATGAACGAGCTTCCAGACCGGACAAAGGAATTCCTGTCAAAGCTGGACGAAGACGATATCGACAATCTGGAAGACGCCATCAAATTCTATGCGACTGTTCGCACCATGGGCCATGTCGTGAAATGGCTGGCGATAACGATCCTCGCCATCATTGTGGGTGTCGCATCGCTATACGAGAAC
>NZ_JAWRXV010000905.1:0-266 GCF_046534875.1 Paraburkholderia sp. SIMBA_054 | reverse complement strand
CGCCTATCTGTTGACGGCGCTGCTCACGCTGCTTTCGGGCGCGGTGCTCGCGTTCCTCAATCTGAATCACGCGATGATCGACCTTAACGGCTGGTCGCCTTTCGCCGCGAGGCCGCTGCATCAGGCGTTGGAAATCGCGGTGTTGCGCCGGCAGCCGTACCTGTCGAGCGTGCTGCCGATGTACGTCTTTTACGCGCTGCTGGTGCCGGCCATGGTGCCGCTGGCCATGCGCTCGCGCGTGGCGGCGCTGGCCCTGAGCGCCGCCG
>NZ_JAWRXV010000904.1:0-266 GCF_046534875.1 Paraburkholderia sp. SIMBA_054 | reverse complement strand
CATCGAATTTCCGGAAGACGAACAAGCGGATGTGATCGCGTTGCTGGCTGATTTCGGCTTCGAAGTCGCTGAATTCCAGATCGCCGACGAGGACGCCTATCCGGCTGACAGGAATGTTGGCCCGGTCGGCAGGCAAGTCACGGTCACACGTCTCGCGAATGAAACGACGGGCAGTTATAAAGCTGGTCGCGGAACGTCCTGGATCAGCGAATTTGCGGATGATTTACGTTCAGGATCATTCGATTTATGAGATGCGGCTGCCGAGT
>NZ_JAWRXV010000903.1:0-266 GCF_046534875.1 Paraburkholderia sp. SIMBA_054 | reverse complement strand
CCTAACACGCTACAAGGGCTCCCCGTTGAGTACAAGCTCAAACGAAGTTCGCTGTTGATACGTACTGCAATGCCGCGCCGGTGCGTGTGAGAAGGTGAAGGACTGCAGTTCTACAACCGGTCATGTTGGGCTCATGGCCCGGACCCTGATGAAAGACGCGCGCGGAGGCCTCATTCTCTAGCCGGGACTGGATATCCCCGCCGTGTTAGCCAGGTATGCCCCGCGCGGGTCCAACCCGCTTCACATCACCGCTGGCAGTGCAAAGT
>NZ_JAWRXV010000902.1:0-267 GCF_046534875.1 Paraburkholderia sp. SIMBA_054 | reverse complement strand
CTCGTTGACGGTGCTAGCCGCCAGCGGCAGTTTCACTGCTGCAGCGCAAAGCCTAGGCATCAGTAAGGCGGCTATGAGCCAGCGTATCGCCGATCTGGAGGAAGCCGCGGGCGTTCCGCTCGTGCGCCGGACGACACGCAGTATGCGGCTTACGGAAGCAGGGCAGACGCTAGTCGACAGCACCCGCGAAGCGTATGAAACCATCGAAGAGAACTTTGGGCGCGTCAAAGACCTGGCGGGTGAGCCTCGCGGACTGGTGCGCATTAC
>NZ_JAWRXV010000901.1:0-267 GCF_046534875.1 Paraburkholderia sp. SIMBA_054 | reverse complement strand
AATCCTTCCCGAGATCCCGCTGGTCGGATACCCACGGCTGAATGAGGATGGTTTCCTTGCGGCGAAGCCCGAACGCCAGCTGCATCGCGAGCATCATCCCGAACCGGTCGTCGATGGCAAATGCTTCCTCGAGTTTCTTTTCCACGTCGATACCATTCGCGCTCCACGACTTCGTGACCCTCGCCGTTGCGCTAACCTTGATGCGCTCAGGACTTGCATCCGGCAGATACTCTTCCAGCGTCTTGACGAGATTCGGATTGCCGATCC
>NZ_JAWRXV010000151.1:0-2327 GCF_046534875.1 Paraburkholderia sp. SIMBA_054 | reverse complement strand
CGCTCGAAGTATGTATTATTCAATACTACCAGGTATCACTTTGCTGCAAACACCTTTTTATGACACAGTGAGATTAGAGCCCTTCAGCGGTTCGCCATTGTCAGCTACCGGTCGTTCGCCGACAAGCCATCCACAAAGGTGAGGTCTGTGGTGCTTCCCTGTTATGTCCGGTTACATAAATCGGGAAGCGCCCCGCAGTTCTTAACTGCGATTGTTGAACCGGCGGAGGCCGAGGAACATTCCGAAATGCTACCCGGGGTACCGGCCCCCCGTTCTTGACGATAGTTCGGCAACTTACGCTTTTCAAACCGGGGCCTGGTATCGATAGCAAAAGGCCTTTATGAGCATGCCGCCGGCGTGGCGGCGAGCGCCTGCGCGTCACTCGTCATCTTCGGCTGCACCCTGACTGGGTTCCAGGTCCTGCACTTCGACCAGTTCGCCATCCCAAACCATTTCCGCCCCTGCTTCGAGCGTCGCTCCAAATACAGGATCGCCGTCCACGATGATCCGGATGGGCGTATCTCCTTCATTGGCCACTCTGACTTTCATCGCCGGTGCTCTCTTCAACTCAGGACGCTGAGTACGCGTTATGTGCCAATCGTCATCGCGTCGAGCCGTTTGGATCGCGCCAACTAGGTGCGGCTGTCGTGCAGGCTGAAGCAGCAAGGGGCGATCCGTAACGCTCTAAAAATATTGTTGAGAACCGGGGCTCGCCCCGGTTGTGTCACTTCGGATCCGCCGGTTCAAATCGCAGCTCCCCGCAGAACCGGCCGGTTTCTTTACCGTCCGACGTCGCAATAGCGTGCTTGCGCCGCGTCAAACCCTCGATTATTTTATTGTGCACTGTGCCGTTGATGATGAGTTTGCGTCGAAAGTGTCTTTTCCACAGGTGATCAGTTATGGGCGACAAGGAGGACGAATTGCCGGTCATGGTGTACGACTGGCTGGATGAAAGCATTCGCGAAATCGCAGAGAATATCTGGCATGCCCAGAAGGGAGGTCGGCCGGATGTCCTTACGTATCTTTACCGGTCAGACAAGGAAAAACGATATATCCGGAAAATGTCGCTGGAAGATGTTCCGCGAATCCTAAGCCGGGACGAATACCCATTCGCAAGCACCTTGGAAAACGAGGGACGCGTCTGGGTCGGCCATGCGTCGATAGCGCAGCAAAACGCCCAGCGCGACTTGATGAATCGGTTCTACCGGAGCAACGGCGCATATATCAAGGGAACCACATTCAGATTCCGGGTAAGGGTCACCAATTATCCGGCAGACGCGCGATGACCAGTGTAGTCACAGCGCGTGCCGAGTGCGGCACGGAGAGCCGTCTTTCTGACAGTATGAGATTCGGCCACGCGCCGATGGGAAGCGACCAGATTGCCACTGGTGACAAGTAGGGTCAGCGGTTCTGGCTTGACAAGGGTGCAACGGTGGAGGAGTCGGCGGGGGCTCGCTAGAAACGGCAGTCCAAAGGAGACAACATGACAAGCGCTATTGATTCGGGGAAGCTGGCGGGCCTGGATTCGCCCGAAAAGACTGAATTCATGAAAAGAGTGTATACATTGCATTGTCTCTTGGCGGGCAAACAACGGAATTTTGTGGACGAGTTGCCAAAGAAGGAGCTATCCAGGATCGAAGGTCGGGTCGAAGCGAGAACGGATGCCGCGTTAGCATGTCAACGCCTTTTGACTGCCGCGAGAAACGATCTGGACAGGGCAAAGCAATCCAATTCGGCCAGGGCTCTCCTTGCAAAAAGCATTGGCGTCGCAAGCGGTTACAGGTCCGCTCAAAGGCAGTTCGAGAACTGGAGACAGTTCTTTCCAAGATACTACGCACTTACAGCGGCGGCCCGAGAAAAACTGCTGGACGGACAACACGGGGATGCGGCCGCAATATACCTGAGCAAATATATTGCCAAGCGTTTGGCTGCACCCGGATTCAGTCTCCATAACTCCGGATTCGCAATCGACTTCGAGACCTTCGACCACGGCTGCGCGCTCGGGCCCAGTAAGAGCCAAACGAGGCTTTGGAAACAGTCGTGGCTTTTTGACTGGCTAAAATCGAATGCCAACAAATTCGGCTTCGACGAAAATAAAAAAATAGACGAGCCTTGGCACTGGGAATTTACAGCTGGTGTGCATATGCTCGAATGCGAACAAAACGTTAAAGACCAGGAGAAGAAGTTGAAGTGTGCAATGGAAAAAGGTGACGATTACCCTCTATAGAGCTCTGTCACCTTACCTGCATCGGCGGTTTCAAGAGTGAAGCGCAACAGGGGGCTAATGAATGGAAGCTGAGGTTATCGAAGCGGTTGCGAGCATACGT
>NZ_JAWRXV010000900.1:0-267 GCF_046534875.1 Paraburkholderia sp. SIMBA_054 | reverse complement strand
CGACCTGCTGGTCAGCCGCTATCCCGGCGTACGCGGCGTGCGCTTCCGCGCCGCGCTGGAGCTGCCGCTGCTGCAACGCGCGCTGGCGCTGATCGCCATGTTGCGGCAATGGCGTGTACCGGTGCCGATGGGCGCGCTGGCCCCCATGTTCTCCCGCGCCGCGCGCTGGTTCGATCGCTTCGGCGGCGACCTCGGCGGCATGTACGTCGAACTGCGCGGAGAGCATGAAGGCCAGCCGCTGACCATGCGCTGGGATCTCACCGCGCC
>NZ_JAWRXV010000899.1:0-267 GCF_046534875.1 Paraburkholderia sp. SIMBA_054 | reverse complement strand
GCGACGGCAGCGATCTCGCAATATGGATGCGGGCGCAACTACGTGCCGCCGGCCTGCACGAAGCGGATGGCCGTATCTGGCTGCAAGCATTCCCGCGCGTGTTCGGCTATGCGTTCAACCCGATCGCATTCTGGTTTTGCCACGACCGCGATGGCGGCCTGCGAGCGTTGCTCGCTGAGGTGCGCAACACGTTTGGCGAGCGCCACTGTTATCTGCTGCATGCGCCTGATCGTGAGGCGATCACCCGCTCCACCGTTCTGCGCTGCA
>NZ_JAWRXV010000898.1:0-267 GCF_046534875.1 Paraburkholderia sp. SIMBA_054 | reverse complement strand
CTGACTGGCGCGCTGGCGGCCTGGGCGCTTGCGCCGCTCGTGGAATTTGCGGAACAGTGCGGCGCCGGCGCGATCGTTGTGAAGGCCATCGCGCGGGGCACATGCTCCGTCGCGTTCGGCAGTGCGATCACGCTTTCGCGTGACGGACGGCACCTTGCGATCCGCCCGCTTGGCTGGGATACCGATACGCTGCGCAAGTTCGGCGCCGTCATGCTGCCCGCGGCGGTTGCCGCGCCGATCGCGGTGCCGGTCGCGCTGGTGGCGGGC
>NZ_JAWRXV010000150.1:0-2369 GCF_046534875.1 Paraburkholderia sp. SIMBA_054 | reverse complement strand
GCAGCAGATTGGCGTTGATCCCGTGCTCTTGCGCCATGCGCGCCACCGAGACGCCCGGGCGTAACGCCGCCTCGATCAATGCCCGTTTGCCATTTTCATCGTAGCGGCGACGGCCGTCGCTGCTTTGCCGAACTACTCTCAGCTCTGAGTCTTTGTCAGCCATAGGTGTCCACCTCACAAATAGGTGGACACCTATGCTCCTCGCTCAGAGTGCTGTTGGGTAGACGTCGATAGTGGATCGCTTACGCTGTTTCCCAGCCCACTCGGAGAGCCTGCTTGATGCAGTTTGAAACGCTTCGCTCTGGAAAGCGCCGGCTAGCACATCAGCTAGCGCCATCTCCTTTCTATCCGCCGCCCTCGCAATGTGTCGGCAGAACTCAGCCACCAGTATGCCGGTGTCTCGATACGCGTCGGCCAGCGGCTGCGTAAATTCCAGCCACTTGAACCAAGGAAATTCCTTCTCATGTGCCACGCAGCCTGCCGCCTTGCACAGGCGCAGCGCTAACCCCAGTGCCTGTTCAAGCGGCGGGCCATCGACCTCGTTCAACTCTTTATCTACGGAATACATGCGATAGTGCGGGTCGTCAGCGAAAACAACCCGACTGCGGCCGGAGGCCAGTCCAGCAAGTAAGGGTGCGATCGCAGTGTCGCGCTTATCGAAGTCAAGAAGCACATCCTTCACGGTCACGGGGATTGCGGCCGAGATCGCCTTTCCTAGCCCGAGGAGGTCGCTCTCTTCCGCAGGCGCTCGTAGCAGCGCAAACCCAAGATATGCCGGACCGTGCCGGAGACTTGCCAGGAAAATGGGAGACTCTTCCCATGACGTCGCCTGAAACGCCAGCCCACCGCCTTTGCGCAGATGAATCTGCGTGCATTGTTCTATCCGGAGGTACGCGTCATGCTCTGTGCCATAGTAGGTACGCGGCCCTTCCGCAGCGTTCCGTCTTCGTTGGTGGGCTTTCAGTTCGCCGGCTGTAAAGGACGGTAACCTTCTTCTCCTGACCATGACCAGCGCCTCCGTCGACGATGCACTGTCGGTATCATACCGACATCGGAGGACGCGACCATGCGACTAGGCAAACCCACAAAGGCAGCGTTACCACTCGAGCAGGCCGTAGTTGAAGCCGAGCAAATAATGCGGGCAAGTCGGACCGGTGCTGCCTACGGTATCGCCTACACCCTCGACTGGTTAAGCCGAGACTGCGGGGTCTCCTTGAGGGCTGTCGCGCCCGCTCTAAGCCGTGAGATGAAGGCTAACCTCATAACCCTTTACGGTCTTTACAGACCGCTGCGGGACGCGGCGCTAGCGGATTTTTGGGGCGCTCACAGGGCCGCGCTCGACAGCATCCTGGCCAGCCAGGAACTATCTGCCGAAGATGAGGTAAGTATTCAGTCCGACGGGGGGGGTCTCGTAGGCGTCATCGTCAAAATCGAATCTCACTGGACGAACGATGGCAAAGTCGCACACGTCAACGTCATCCTTAATGACGCAGGTGGTGAACAGGTCGGCATTACCCGTCTCGTCGAAAATGGATTGATACAGGGAATAAAGAAGACCGGCAGGTCCCATCCGCGTGCAACGTTGGCGCGGCTTCCATGGTATCTGGAAGCAGACAACGGGTTCGACTTTGACGATTGGTCCGGAGCAGAAATCGCCGACTTCATTGGGAGTGAACTCACAGGAAGAAGCAAAGCAGCCCAACAGATGCGACTGGACGCGGCGACACTACTCTTCCGGCCGTGGGAGACTGACGATGATGACGACACCGGACCCTTTGACCCAGCACGAGGTCACCTCGCGATGAAGCTCGGCATACCCCTTTATGTTAATGCCACCAAACTCGAAAAGCTGGCGTGGTCCGTCGCAGGGAAGGTTTACGACGAAGGGCTGCGGCTGCATAAGTTCGTCTCAAATCCAAACAACGATGATTGATTGACGCCCCCGGGAGCTGGTCTTGGCTTGTTGTGTTTGCTGCCTCACTTCCACTGCCAACGACCGGGGACCGCCGATCCGGGCTGCTGCTTAGGTTACATTAGGTTACGCGAGTGGGATCCGCTATTATTTAAGAGCGCCCGGAGCGCTGAACCGACTGAGGCTGGAGTGCTCCCCCGGTTAGCGAGGCCATCCCTACCGGATCCCGTGCTTGGCCACGTCGCTGATTGATTGCACTGCCTTGCAAGCCCCCTTTCCCCCCTTGATTCTCAGGCGAGCCGGGCCGGTCGACAAAATTCGACCTGACCACCCCGCGGGCGGCACACCATTCAGGGCACCGTATGCGACCCCTGTTGTATGGTAAGCGCCCGGCAAAGGCATCCCTGGGCGTAAATTGCCGTCAATCAAGTCGCGGCAGGTGCCCAGCGATGCGGTA
>NZ_JAWRXV010000897.1:0-267 GCF_046534875.1 Paraburkholderia sp. SIMBA_054 | reverse complement strand
ACGCTCCGCGCAGCCTTCGACGGGAATCGCCATGGACGACAAAGAGACTATCGAGCTGCTCGACCGCATCCTCGCGCCGTGGGTCCGCGAACTGGCGCTCACGCCCGTCAAAGCCGATGCGGAAGGCGCCACGCTGCGCCTGCCTTTCGCCGGCGCGCTGCGGCATTCAGGCGGCGTGATTTGCGGCCAGGTGTTCATGGCCGCCGCCGACACCGCGATGATCGTGGCGATTTCCGCGGCGCTAGGTGGCTTCAAGCCGATGACCAC
>NZ_JAWRXV010000896.1:0-267 GCF_046534875.1 Paraburkholderia sp. SIMBA_054 | reverse complement strand
CACATAAGGAAGGCCGAACCAGCCGCCGACCAGCAGGAAGAAGGCGACGATCGGGAACACGAAGAAGAACAGGATCGCATTGAGAGCCTTCTTCGGGGCCTTCGGAATCAGCAGCGGCACCAGCAGGACGACGAAGATCAGCGCCGTCAAATTGACGCGCCAGCGTTCCGAAATCGGATAACGGCCATAGATGAACTGCTCGTATTTCGCGTTCACGAATGCCCAGCAGGCGCCCGACCAGCCTTCCGGTTGCGTGCCGCCCTGCGC
>NZ_JAWRXV010000895.1:0-267 GCF_046534875.1 Paraburkholderia sp. SIMBA_054 | reverse complement strand
CGACAACTGCGCCTCGAGCAGCGTGCGCTCGGTTTCGAATACTTCGAGTTGCGACACCACGCCGAGCCGCAGTTGCGACTGAATCTGATCGGCCACAATTTGCAGACGATCCACCTGTTGCTGCAATTCAACGCGCTGCGCCTTATGCGCGTTCAGATTCACCAACGCGTTTTCCACTTCCTCGAACGCGCCCATTACGGTCGCGCGGTACTGCTGCTCCGCCACCGTCGATTGCGCCTGCGTCACCTTGACGTGTGCGCGCACACC
>NZ_JAWRXV010000894.1:0-267 GCF_046534875.1 Paraburkholderia sp. SIMBA_054 | reverse complement strand
CACGGAGATCGTGCGCGTCGAAAAAGACGGCGACCGTTTTCGCGTGGAAAGCGCGCAGGGCGACGTATACCGCGCCGCGCAACTGGTCATTTGTGCGGGCGCCTGGGCGACGCGTCTTACCGAACAATTCGGCGAGGGTGCGCCGCTTACCGTGAGCGGCCCGCAAATGTGCGTGACGGAGCCGGTGCCCTACGTGTTCAAATCGTCGATGGGCGTGTTCACGTCCATCAAGCAGGAAGGCATCTACTTCCGGCAGATTCCGCGCGG
>NZ_JAWRXV010000893.1:0-267 GCF_046534875.1 Paraburkholderia sp. SIMBA_054 | reverse complement strand
ATCTAGGGTATCAAATTGCATTGGTTAAAGAAGATGGAGAAATTCGGATGTTTGGTGAACCCTTTAAAACGACACAATGGAATGACCAAATGCACGCCTTATTTGAAGGCGAGAAAGCTTACAACGGGATCAAATCCTTTAAAAATTCATATTTAATCATGAGTCATTTCGCAAATGATATACAGAATACAGTGGGAACGAAAATAGAAATTGAAGGGGAAGAATGGGGATTATTTTTACGTCCGAATAACATTAGCCTTTTCACAG
>NZ_JAWRXV010000014.1:0-223248 GCF_046534875.1 Paraburkholderia sp. SIMBA_054 | reverse complement strand
TCTCCTTTCAACAGGACTCGACACGCTGATTTTACGTATCAGTTTGTGGACGACCGGCCCTGCCTACATAGGATCTCAAATCCGCCAACCGCGCACGCATTCGGCATGACGAAATTGGTGATCCGGATGGAGGAACGGTCCGTACCGTCAATCTTGCGCGAGGTATACAACCGCACGCCAAATCGGGTGTCCTCGACAGCCAATTCGGGACGGGCCTGGTTAGAGAACACACCCCAACGCGCCTTCATGTCTTCGCTCGACAGTTCGAGCTGGTGGAGATAGGACGTATGAACGGGATCGATGTTGCCCTCGCTCGCCTGCAGCCAGTTGCAGGCGCCGAGCCAGCGAGTCGTATAGCAATGCTCAGCTCCACCCGCGAGAGCGGGGTAATTCGGGAAAAGAGGCGGCTCACCAGGTCCCATGTAGGCCCAGAATGCACCGGCCGCCTCATGAAGCGGGTACGACTTCATCCGAATCCGGTCTTTCGCGGTCGCGGACGCTTCGGCGGGCTGACTCAAGCAACGCCCGTCAACATCAAAAAGCCAGCCGTGATACGGACAACGGATTCCACCATCCTCAACGCGGCCGAGCGCAAGGTCCGTGCATCGATGCGCACATTTGCGGTCAATGAGACCAACCCGGTCTTTGTCATCGCGGAACAGTACGAGGTCTTCGCCCAGAATGCGGATAGGCTGGGGGGCGGCTCCGGGTGGCAGTGAGTCGATAAGAGCGACTGGTTGCCAGTAACGCCGCATCAACTCGCCCGCAGGTGTTCCAGCGTCAGTTTGGGTCAGATACTGATAGCGGTCGGCGCCGCGCGAGTTCGGCTTGAACACCACGGGTTGCGTGGGAGTGTTCATGGAGTCTCCTGTGATTAAATTTGCTGCGAATCGCCCTGTACACCGGCAACAGTGCGACTCGTACCCAATCCGGGGACGAACGTCGATGTAATCTCGACTAGCGCCCCCTTTGAGAGTTACTCTATGCTAATATCTTAACGTGAGAAATATTCGTTAATGCATATCTGATATGCACTCGATAAGAGTTCTGAATTATGGAAATCAAACAGCTGCAGCACTTCTCGCGTATCGCGGAGATCGGCAATCTCACACGCGCCGCCAGCGTGTTGGGCGTGACGCAAGCTGCCCTGAGCCGACAGGTGGCTCAACTGGAAGCAGAGCTAGGGACTGAGCTTTTCCGACGCAACGGTCGCGGACTTGTATTGACTGACGCAGGACGACGTCTGCTCGACCAGGTGCCGATGGTGCTTCGCCAGATTGCGATTGCCGAGCGGGCTGTGAAGGGTGCAAGCGGACCTGTTCAAGGTACGTTTGTCCTAGGACTGGCACCATCGCTCGCAAGAACCGTCGTCGTTCCACTGATTCAGGCTTTTCGTGAACAGTTACCCGAGGTAACGCTACGAACGGTAGATGGCACGTCGGCAAATCTTGCAGAACTAGTTGGTGCCGGGAAACTCGATTGCGCCATTATCTACAATCCAATTTCAAACGATTCGGTGGAATTGCGGCCCCTCGCCACCGAGAGTCTCTACCTCGTATCGGGCCCGCTGGCGGCACGTGAGGATCGTGTACCTCCACGCTCGATAGGACTCGAGAAAGTGCCGGATTTACCTTTGGTGATCGCTGGGAAGACAAACGTCGTACATGGTGTGCTAGCGGCCGCCCTTGCTGAACGGGGATTAACCGCTCAGGTGGTCCATGAGATCGAGAATCTCACGGCAATACTGGATCTGATCCGTCACGGATATGGCTATTCTGTGATTCCACTAAGCGGCGTACAACCATGCATTGGAGATCCTGAATTACGTTTGCATCGAATTGACAGTCCGCGCCTCGAGTGTGGCCTTTCGATAGCCACGCCCGCCCGCGCTGGAAACGATATGCTGATTTCGGAGAGCACGTCGCTGTTGCGAGGGGTCGTTCTCAAGGAACTCCAAAGGTATCAGGTTGAGGTGGAAAAGGCGATTGATGAGCAGTCGGACGTTCCCGCAAATGGACGGAAGGCAGGAAAATCTGGGCGCGTCACGCACCTGTAAGTCAGGTACGTCGGCGTTTCATGAATAGAGTCGAGCATCAGGAGGATGGAAACTTTCGCCCTCCTGCCTGTTGGTTAAATCAATTGACGCTCGAGTTCATCAAGTAACCGATAACAAGGCAAAACGCTTGCGACACTCGCGTTGGGTTCTCGCTTTTCCCTGATTGCAGCGATGAACTCCTGGTCTTGTGCGGCGATACCACCCAACAAAGAATCCGGGAGTTCAATTCTGGCGCCAAAACCGTCGACCAGCTCGTCGTAGCGAGCGACAAAAGTTTCCCCGTCCCCAATGTATCGGAACGTCGATCCGTATGGGCCCTGGTTGTTGAAGCTGAGGGAGAGCGTGCATAGCGCTCCGGACCTTGTCCTCAGTTGTATCGACATGTCCAGCGCAACGCCCAGTTCAGGATGAACTGGACCTCGCAGCGCGTGAGCCATCTGGACCCGTTCGCCAGTCTGGTACTCAAACAGGTCAACTGTATGCGCGGCGTGGTGCCATAAGAGATGGTCCGTCCAATTGCGCGGCTGGCCCAGCGCATTCGTGTTGTTCCGCCGCAAGAAATGCGTTTGGACGTCGAGTTGGCGCAGGACGAACGCGCCGCAATCAATCCTTTCGTGCAACCACCGGTGGCCAGGGTTAAACCGCCGTGTATGCGCGCACATCGCGACCAGCCCCGAGCCCTGCTGACTTCGCAAGACTGCCTCTGCTCCGACGAGTGAGTCGGCTAGCGGTATTTCTACCAGGACATGCCGCCCAGACTCAAGGCACTGTACGGCCTGATCCGCGTGCAGAGGGGTTGGGGTACACAGTATGATGGCATCCACCTCCCGGAGCGAGAGCATCTCCGAGAGTTCCGCACATACATGCTCAATATCATATCGAGCCGCCAGCTCCTCCACTTGTGATGTCTGCTTCCCGGCAACCGAAACAACCTTGACATCGGCGAGCATGGAAAGCGCATCAAGGTGTTGAGCGCCAATCGCGCCAGCACCGACGAGCCCAATGTGCAGTGGCTTACTCATGCGTTCTCCAGCACGAGAAGGCCGTATGCCGTGTTGGAGGCAGGTACATGATAAAAGCGATGTATGCGGCGGACCTCCGAATCGAGCGCGCCTCGCATGATTAACCACATGATGATTTCCAGCCCCTCTGATCCCGCCTCCCGCAAGAGTTCAGTGTGACTGATTTGCGAGAGTGACCCCGGATCGCTCTCCATTCTGTCGAGCCACATCTTGTCGTACTCTGCATTGATCAAACCCGCTCGTTCACCCTGCAGCTGGTGCGACATTCCTCCCGTGCCAAAGATGGCAACCTTTATGTCCGGTTCATATGCGTCGATTGCACGCCGTAACGCCTGGCCAAGCCGGTAGCATCTGAGAGCAGTAGGCTGCGGGTACTGAATCACATTGACACACAAGGGAATGATCTTGCATGGCCAACTGTGTGGCTGACCAAACATCAGCGAGAGCGGAACAGTCAACCCATGATCCACGGTCATTTCGCTGACCATGGCGATATCGAATTCCTCCTTCAACACGAGAGATTCGGCAAGATGCCACGCGAACTCGGGATCGCCCTGACAGACTGGAACCGGCCTTGGGCCATATCCCTCGTCATGTGGCGTGAACTGCTCCCCCATTCCGAGCGCAAACGTCGGAGTCATGTCCAGGGCGAACCGTGATGCATGGTCGTTATAAACCACGATCGCGACGTCGGGTTTCACCTCTTCAATCCATTCCCTTGCCGGCTGTACGCCTTCAAAAAGAGGACTCCAGTAAGGGTCTTGAAGCTTCCCGTGGTCAATCGCAGCGCCGATGGATGGCACATGAGATGTTCCAACACCACCGACTATCCTAGCCATTAAGTTGCTCCTTTACGCTCCGGTTTCCGGAAATCGGCCGACCGCCGGACACCATCATTGCGCGAAATTCCTCCACGTTCATTGGACTACCGGACATTGCGGCGCCAACATGCTGCATCGTCAAACCATCAAATATCGCCAACTTGAACGTGTAGTAGATGTTGCCGCCCAATCTAAGCATCTCCAGCCAATCGCGCGAAACCACCGCACTGCGTTGCTCAATGCTCAGATTGAAATTGGCGAGGTAAGTGTCCGGGCTTTCGCGAAAGACCTCACGATTGGCGGCCTGGTCCAGTGACTTACAAAACATGTTCAGCGCGAACCCCTGTCGACAGCGCTCACCGTCGAATACGTACGTGCCGGGGATGTCGTCGTAGTCGCGCTCACGAATCGATCGCATCAGTCTCTCCAATATAAGCGCATGGGATTGTCGACGAGTAATTTCTGCTGAAGCTCTTGGGTCGGCGCTATATGCGGGATGAAATCAACGAGAACACCATCGTCTGGCATGTGATCCTTGAGGTTGGGATGCGGCCAGTCAGTACCCCACAGCACGCGATCTGGGAACGTTTCAACAATCCGTCTCGCGAACGGCACCACGTCCCGATAGGGAAAGGCTTCTCCTTTAACAGCGCGCGGTCCGACGACACTCAGGCGCTCCGGGCAGCTCACTTTGGACCAGACGTTGTCGTGCTCGCGCATGAACCGGACAAACAGCTCAAATTCCCCCCCGTCGACGGCCTTCGTGACATCCGGGCGTCCCATGTGGTCGACTACAACGGTCGTAGGCAGCCCGCTGAAAAAGTCCCACAGCTCAGGAAGATCAACAGATTCGAAGTACACGACGATATGCCAACCCAGTTCTGCCACCCGATGCGCAATTTCCTGAAGCTCGTCTTTAGGTGTGAAATCGACAAGCCGTCGGACGAAATTGAAACGCACCCCTCGGATTCCGGCGGCATGTAGCTCGCGCAGTTCAGCATCCGTGACATTTCGGCGAACCGACGCTACGCCCCGAGCCCGGCCGCCAGAACTACGACAGGCATCCACAAGGGCTCGATTGTCCGTGCCGTGACACGTGGCCTGCACAATGATGTTGCGAGCGAAGCCAAGGTGATCACGCAACGTGAACAGTTGTTCCTTGCTGGCGTCACACGGTGTGTACTTGCGTTCCGGCGCATAGGGAAAAATGTCCCCGGGACCGAAAACATGGCAGTGTGCATCGACTGCGCCATCCGGAAGTCGGAAGACCGGTCGGGAAGGTTCCGGGCACCAGTCCAGCCAACCCAGACTCTTCTGAAATTTCATTTATGTACTCTCCGTGATACGTCCTGCAATGACCGAACGACCATCGCAGCGGCGGACGGTCTCATACAGGCGTTGCCCAAGCGGCGATGCATGAACATCGCCGAAAGAAAGAATGGAATACGAGCGCATCAGTCGTCGATGTACTTCAGGCCGGCTTTTTTCAATGACTCACGCATGTCGTACATGTCCAGACCCAATACGCCTGCAGCCAGCTTCTTCCGCTTCTCTTCTTCATTCGCCACCCGTGAGGCGGCTCGTTCGGCTGTCTCATGAGCTGCGCTCGCCGGGACTACTACAACTCCATCGTCATCTCCGATCACAACGTCGCCCGGGTTAACCAAAGCTCCTGCACAAACAATTGGGACGTTGACAGAACCGATCGTCGCCTTGATGGTGCCTTTGGCACTAACTGCCCGTGAGAACACCGGAAACTTCATCGCCGTCAGGTCGAATACATCACGGCAACCACCATCGATGACAAGACCCACGGCGCCACGCGCCCTAAAGCTTGTTGCTAGCAGATCGCCGAAAAAGCCATCGGTACAGTCCGCCGTCACCGCCGCTACCACGACGTCACCTGGACGAATCTGCTCCGCCGCAACATGCATCATCCAGTTATCGCCAGGATGCAGCAGCACCGTGACCGCCGTTCCGCAGAGGTGCGCACCGCCGTATATCGGACGCAGATAACTCTTCATCAACCCCGTTCGGCCCATGGCCTCATGCACGGTGGCCACGCCATAGCCCGAAAGACGCTGTACGGCGGATTGATCTGCGCGAACAATATTGCGTCTAACCAGGCCAATCTGCCCTGCTACGTTTTCTGCACTCATGGATTCATTTCCCTCTTCTCTTCAGCGCGGCGTCGAGTCTGGGATAAACCCGCCGTGCGTTGGTCTCGAAGATCTTCACGTGGTCATCGTGTGACAACGTTTCTGCGGCATCGATGTAGCGACGCGTATCGTCAAAATGAAAACCCGTTTCCGGATCGACTCCGCGAACGGCACCGATCATTTCACTTGCAAACAGGATGTTTTCCACTGGAATGACATCGGTGAGGAGATCAATGCCGGGCTGGTGGTAGACACACGTATCGAAAAAGATGTTATTGAGCAGATGATCCTGAAGCGGTGGCAACTTCAGCTCTTGTGCCAATCCACGGAACCTTCCCCAGTGGTACGGTACGGCGCCACCGCCGTGAGGAATCACAAATCGCAGCGTTGGGAAGTCGCGGAAGAGATTCGAAGTGAGGCACTGCATGAATGCCGTTGTGTCTGCATTCAGATAATGTGCGCCTGTGGTATGAAAGCAGGCATTACAGCTGGTCGAAACATGCACCATTGCCGGTATGTCATGTTCGACCATCTTTTCGTATAACGGGTACCAATGACGGTCCGACAGCGGCGGAGACGTCCAATGCCCTCCGGACGGATCCGGATTCAGATTGATTGCGACGAATCCATATTCCTTTACGCACCGTTCCAGTTCCGGGATACACGTCGCCGGGTCGACACCGGGCGATTGCGGGAGCATTGCTGCCCCAATGAAGTTATCCGGAAAAAGCTGCGACACGCGATAGCACAACTCATTGCAGATCGCAGCCCAAGTAGAGCTGGTCTCAAAGCTACCGATGTGATGTGCCATGAAGCTTGCGCGCGGCGAGAAGATAGTTAGATCAATGCCGCGCTCCAACATCTTCTTCAGTTGGTTGCCAGCGATAGACTCCCTCAAATCGTCGTCACTGATTCTTAGTTCACTGGCGACTGGAGTCTGTGCAGGATCCATCAAACCTGCAATCTGCTGACTTCTCCACGACTCCAACGCTTTAGGTGCGGTTGTGTAGTGTCCGTGGCAATCGATTATCATCGCGTCCCCGCTGGTTCAAATGCTTTGTCCTTGACCATCACCTCTCCACGCATGATCAGTCGTGCCGTCCTCAGTAAAGCGGCACGTCGGATGACTTGCGGGTTTTCGCTATCTACTTCCAGTTCGACACTGAACTCTCCAGACGGATGCTCGATCGATACCTGCTTGACTACGCCCGGTGGTGTAGCTGCCACGTCGTGTGCGACGCTGCCATCAAGTACACAGGCCGTGGCGACTGTGACGGCCGCGAGGACACCGATGGCGTCATGGCAAACATGAGGAATAAAACAGCGCGTTGCTAGCGCGCCGCCTGCAACAGGCGGCGATACGAGGCACATCTTTGGGTAGTTCTTGGCCCTCGTGTCACCAAGACCCATCATCTCGCCGCAGCGCAACCGAAGTGCTTCAAGCTGCGCCTTCAGCTCGGCGTCGACGTTGAGATCAGCCACAGTTTCACGTCCGGTTCGCCGCAATGCCTGTGCTTGCACGAGCACCATCGGCATTCCGTTATCGATGCAGGTAACGTCAAGTGAACTTCCATTGCCCAGATCGACGCGATCCCGCACCCGGCCGGTTGGCAGCATCGAAGCGCAAACCGACCCTGCCGTATCAAGGAAATTGATAAGCACAGGAGCCGCCGTTCCCGGTACGCCATCGATTCGTGCAGTCCCGCCGTACTCGGGGCGCCCTTCGGGCGTGTCGATGGTGATGTCGCAGGCCATACCGGTGTTCACCGTCAAAACGCGTGCGGTCGTCTTGCTTCCCTGAGGTGCGATCAGCCCGACTTCGAGAGCGAAGGGCACAACAGCAGCGAGCATGTTTCCGCAATTTGGGGTCGTATCAACCGTGTCCGCATTGGGCTGTAGCTGCGCGAAGAGGAATTCGAGGTCGATGCCGGGGCGAGAACCTCGACTGACGATGGCCACCTTGCTGGTCAACGGATGCGCGCCGCCCAGTCCATCAATCTGTCGTAGGTCCGGCGACCCGATCACGTCCAGCAGCACGCGGTCACGAGTCGCCACGTCAGCGGGTAAATCCTCCGCCCTGAAAAACGGGCCACGCGAGGTTCCGCCGCGCATAAACAGGCACGGAATGGGGCGTTGCATGTGTCTCCTGTGTGTTGGATCGTCTTCGATAAGACATTGTTTTACACTATCAGATAGTACACAATGTCATTTCGTGTATATTAGATATGTTTGAATTGCATTTCAGGGGGCGATCGTGGAACTGCGACAGCTTGAATATTTCGTCCACGTTGCCGAGTTAGGGAGCTTCACCCGGGCGGCAAATCTCCTCTCCATCGCGCAGCCGGTCTTGAGCCGACAGGTGCGAGCCCTTGAGCTGGAGTTCCGGCAAGTGCTCCTTGAACGCAACGGACGCGGAGTGACGCTCACGGAGCCCGGGCGGCGACTGCTGGAACACAGCCGGAGCATCCTTGCCCAGGTAGATCGTGTTCAATCTGATATGGAAGACGGCCGTGGCGAAGCAACGGGCAGGCTCGTGGTCGCTTTGCCTCCAAGCGTCAGCTCCGTGTTGACTGCCCCTCTCGTGCGAAGATTTCGCGAACGCTTTCCGAAAGCGACTCTGTGCATCCTGGAAGGACTATCGGCCTATTCGCTTGAATGGCTGACAATTGGACGCGCCGATTGTGCAGTGGTGTACACGAATGCAACCTCGGCGACGGTGGAGCTTTCCCCGGTCCTGAGCGAACAGCTGTATCTGGTTTCTACCGGCCCCGCTGCCCGATCTGCTGGAGACGTTCTGATAGGAGAGCCCGTCAGCCTCACGCAAGTAGCGCAGCACCAGCTTGTCATGCCGAGTCGACCCCACTCGATTCGACTGCTGCTCGAAGGTGCAATGGCTCAGGCTTCGTTGAAGCCGAACATTGCGCTAGAGATCGAAAGCATCCCCGCGATCCTCAATCTGGTGCGTGATGAGCATCTACATGCGGTGCTTTCTCTGAAGGCGGTTCAATCTGGAGGGCAGCAACAGGACTTCTATGTGCGTCCTATTGCCGATCCTCCGCTTCAAACCACGATATGGATTGCGACGTCAGCCCAACGTCCAAGCGGACCTTTGCTCGAACAGGCGATTCCGTTGCTCCGCCAGACGTTGTGTGACTTGTGGGACACGCGCCTCTGACAATTGCGGCGCGAAACCGCGCGCCGGTAAGCAGACCGGCTCGCTTGGCGGGGCTGCCGTACTGGCGTCGTATGCCTACGAACGGCTGGACGGTTCGGGGTATTTCCGCGGCGTGCGCGGCCCGGCACTGAGCTTGGAAGCGCGTGTGCTGGCGGCATCCCTGGCCTGGGTTGCCTTGCGCTCGCCGCGACCCTGGCGCGCAGCAATGACGGACGAAGCAGCCAGCTCGAATGTTCGACACGCGCGGCCGCGACGCTCAAGGCATCGTCGCTGGGCCTGATCTAGCCGCATCGCACGACGCCCCCTCGCCGGTCCACCTCAAGGAGACGGCTCGGCCAGCACGATGTCCGGTACGCCTCCCGCCTGGACCATGATGTAGACGAGCGCCTCGTCCGTTTCGTTCTTGACGTGGTGGACGACGCCCGGATCGACCGAGTAGAAATCATGCACCCGGGTGCTCTCGATACGACCGTCGATGTTCCGCTCCACGGTCAAAACGCCACGCACCACGAGAAACTGATCGCTGACATGCGTGTGGTGATGCCATTGCGTCTCACCGCCCGCTTGAATCGTCGTTTGCAGGACCGTGCAGCCGTCCTCGCGCAACAGTGTCCGATACTGCACCTTGCTATTGGCCAGCGCGATATCCTTGTCGTCCATCTTGTTCTCCCGTATGCATCGATGCCGCCTTGCTCGCCGGTCCGGCTACCGAGACACGGCGGATGTGAGCAAACCGAGTGGCAAGCGCCGCCCGGTTCCTGCTTGGTTCATGAAGTCTCGGTACGTTTGTGTCGAAATCCGCCCACCGCCCACCACCAGCCTGCGATCACGAAGTAGACGGCGCCCATCGCCTCACTGGAAACCAGCACCCCGGCCAGCGCCGATCGCGCGCCGCTCGAGAGCATGCCCCATTGCGTGCCGGAGCGCCTCCCGCGACGAACGGCATAAGCGAGCTGAAGCAATCCCGAGAACACGGCCCAGGCGCCGTAGGCACGGGGCAGCCAGCTCACCATCGCGACAGTGACAAATTGACCAACCGACATTGCACTCATCCTCCTGGCATTCGGCAAACCCTATCTGAGGGGGCCGGCTTCCGTGGGCTCGACCCAAGTCGTTGCCTTGATGGTAATCATGGTATGCGACTGAACCCGGCGGCATCGGTCAAATGACCGATGCCGCCCGAACGCCCGACCCGCACGTAGAACGAAGGGAATCTGTCTCCGTCGCGCCAGGAATTGTGTCAACCACGGGAGCCCAGTCCGTCGTAGGCCGTAACAAATCTGTCAGTACCTCTCCCTGGCAACCACGCGCCAAAGTGGGATGGTGTATCGCGGTAGGAATGCTCATTACTGAGCATCCCCAGCCCAGATCCGTACGTGCCCAATTCGGACTCGGGGACAACGTGGTTTGCTAGACCGTCGTTGTAAGAGACTTGCACTCTTTACTCCTTGCCGGTCTCCCGGCGCACTGACCGACTTGTTTCGATCTACGATTCGGGGGCGCAAGAAGTCCCATCGGCCAGACTTGCCTCGAGTTCGCCTCTTGCTTAAGCGCGGTAACTTAAGTAATGACAGCGCAAGCCGATAACAGGTACACCCGGGAAAGGAACGAGCCTGTGGAAGGTTCCTCTAGAACGCCCGGCATCGGCGTTGTCGCGTTAATTTTTCTGATATTGGGAATGTTATGCCATTTCAAGAAGTTGCGATCTTGGATGATAACGGGGGTGGAAATTTTCCATCTGAAATGAGGAAATATTTCAATAAATGCGGTCGCGCGTACTATAAGGGATCACTAAAATTTACCGACGCCAAACACCACGCCAGGCTCGTACCGATTTTCCATGAGGAATGTCTGGAGGATGACAAGCCACAGACATACGCGCTCCTCCAGAAGGTTCGGAAGGCGATGCGGCTTCCCGGCATCCCTCATCAATATAATAATATGCCGGACCACCGTGGTGAACTGGGTGCGCGCTCCATACATCAGAATGAATACGGCTATTTGCCGTACAAGAATGACGCGCCGGCTGGCCGGCACTCGATCGGCGCTCCTGTCATCTGGCACGCCGCGACGACGGTTGGCGCTCTCCCAAATAATCAGGCATCAGCTAACGCGGTTACGAGGGGGCAGTTTATGGAATACACATGCGCAGACGGTATGCACGTGAATTGCCGACTTGTCGTCGACTACCGTTTTAGTTTTGTCTATATGACCTTTGGACATTATCATGCGGATTCATTTGCATTACTTATCCGTTCCAGCACGGAGTTGAATTTTGAGGTCTTGCCCACTCTGCCAGTACTAGATGCCAGCTTCGTGCGCTAAGGGTAGTGAGCGCAAGTCGCCCAAGAAGCGTAAGCAGACAAACCGTCTGGACTGTCGAGCAACAGCCCGGGCCGTTGAGCTTCGGGTGACGGACGTTCGCGAGCGAAGGGCGCACGCCGGTTCGAATACACTCGCTCTACGCAAGCGGCGCGAGGTCGATCACACCATGCCGCTCGCCCTCGTTGATTTCCGTAATAAAGCTATGCATCGCCGCCGCATATCCGGGCCACAAGGAGTATTCGAGCGCAGCCTGCCTGGCGCGGAATTCGATGATCGCTGCCTTGTTCTGACGTCCCCCGTACATCACGGTATCCATTTTGTCGCCCAACCCTGCGAGCCCACGCAGGCGATGGCCGAGTTCCGGATTGCTATCCGCCCACAGCGCGTTGTCGTCGCCGCCCAAGGGATGCTCGGCGGCGCTCAACAGGTCCCGGCCTTCGACCATCGCCTCTAGCCAGGCCTTGCGGGTGATAGGCAATGTCACTGGCTTCGTAGACAGGTTCCCGCGGTCGGTGATCTTGCGTTCGACGACCATTCCCTCCGGTTCAACCCCGGTCGCCGGCATGTTCGGCATCCTCGACATCAGGTGCCTGCACACATATTCAACCCATTGCGCCTTGCCTTCATGCGTCCTGTAGTAGTCCCTTTCTTCTTTCGGTAGGTCCTTGAAAAGCGCGCCAAAGCTGGTGCGGGACATCAGCAGGAAAAGATACTTCACTGCCCCCACGCCTTGCTGGGTTGGCGAGTAGCCCCGCCGGAGATAGGTCATGATCATTGTCAGCAACCCGCGCATCTTCGCACTCGGCACGTGACCGGGCCAGTTCGGGTCGCGCATGTTCGTGTGATCAAGGATGATGGGCTTGAGCAAGCCTGCATATCCCCGCGCACCGCCGCCTTCGCCGCCGAATATCACGCTCGCGAAATGCGAATTCGGATCTGCGAGCAGACGCCAAAGCTTGCGCACGCGCGCCAGCCGGATGCCGCCCGTCACCTGCGTAATCGCCTCGATTGGCTTCATCCGCAAGTCCTGCTTGATATGGATAATGAAGCGGTCGTTAGGCGCACGGAAGGTGCCAATCGGGAAATCTGCCGCCGTGAGGAAGCTCTGCATGTTTCGCTTGTTGAGCATGCCAACGAAACCCGTCAGGTCGTTCATGACCTGCGTCAGCTGAATCGCCCCGGCCGCGTTCTCTTCCACTTCCTTTACTACCCACTCGATTTCTGTGCCGTCGACCGTCATTGACCAGCCCAGGCCGCCTCTCACGACGGCGGCCTTAGGGTAACTCGTGGTGTTCGCGGCAATCCACTGATCGTTGATAGCCGTACCGTGGACGGGATTGACCCCATCATTCAGCTTGTAAATGTCCCAGCCAGTCGCGAACTCGAAACCCACTGCCATGGCAGCCTCTCCACGCCGCCCGCGCTACCGCGGACGGCAACTTGTTTTCAATGAATTTGGCGCTCTCAGACAACCCGCACGGAATGTAACAACCAGTGAGCGAGTCACTCGACTTCGAGCATCGCAAAGAACCTCGACATATCGCCGTCAGTGCGTACAACTTCACGCATGAGTTCGGGCAGCGACATCTGCCCCCAAGCGACCGCGCGTCTCAACAGGAATGGCGTCGGGCTGTGCGGCTCATGTTCCGCCAGATACCGCGCCGCCAGCTCGATCAACTGATATGCATGATCGCGGCTGTCGACACTCGCAAAAGCCGGCTTGTCGCGTACCACGGCAGACTGCAGTCCAACCGGTGCATCCTGCAAAACATCACTCATCCCGTTCTCCCAGGACGGCAGTTCCGCCCTCGTATGCGCGGCGTTGTCCGGTGCATCCTGCTGCGTCGCTGGCGGCACCACGCGCACCGCCCGGTCACCTAGCAGGCTGGTTACGGCACGTGATAGCCGCATCAATACATCTGTCACGCGGCCAAGATGCGGCGCATCGTGTTGCAGCAGCGTGTCGAGGAGACGCTCGAACGCGCGCCAGTTCTGTTGCGCAATTTCGAGCTGCTGATGCAGCGTCGTCAATCCGGCAAGGTTGTTACCTTGCATGACGTGTTTGTCGAGCAGGTCTCGCGTGAGATCGGCCCCGTCTTCGTCGCTGCCTTCCATGATGACGCGTTGCCATTCGTCCAGATTCACGTGTGCGGGTTCGCGTCCTTCGATCGTGAGGAGTGGCACATGCAAGGTCAACACCAGCGCAAGCGTGTCATTGAGCCAAACGAACGGTGCGACACGCGCATCGGCGTCGCCGTCTTCGAGCGCGGGCCATGCGTTTTGCCAGTAATGTTCTGCGAGCATCGCCATCACACGCGTGCCCGCCGTAAAACCTTCGATACGTTGCTGATGTGTCCATGCTTCACACAACCAGGCGGCGAGCTGAAAATCCTTGCTGCGCGTGCAGAGTGCTTCCGTGCATAGCGCCGCGACACGCTTCCAGTCCGCCTTGATCAGCGGGCGTTCCCATTCGCCCATCGGCACGCTCGCATCGTCGTGCGTGCGTGCGTCGCGAATCTGCTGGTACAGCGGCTCATAGCGCAGCGACACACCTGCACCGTCCCCCTCGGGCACGGGCGCAAGTAACGCCTCCAGATCGATTTCGAAACCGGTAGTGACATCCATCGGATATGACTGTTTCATAACGCGGTCCAGTCCGGTGCGCGCACCGGGAAGCTGCCAGGCCACGGCAACGGTGTTTTCTTGCCTGCGGGCATCAGCGCGAGCCGCACGAATACGCGTCCGTGCGCCTGCTTTGGCAAGAGAGCGAGATTGGCGGGATTGACGGTGCCAAGCGGGAAGTCGAACTTCAGCAACTGCGCGGTGCTGTCGCCGCGCGGGCTGGTATCGGCGACACGTTGGCGATTGATGAACGAAATCAGCGCCCACGGGTCGGAGAACTGCCATGTCAGCGTGCGGCCATCGGTCGACAGCGCGCGTTGCTGCGGATCGGCAGACGCCGTCAGCGGTGAATCCTTCGCAAAACGCAGCACGAGCGAGACAGGCGTGCCGTAGTCCCAGTGCACCGTGTGTGGCGCTTCGTTCATCGAAATGCTCTGCGAGCCGACCGTCAGCGTCCAGTCGATCACCTGATTGGCTGCGATCTCCCCGCCACGGTTGGCGCGAAACTCGACATTCAGGTCGTAACCGTTGGGCGTGCCGTCGTCGGATGGATATAGCGGCGCGAGCAGCGTTTTGACCTGATCGAAATTGTCGATGAACTGGCGCAGCTTGCCGCCCGCCACGCTCGCCTGAGCAGCGTTGCCGCGCGTTGCGTGGAATGCCTCCGACACAGGCGCATACCGTTTGAGTACCTGCCCGAGTTCGCCAAAATCGGCCGAAACCGCGTCGACACGCGTGGCGACATGGATCATGCTGCTGTTGTCGAACGGTTGCCGACCCGCCACGGTTTCGTTAAACGCAGAAGCGAAATTCGCCCATCGCTGCCGCAGATCAAACACGTAAGACTCGCTGCAACGCGCAAGCAACCGGTCATAGAGCCGCGCGTGCAGGATGGCGAAGTAGTCACCGTCACCATTCGTGGAAGGCCGACCAGTGAACTTCGACATGCAGCCCGCCGGACCCGGATCCGCCGCCACGGACAGCGCGAACTGTTCGAGACGCAACAGGCTGCTATTCGGATTTTTGAGCTGGTAGCGTTCGAGATCGCGATTGATGGCCTGCCAGCGCTGCACCAGCGGAGCCGTCGCGCTGCTCGCGTCGAGCGCTGCCAGATACACGGAAGCCTGTTTGCCGAGGGACAACGCGCGCGCTGCCTGCTGGTCCAGATACGGCGCGAGCGCTGAGGCATCGGCAACCCCGAACGCCGCGAGCACGGGAGAGCGTCCGCTACGTACGCCATCGCTGCCACTATCCTGACGCGTCATGTAAAGCTCTGACTGGGTAAGCGCATTATCAACACGCTGCAAATGCGCGATCGCATCGGCCGACACGAGCATTTCAAGATCTTCGAGTTGGGCGTTCGCGCCCAGCTCCGTCAGCAATGCTTCGATGCGCG
Organism: Paraburkholderia sp. SIMBA_054; assembly: GCF_046534875.1. Lineage (NCBI taxonomy): Bacteria > Pseudomonadati > Pseudomonadota > Betaproteobacteria > Burkholderiales > Burkholderiaceae > Paraburkholderia > Paraburkholderia sp. SIMBA_054. The sequence goes on along the minus strand of NZ_JAWRXV010000014.1, from coordinate 207,672 downwards.
CGAGCCGCATGCGCGCGGCGTCGAAGGCGGCGCTGTCGAGATCGCCCTGCGCTGTCGTCACGGTCGCCGCGGCAGCCGTTTGGTCGAGGATCAGCCGCGCGAACTGGAGATCGAGCGCCTCCTCGATCGTGGGACGCATCGTAGCTGGCATATTGGTCATGCCTTCAGCAAGGAAGCGCTTACGCACGTCACCAAGGGCCAGCGCCTGGTCGAGTTGCGCGCGGTCCCAGACGATCGTCGAGCCGTCGGTGAGCGTCGGCAATTCGCGATTGCGTGGCGCTACCATGAACGGCTGGTTCAGCAGGCTCGACAAGCCGTCACGCATTGCGGCACGGTCGGGCGAGATGCTGTAGCGCGCATCCTTGTCGACCCAGACAATACCGCTATTCGTCCCACCGAAACGCAGCGCCAGTTCGCTCCGGAAAGCCTGGAAGCCTGTGTCGTCCCGCTGCCGGATCTGCGCCGCGAGGTCCGCGCCGAGCAGGCGGTTTTGAGCCACGCGCAGGAGTGTGCGGTCGTAGGCCGGGCCTGGCGTGAATTGCGCCTGATGAAGCCAGCTACCCTTACCCGAGGCAAGCAGATCGCGCTGGGCATCGATACCAGCCACGATCGCGCGATAACCCGCGGTAAGCCTGGTGAAGTCGTTGGCTCCCGCGTCGGAGACCGAAAGCGTGTTGAGGTTATCCGTCACCGTCCGCTCTGCGACCAGCAGGGGATTGTTCGTGAACAGTCCGCTATCGACTTGCCGTGCACCCTTATCCAGCGTGCAGCGCAGCGCCTGCTGCACGGGCCCAAGATCGATACCCGACGTGCGCGCGGCAGCCGTACCATTCTGCTCGCGATAGAAGTACGGCAGGCTCCCGGACACGCTGCCCTGCAACTCCGCACCGAGCGCGTAGCGCACCACGAGGCGCAATGCGTCGGCGTTATCAGCGGCGGGATGCTGGAGCCGCTGCAGCGCCTGCAACGCAGCGTCGAACTGGTCGACATTATTCACGTAGAGCTGCAATGCGCGTATCTGGGGAAGATCGTCCACGGCGAGGCTCGGCGCGGCGCTGGCATCGGCACGCACACCGCCAGGCGCCGCGCAGTCGTCGCCGGCAATCATCTGTCCCGTGCTCGGATCGCGCCCCACGCCCGTCAGCTGACTCACCCTTGCATACATTTCCCGCTCAAGCGCGGCGACGGCGATTTCGCCGAACTCGCGCTCGAAGCGCTCTTTCACGCGTGCATTGAGGTCATCGACGATGCTCCAGGAGCCTGGCATGAGAACCGTCCACGTGCTGTCAGTCTTCAGATGCTGGTTGAGCACGATGAGGGCGAGCGCCTTGCGCCGGTACCAGTCACCAGGCAAATCCTGCCCCTGTTGCGCAGCCGCGGCGCGCTCGCCTGCATCACGGCGCAGTGAGCCGAGCGCCGCGACGAGTTCGCCATTGCGGTGGCTTAGTTGCACGGTTGCGACCACAAGGCCGATGCCCCAGCCGCCGAGCAGCGCAATGCTGCCCCAGCGCAGTGCGCGGTTCATCACGGGGCGGGTCAGATGCTGTGAGCGCGACGGGCGCGTCAGCCCGTATTCGAGGAAGATTTTCTTCTCGAATAGATCGCGCAGGAAAGCCGGCTGCAGCATCAGGTCGTTGATCGCGCCGCCGGGTTCGTGCCGTCCGTCGCCCATGACGGCATCGGTGTGTTCAGTAGCCGCGCCGTCGGCATAGAGCATCACACTGTCGCGTTGCGACCCGGAAGCCGGGGGCAACGCCTCGAGTTGCGCGACCTCTTCGCCGCCCTGCGTCACGCTCCATTGCGCGAATTCGCTCGCGTCGCCCGTCAGGTAGATGCCACGGAAAAAGAACGGTTCATGGTACGCGCTCATGCGCAGCAGCTCGTCGACGTAGAGCTGCAGTTGCGCACGCATCGCATCGATGCGCGAAGGCAATTGCAGGAACTGCCGCGCGTCGAGGTGTGCTGAATCGAGTGCGAAGAGTTCGGCGCTGGCATCCGATACCGATCGCATCACGCTGTTCATCGCCGTGTCGACCCAGTCGGGCTGATAGGTAGTCGATAGATCGTACGGCGACGACCAGCCGAGCATGCTGGCCCGCATTGGCTCAGGCAGTGCACGCGCAAAGGTCGAAAAGCCGGGCAAGGCCTCGCAGCCGGTGATGACCACGTAGACGGCAAAGCGCATCGCGAAACGGTTCTGCGCGAGCCAGAGACGGCGATGCGCCAGCTTCGCGTGGCGCACGAGCTCAAGACGTGCGTCCGTGTTGTCGGCCAGCAGCGTTGCTGCCGGCACCGTGATCACCACGGAATCGAACGGCCGCTGCTGCCGGTAGTTGCGGCACAGGCTGAGAAACTCGTCCCATGGCTTGCCGTCGCCATCGTCATCCGGCGAGCCGAGATAGGCCGCCTTGATATCGACCACGATGCCGCGGTCGAAGAAATGCCACGAGATGCCTTGCGTGGCGGCGGGGCTCGCTGCGTCAGCACCAAGCACACTGGCCACGCCCGCCTGGGCGATAGGCAACGGGCGCGGATCGTCCCCTTCGTTGAGGATCATGATCCACGGAATGTTGTACCGCTCCGCACGCGAAGCGATGTTGCCTTCGATCAGCTCGACCGCCTGGCGAAACGCACTGCGCAGCGAGTCCGAACGCAGGCGCACGATCTTGCGCTCGGTTTGTGGCTTCGCGTGCGAACCGTGGATTGCGAAATACAGCACGGCGCCCAGCACGACGCATACGACGAGCGTGAGTAGCGCGATCGAAAGCAGAAACAGATTACTCGTCAGCATGGGCGCACTCCCGCAAGCGTCAGGCATCCGCGTGACTGCATCGAAGCTACAGAGTCAGGCCCGAAAGCTGGCACAAAACAGCGAACATTCATGAACTTCTCCCCGTCACCGGGTCGGCATGCAACGCGTCCCGTACGGGCCACGACTGCCACAGCCACAGCATTTCGGAAATGGCCAGCAGCGACACTGCGGCGAGCATCAGAATCACGGTCCAGCGGCTTACTGTGGGCAGCTTGCGCGGCGCGACGTGCGACACCGTGTTCCCATAAGCAGCCTCGGAAAGCACGCGCTCGCGTCCGCCCAGGTCGGGGCGGCGCTGATAAACGAACTCGTAGAGTTCCTCGCGGTAGCTGCGCAGGCGCGCCGCCGCGTCGGTGTCGCGAAAGCGTCCCTGGAAGCCCATCGCCAGCGCGAACAGATAGAGCCGCGCGAGGTTGCGGTCGGATGGTTCGCGGTCCGACAGCAGTTGCTCGATGCGACGAAAGATCTGATCGCCTGCGATGTTGGTACGGAAGAGCGTCGATTCAAGCAGATAGCCCGTCCAGCGATCACGCCCGGCCCACTGCGAATTCAGCAGGATTTCGTCGGCCAGGACCGCCTTCAGATAGCGGGCGTCGGCGATCGTCTCCATCTCGAAGCGCGTACTGTCACGCCGCGACTGTAGCGTCTGGATTTCGAGCAGATCGAGCAGATGACGACTCATGCTCCGCGCGGCGAGGTCCGGGTCGGCATCCGGCAACTCGGAAAATCGCGTCTGCGCCCTGACGAGCTCATCGAGAAACGTGCGGAACTGCTCCGTCACGAGATCGTCTTCATCGGGTTCGGGTCGGTTTCGTGCCATGCTCAGGTTGCCTTGATCGTTGCCTTTGTGTTCGCGCACGTGGTCGCGTTCGCGACTGCCATCGTTGCGCGCATCATCCCTTTACGAACAGCAGCATTTCCTGCGGTCGCTGTGCACTCGCGCCCTCGTTGGGGTTGCCGATCACCAGCAGCTCGCTCGCCAGCACCAGCGCGTGCTCGGCCTCAACCTCGAACAGCAGGTAACCCGAGCCCGAACGCAACCCGAGGTCCTCGGCATAGTCGATCCCGCGCCGCGCAGCGCCCAGCACGCGACGGCTGCGCAATGACGCATAGACCGACTGGGAGCCGATGACGGCACCGTCCATCCACGCCAGCAGATCGCGATCCGACTGGCCGCGCAGGCCGACCACCAGACGCTCGCCGATCCAGTCCGGATGCAGCGAGATTTCGAACGCGCCGTGGCGGAATTCGAACTTGTGCTCGCGGTACTCTTCGTTGACTTCCGACATAGATTCGCGCAGCGATCGCAACAGCGGCGTGAATACCGAAAGCGGATCAGCGTGATCGTAGTCGGCGGGCACAGGCGGCAGGCCACCGGGTTTGAGCATCGCGAGCGATCCATTAAGCGACGCCAGTGACAGGTAGAGCGAGAGCGGATGAAGATGCGGCGTGCGCAGCGTCGCTTCGGCGAGCGGCAATGCGCTCAGGAGGCTCCGCAAGCGGTCCTTGAGTTCCAGTTGCGTCAAGCGGTCGTCGACTTTCGACGAGGGATTTGCGGTTTGCCGCGCAACGAACGCAGCCTTGCCCCGCAGTTGCCCGAGCAAGGACGCAACGCTCGTCCACAGCGGATTGTCGCGCGCCACTTCCAGCAACGGCGGCAGATGCTCGCCGAGCCGCACCACCTCGTTGTCCTTGTACAGAGAACCGAGCCGTAGATACACATGCATCGCCGAGGGCAGTTCACCTGCCGCGAGCTCGAGATTCGGCATCAGTCGCGGGATATCGGCGGGCGGCGCGTCGGAGACCTGATCCTCGACGGGTGCACTCGCGCTCGAACGGAAGCGCTTGACCTGGGCACTGCGGCGCATCGTGGCCGCGACGGGCAGAACCAGATAGAAATCGATCGGACCGTTTGAGAGCGCTGCCGCGAACGGTTCAAGCGGCAATTCGAGGCGCACCGCACCTTCCGCTTCAGCGCTGTAAGTGACGGCCGTGCCGTCGGGCATGATCGCGTCGAGTTCGAGCACACGCAGCAAACCCGCGGGCAGCAGGCCGTGGTCGAACACCAGACGCCGCACACCCCAGCTGAACGGCGCGGCCGCGAGCGTCTGCCATGCAACGAGCGAATCGATGCGCGACGCCATCTGCTGAAAATGCTGCGGCGAGAGCAGCATGCCCTCGAACCATTCGATACGGTCGGTCACCGCCATGTTGGCGTTATGCATCATCTCGCATCCAGAACGGAAAAGTTGTTGCCTTCGAGCTGCACCACGATGTGGCCGCTGAAGTGCTCGATCCGCACGCGATGCGCGCCCGGACCTTCATAATTGGCAAATACAAACGCGCCGGCAACACGTGGCCCCGAAAAATCATCGCCGCTCACCTCGACGCGCTGTCCAGGCACGATCTCCCAGCTGCGATAACGCAGATTCTTCGGATAGGTGCTGACGAGATCGTTGCGACCCGCGAACCATTTCGACGCCGGCATCTCGGCAATACGGGCAAGCATCGCGTCGTCGCTCACGAGGACGATGTCCACGGCCACGGCGCTGTTGTTGTTCAGTTCGTCGCTGGCGCTCAACGTCACCTGCGACCATTTCGCCTTCTCACCGCTGATCCCGAGGAAGCTGCATCCTCCGAGCGCACCCGCGAGGCACGCCGCTGCGAGGAGCCCCGTTGTTCGCTTCGCCAGCCGCCTGCATGAGCGCGTCCAGTCGCGCGTTAATGCGCGCATCCCACCGTTGATCATCTCGATCCCACTCCAATTCCCATCACCACGATCAGTGAAGCCACCATCACGACGCAGCCCGCGGCAAGCACAAGCTGTCCGCGCGTGAACGTGAAGCGCAACACGGGGTTCAGTTCGACTGCGCCGCGCGCATCGACGGCCGCCACTCGCTCCGAGGGCAATCCCGCCGAGACCAGTGCGATCACCGTACACACTGAAAGCAGGCTCAGCACGTTGCGCGGTCCCTCGCACATCAGATCGACAGTGACGAGGAGGATGCCTGCTGCTTCGACGGGCAGATTGAGTAGCGACAGCACCAGCCCCGTATAGCCGACAGTCGCGACACCGTTCTGCCCGGCCGATACGAATGCGGCAATGACGGACGCCGCACAGATCACCACGATCTCACCCGGGCCAAGCGGCCGTTCGTAGAGGTTGGCGACGAACACCGTCGCCAGCGTGTAATACAGCGCCGAGCCGGCCCGTACGAACACCGAGCCGAACGGTACGACCAGCTCTACGACGCCGCGGCTAAATCCGAGGCGCTCACTCATCGCTTCGATGGTGTGGGGAATGGGCGCTGTGGCGCTGCCCGACGTGAGTCCGATCAAAAGCGGCGCCTTCAGGCTGCCGAGTACCCGCAAGAATGGCTGTCCCGCGCGCGCTGCGATCGTGCCGATCGCCACGGCCGAGAGCACGATGATGGACACGGCGAAGCACAGCAGCAGGCTGCTCATCGCATCGAGGGTCGCGCTTTGCGTGTGCGACGTCAGATTTGCCGCGACCCCGAGTACAAGAACCGGGATCAGCAGGTTCGCATGCGCAATGATGGTTTCGAGCGACCGATAGACACCCTCGAACACATTGCTCAACATCTTCGTCTTCTCGCGCGAGAGCGCGGCGAACGCCATGCCGAACAGAAGCGTGCCCGTCAGGATACCGAGGGAGCGCCCTTCCGCGAGCGCGCGATAGAAGTTGTCGGGAAAGATATCGGCGATGCTCAGTACGCCAGGCGTTGCTTCACCGCTACTGCCACCATGATCGAACAGCGTTACGCGCACCTCTTCCGCATCGCTGGCGCTCTTGAGCACGAGTTCGCCAAGGTGCGCATGCGCTGCCGCGGAAAGGTGCTCGCCAGGCATGATGAGCACGCCCATCAGCGTGCCGACGATTGCGCTGACCACCACCAGCCCGAGCGCAAGCGCGACGATCGTGCCGACCCGCGTGCGCGGCTTCGGCAAGGCAATGACCTGCCGCAGGCCAAAAAATGTCGCTACGACCAGCAGCGGGATCGCTGCCATGTTGACAACGGAGAGATACAGCTGGCCAATGAAATACGCGAATTGCCCGACGGGCTCGGCGAACACGCCGCACAGACCTCCCACCGCCAGGCAGACGATGAGGCCGAGCGTGCTTTGCGAGAGCGTTCGGAGCGTTCTCATTGCGGGCGATTCCAGCCACGCTCGCACGCGTATTTCACGGTTGCACGTGCCAGTTCGAGCGAGCTGTCGATCAGCGCGAGTGGTGGCGCGGCGATACGCTGCGCTGCCAGTGGGATTTCAGTGCAGGCCATCAGCGCCATCGTCACGCCTTCTTCCGCGAGCATCGTAAGCGCGGTCTCAAGATGTGTCGCGGCTGCATCGAGGTCTCCGGACTTCACTTCGTCGATGCAGTCGGCTACGAGCGGCTGCATCGTCTCGTCCGGCGTGACGGGTTCGATGTCGCGTTCGGCGAGCGCGCGCTGATAGAAACCCGACACCAGCGCGCCGCCCGTCGCGAGCACAGCTACGCGTCGTGCCGTGGATGGCACCGCGGCTACGCAGATCTCGGCGATATTCAGCACGGGGGCAGCACTGTGCGCACGGATCTGCGCATACCAGTGGTGCGCCGAATTGCAGGGGATCGCGATCAACCCGACGCTGTTCCTGTTCAGCATGTCGATGCCCGCGAGCAGCGCCGGCAAAGGATCGGCACCATCGTCGAGAATCGCGCTCGAACGGTCTTCTATGTGCGGAAGATTTGCCACGAGGAGCGGCAGATGCTCCTGGTCGCGGCTCGCTTCCGTCAGCCGCACGACCTTGTCCATGAAGTCCACGGTCGCAAGCGGCCCCATGCCGCCAAGTATGCCGATCAATGCCATGGCGGGTCCTAGATCTTCAACGGACGAGGACAGATGACGGAAACGGCGGCTGCATTTCCGATCACGAGAATCAGTGTGCGCAGCATGTCGCAAATCGGATCGACGGCAAGGAACAGGATGAATGCCGCCTCGAACGGCAGACGCAGGTACGAGCATGTCATGCCCACGAGCGAGACGGTAACGAGCCCCGTCATTCCCGCTGAAGCGAACCCCGCCAGAACCGACGCGAGCAGAACGGTGGCCACCTCGACCACGCCGAGCGAATGGCCGTACAGTTGAGCGATGAAAAGCGTTGCACACACGTAGTAGACCATTGGGCCGACACGCAACAGCGAGATCGTCAGCGGCACGAGCAGTTCGACGCGCGAACGCGCGAAGCCAAGGTTGTCGACCAGACTTTCGATCATGCTCGGCATGCACGCCGCGCTGTTGCGGGTAGCGAGCGCGAGTGCGAAAGGCGCGCGCAACGCGTCGAGCGTCTTGCCGAGGCTATGCGTCGAGCGCTTCCAGATGATGACTGCCGCAAGCACCAGCAGGAGTGCGGAGGTAATGAAAAACGCCAGCACGAACTGCAGCATCGCATGCAGCGGGCCGACGCCGGACTTGCCCAGTTGTGCCGCGCTCATACAGAACAGAATGAGCGGCAGCGCGTAGCTCAGCCAGTGCATCAGCTTCTGGCAAGCGTGATAGATCGTTTCCAGCGACTGGCTGAGCCCTACGGAAATACGCTCCGGCACCCGCCCCACGGCAAGACCGAACAGCAGCGCAAAGACCAGCGCCTTCAATGCGTCACCGTTGGCGAGCGCGGCGAAGATGTTGGTTGGCACGAGGCTGGTCAGCACGTCGGAAAAGTTGAGCGATTTTTGCGGCAGATCGGCGCCGTACAGGTTCATCACCGTGTCACTCGACGAACTATCGCTGCCCACCATCAGGCCAAACGTCTGCATCGTGGCCGTCGAAATGTTCGCGCCGGGATGCATGATCAACAGCACGATCGCGCCAACGACCGCAACCGTTACCGATGCACCGAGGAATACCGTAATCACGCGCATCAGCAGACGCGAGGTGCCGCCATCGCGAAAGAGTCGCTGCAGGCTGAAGATCACCGCCGAGATCATGAACGGCAAGGTCGTCATCTTCAGCAGATCGACGTAGATGTCGCCGAGAAAGCCGAGCTTCTGGGACGCCTCGGGTGCGAACAGGCCGAAGGCGCCACCAAGCGCGAGACTACCGATGACGACCCACGGGTTGAGCACGAATGCGTAGATCCTGCTGGAATTCATTGTTCTGGTCTCTTTTTACGCGCTATTTGAATTAGTGATCGGCGGCCTGCAGGACGGTGCTAACGTCCAGCTTTGTGCTACGGTCAGCGAGGAACTGATTGACGAACGAAAGCAGCGCCGGCTCGTTCACGTTGACGCCAATGGCGAGCGTGTCTTCGAGATCCTGCAGCGTCACGACACGCAACCGCAGTGAAGCCGTGGGGTCGACCTTGAGTACGCGCTTCACTTCAAACTCGTCGCGATACGCAGCGGTGACGTCCCCGGCATTGAGCGCCTTGAGCACATCCTCCCAGGTCGCATAGCTGCGAACCTGCGCGTGGGGAAAGTTGTTGACCACATAGCCCGCATATGACGAGTTCGCCACCACGCCGATGGTGCTGTCGTATGAACGCACCACTTCCGGAACGGACCGGCCGTGCGCGAGCTGCGCGAACTTCACCCGATTGAGCAGCAGCGCGCGCTTCAGGCGCAGATAAGGCGTGCTGAAGGCGATCACCGTCGCGCGGGACAGCGTACGCGAGAGCTTGCTGACGGCGATATCAGCTTGCCCCTTGGCGAGCAGACTCACCGTGTCGTCGAACGTGTGCGCATCACGGTTGAATCGCACCTTGACGCGGAGCTTTGCCGCCATCTCGCGGGCGAGATCGATATCGAGCCCCGTGAGCTTGCCGTCATGCTCTTCAAAGAACGGAGGCTGATCCACCGAAAGGACAGCGACCACGAGCTCCCCGCGGCCGATGATGCGCGCGAACTCCGGCGCAAGCAGTCGCCCGTCCGGCATCTGCACGAGACCTGTCGACGTGACGACGGGCGCGCTGGCGGGTGCCGACGCGGCGGGCGCGTTGACCGGTAGCGGCGTTGCGGCGAACGCACCTTGGGCAGTCGCGCCCGCAACCAGCAACCCAATCCCCGTGAGGCATCTGCCAAGCGTGCGCCGAAGGCTATGCATCAGGCTCCGCGCATGCATGCGGCGGGCGTCGTTGCGAACGGAGGTGAGGAGAGAACACGACATGAATTTACCGGTTTCAAAGAGTCGAAGAAGCGGGAAGCGCAGCCATGTCGGCAGCAGCCGGCGATGACGGTTGCGCAACGACAACGGGCGGTGCGGTAGCGGCAACCGGCGGCGACACGTGTGCGTCGTAGGCGGCCGTCTCCGCGGTGGGCGGCGAATGATTCATGCGCGCACCGATCTCCATGCCCAGCAGAAACAGAAGCACGCACAGCAGGACTGCACAGGTGATGGCAATCGTCACCATCCGCGAAGTCATCGAAAAAACGTATTGCATGGTCTCCTCTCACTCAGGCGGTCAAGGTAGTGAACTGCGCCGGCGCGACGACCTGGATCACGCCACCCCACGCACAGGTCAGCTTCGAGGAGTTTTGCAGAGCCGGCATCGATCCGATCAGCACTGTCGGCGAGCCGGGCGCCCACGGCGCGGGCGTAACGGGAATGCACGGCATCGGCGTGAGCGCGCCCAGGGCGGCTGCCGTCGCGGCAGCCACCATCGGGTTGGCCATCGAGCTGCATTGCCCGAAAGGCATGACGTTGACCATCGGCGCGCAATCCATGATGTTGGCCGCCGGCGCGCCGCACATCACCCGGCTTGCAGGCAGCACCTGCAACGCCGACGGCGCGACGCCGAAACTGCATTGCAGCGTGGTGCCCGAAGTAACCTGAATCCCCATATCTGCCTCTTTCTCTCTGCCTTTTGTCCGTGGCTTCTTTATCCTCTGACCCACTTTTCCAGATTCTTGACAAGGCGCGGGCCGGGCGCACCGCCAGCCTGCGGCGCACCCGCATCGGGCGCGTGCCACTCGCCCTGCGGTTTGCCCTGCCTATAGAGCCGTTCCTGCATCACCGTGCCGTCCGGTGCAAAGCGGCGCACGGTGCCGTGCAACAGGTCTGCCTGATACGGCGAACTCTGCACCAGCGCGCCATTGGCAGCGTATTCACGCGTCTCCCCTTCGAGCTTGCCCTTGCTGTAGCGCGCACGCTTCACCACGACGCCGTCGTGCATGAACACGGCTTCCCGCTCCAGCTTTCCCGCCTCGTACGTCAGCTGCGCAGTGACGAGCCCCGAAGGCGCATACGTCGCACTCTCACCGTGCAGCAACCCACTCACATAGTGATTACGGCTCGCCAGACGCCCGGCTTGATACAAAGATGTCACGCCGTCGAGCTTGCCTTTGCGATACTGAGCCTCCTGCACCAGCTGGCCTTGCGCGTCGAAAATGCGCAGGCTGCCGTCGAGCAGGCCGTGCACGTAGTTCGCGCGCGACAGGGCCGTACCGTTCGGCGCGTAATTCACCGTTTCGCCATGCGGCACGCCGTGGACCAGCGACGCGCAGTTGACCAGGTTGCCGTCTGCGTCGCGCGTCTCAACCACGACCGTTTCGACCTCGCCGGTACCGGGCGGCAGACTGGCAGCAAGCGTTGGCGTTGACATGGGCGTTCTCAGTTGAGCTGGACGATGCCGCCCTTGAGGGCGAGCTGGCCACCGCCATCGACGGTCTGCGTGGCCGAGGCCTTGTGCGAAACCGTCATCCCTTCGGTGCTGAGCGTCGTGCCCGCCTTGCTCGCGTGCGACGTACCCGCTTCGCTGGCCAACGACGTCCCTGCTTTGATGCTGATCGAGCCGGTGACTTCGATCACGAGATTGCCGCCTACCTTCAACGTATAGTTGCCGTCGATCTTGTGCGTGTGATTGCCGCTGACGTTGTGCGTGAACCCCGCGTGGTTCGTGTGCGTTTCATCGCCCGTCACGTCGACCGTACGCGTGCCCTTGACGGTGTGCGTCTCTTTACCCTCGCTGACCTCGATGCTGCGATCGCCCTTCTGCACCACATGCGTTTCCGCGCCTGCCTTGACCGTGGTGGAGAGCGCGTTTTCGATCTCGACCGCCATGTCCTTCTGCGCATGGACATACAGCTCCTCTGAATTGAGCTTGTCCTCCATGCGGATTTCATTGCCTGCTGTGCCGCCTTTCGACGAACGGGAGCGGATCACGCTCTGCGTCTGCATCGACGGCAACGTCACAGGCACGGCGTTCGTGCCGTTGTAGACGCAACCCGTTACGAGCGGGCGGTCGGGATCACCGTCGACATAGCTGACCACGACCTCTTCCCCGATGCGCGGCAGGAACAGATGTCCCCAGCCCGGCCCCGCCGATGCCTGCGCGACACGCACCCAGCACGAGCTGTTCTGGTCGGCATCGGGTGTGCGGTCCCAGTAGAACTTGAGCTTGATGCGCCCTTGCGCGTCGGTCCAGATCTCTTCGTCCGATGGGCCCACCACTTTCGCCGTATGCGTCCCCGCCACGACAGGTCTTGGCGTAAGCAGCGGTGCACGAAACGGCACGGTGGCAGGAAAGACGTCGAACTCGTTGCTATACATCAGGTTCGATGCGGCGTGCCGTACGGCGCGCACGACATAGCTCACGTTCAGCGCGCTGTCCGGATGGCCGCTCAACGTGAAGGTGGTGCCTGCCGCGAGGCCGTAATACCCGCCCGCGCCGTGTCCCGTCTGCTGCGCGACGTTGTGCGCCTGGAGCAGCGTGCCGGCGATCTGGTCGCCGTGCGATGCGGCGACGTATTTGCCGGGGAACGTGAAGCGCGACCCGGTCGGAATGCTCGAAGCGCCCTTCGACGACGAAAGCAGCGTGGCCGCCTGTATGTAGTCGTAGTCGCTGACGATGTGCTCGCCTGCCACCACACCACGCGACACTTCGAATGCGCCAAGCCGCTGTACCGCCTGACCGGCGCCCGAGTCGGGTGCGAAATAGAGCGTGCCTGCCGCTGTCGCTTCGTGTGCTGATGGATCGTCCGCCAGCACCATGGTGTGCGCGCCGTCCGCGAAGGTGAAGAAGTAGAAGATGCCTTCCTCTTCCATCAGACGCGAGATGAACTGGAACGCGCTCTCGTCGTACTGGACGCAATACTCGCGCACGAGGTAGTTGCTGCCGTGCTTCGTGCGGTCCTCGAAGGTCACGCTAAAAGTACCCAGCACCTGCTTGATGATGTCGAGCGCACTCTGGTTCTGCCAGATGACGCGGTCCTGGCCGAGCGTCAGCAGCCACAGCCGCGGCGCCAGTTCGGCGGAATAGAAACCGTACTGCACGTCCGCGCCCGAATGCGCGAAGCGCGTGACGATGCCGTTGAAATAGCGCGCGACGCCAGTGTGATCTTTCAGCGTCACCGTCGCACTCTTTCCCACGATCTGCTGCGGGTCGAGCGCCTTGTTCGTCGAACGCATGCGCAGATCGAAGTGAAACAGCTCCGATATGGCTTCACGCCCCCCGAAACCATCGAGCAGCAGCACATCCGTCCCGAACGGTGTCGAGACGGATGCGAAGCAGTTCGTCTGGCTGGGCAGTGTGGACATGCGCTTACGCCTCCTTCGGCAGGAAGCGGAACTCGATGTCGCCCGTCGCGCCCAGCGCAAGATGCACGCCGCCAAACGACTCCGATATCGAGATTCTCTCGAGCACCTGGCGCGCCAGTTCCGGCAGGACCGATTGCGTGAGAATGTGGTCGACGTTGCGCGCGCCGCTGTCCACTTCCTTGCAGCGCTGTGCAATCAGCGTGGCGAGATCCGCGTCCCACGTCAGCTGCGCGAGATGGTTGCGCGTAAAGCGCTGCGCAAGCCGTTCGAGCTTCAGATTGACGATCGCGTTGATCTGCGCGTCGCCGAGGTGGTAGTACGGAACGAGCACGAGCCGGCCGAGAAACGCCGGGCTGAATTGCCTCAGCAGCGCCGGGCGCAGCTTCCCGATCAGTTCATCGGGCGGCGGGCGACGGCCGCCGCGGGATGCTTCCGTAATCACGTCCTGCGCCGCATTCGACGTGAGCAGGATCAGCGTGTTCTTGAAGTCGATGGGGACGCCCTCGCCGTCCTCCATCACGCCCTTGTCGAACACCTGAAAGAACAGTTCCAGCACATCCGGATGCGCCTTCTCCATTTCGTCGAGCAGCACGACGCTGTACGGGCGGCGTCGTACCGCTTCCGTAAGGACACCGCCACGGCCGTAGCCGACATACCCTGGCGGCGCGCCCTTCAGCCCCGAGACGCTATGCGCCTCCTGAAACTCGGACATATTGACAGTGATCATGTTGCGCTCACCGCCGTACAGCAGGTCCGCGAGCGCAAACGCCGTTTCCGTCTTGCCGACGCCACTCGGTCCGACGAGCAGAAAGACGCCGACGGGTTTGCCTGGATCGTCGAGATCGGCGCGGAAAGTGCGCACACGGCGCGCGATGGCGTCAAGCGCCTCGTCCTGGCCTACCACGCGTTCGGCAAGCTTGTCCTGCAGGTAGAGCACCGTATGCAATTCATCGGCGAGCATCCGGCCAACGGGAATACCCGTCCAGCCGGATATCACCTTCGCGACCGTTTCCGAATCGACGCACACGGGGACCATCGGCTCGTCGTTTTGCACGGCTTCGAGCCCTTTCTCCAGTCGCGACAGATTCGCCGTCAGCGACTCACCTTCTTCGGGCTCGGCCGCGCCGCTCTGATCCGCCAGATAGCCGCGAATCCTCTTTCGCCACGTTAGCACCTCTTCCACTGCGCGCTTTTCGGTCGCGAGTTTCTCGGTGAGACGCGAGTGCTGCGCACGCTCGTCTTCGAGCTGCTTCGTGATTGCAGAGAGAGCATCGACGCGGTCAGCGCCCATCGCGGCTTCATGACGCGCGATACGAAGCTGGTTTTCGGCGGTATCGAGCGAGCGACCGAGTGCCTCGATCTCTTCGGGCAAGCCGTTCTGGCCGATCGCGACGCGCGCGCACGCCGTATCGAGCACGCTGATAGCCTTGTCCGGCAACTGGCGCCCGGAGATGTAGCGATGTGAGAGCTTTACGGCATCCCGCACGGCCTCGTCGAGGATCTCGACGCCATGATGCTCTTCGAGCTTCTGAACCATGCCGCGCAGCATCTCGATCGCGACGGCTTCGCTCGGCTCCTCGACCTTTACGACCTGGAAGCGTCGCGCCAGCGCCGGATCGCGCTCCACGTACTTCTTGTATTCGGCCCACGTCGTGGCGGCAATCGTGCGCAGCTCGCCGCGTGCAAGCGCTGGCTTGAGCAGGTTGGCCGCGTCGCCCTGACCTTCGCTGCCGCCCGCGCCGATCAGCTGATGGGCCTCGTCGATGAAAAGGATCACGGGCACAGGTGACGCCTTTACTTCCGCGATCACCGACTTGAGCCGGTTTTCGAACTCGCCCTTCACGCCCGCTCCCGCCTGCAGCAGCGCAAGGTCAAGCGAGCGAACAGAAACGTTGATCAGCGCGGGCGGCACGTCGCCTTGCACGATGCGCTGCGCGAAGCCTTCGACGACAGCCGTCTTGCCGACCCCCGCCTCGCCCGTCAGGATCGGGTTGTTCTGCCGGCGACGCAGAAGCACATCGATCAGTTGCCGGATCTCGGCGTCGCGTCCGCGAATAGGGTCGATCTTGCCTTCGCGTGCAAGGCCCGTCAAATCCACGGTGTATTGATCGAGCGCAGTTTTGCGGCCCTGGCTCGCGCCGCCACCTTGCGCCATGGAAGGCATTGCCCCTTGAGCTTGCGGCGCGGCAGTGGGTGCTGCACTGGCTTGCCCCATTTCCGGTGCCGTCGACGCACGTGCCTGTGCTGCGCCCGCATCTTCAGCCGAACCGGCGAGCACGACGCTGAGGCGCTCACGCAAACTGGCACGAGGTACATTCAGCAGGGCCGGCGCGGACTCGAGCAGCATGCCGCGCAGACTATCTACCTCAAGCAGCGCCAGCACAAGCGTGCCGGAACGGATCTGCTGTTCGCCGAGCAGCATCGAACTCAGAAGCCACGCTTCCTGGAAAAGTGGAGAAAAATTCGGCGACAGCGCAGGCGTTCGGCCATTGCCTCGCTTGAAAAGATCGACGGCTTTCTGAAGTTGGGCGGTAAGCGTTTCAGGCTTGATACCGAAGTGCGCGAGAATCGCGCGCAGATCCGGCGCATCGGATTCGAGCAGCGTCAACAGAAGATGCTCGACGTCGACGTTGTAATGCGTCTGACGCACGCACAATTGCGCGGCCTGCTCCATCGCAAGCTTGCATTCCGGATTGAGCCGGCTCAACAGGGTACGGATATCGATGTCCATGCGCGTTTTTCTCAAAGATTCGTCGGCGCGGGCACGGCGGCTTCGCGCATCGCGAGGCGCACCGGCTTCGGCGTGTGGGTGTCGTTGCTCGCGCCGCCCAGCCAGGAGGTCCAGCCGAGCCGGCCCGCGCGCAAACCGCCCGCTGCGCAGTCGACGCGTTGTGGCGCGAGATGCAGCACGAACTGCACGTCGAAGTCCTGCTGCAGATACGACCGGATCAGCCAGGCCGCCATCGCGTGATCACGGCCACCGGGCAGCAGCGCTTCGAAGCGTGCCTTCGTCAGTTCGGGAAACTCGATGCAGATGCCATTCGCTTCGTCCCACGTGCGACGCCCGAGTACCGCCGCGCCGCCCAGACGCGGTGCGCGCGAACCGGCGCGCGCGAGTCGCAGCGAATCGGCGGCATCGATCTCACGCCAGCCGCCGACAAACTGCGCACCGCGCACCTTGAGACCGAGACGATCGGAGAGCACGGCGCACAAGCCCGTCATCGAACGCGGCGCGGCGCCGAGCAGGCCCGCGTGCCGCATCCACAGGTGTTCGCCGTGCGGGCCATGCGTCGGGCCATTCACGCCCGCGCGGAGCCCGAGATTGCTCAGCGCATCGAGCGCCGCCGCGAGTGCGGATCCATGCGGCGAGCGCCAGTTCAATCCCGGCGCGTGCTTCTTGCGGCTGCGGTAGAGGAATGACAGAAACCGGTGGTTGAAGATATCGAGCAGGTCCGCCGTCGCCGTGTCGCGTTGGGCGCGCCGCGTCAGCACCAGCTCCGTATAGGCCATCGGCAGCGGACCGTTCGCGCCTGCCAGCGTGAGCACGGGCGTCGTCACCGTATAGCTGGCGTGCATTTCGTGCGCTCCGTGCCGCTCGCGCGATGTGTGTCCGTCTTCGTTCGCGGCATCTGCGTGGCCGCCGTCTTGCGACCCGACATGTTCGCGCACGCTGCGGATGTCGCTCGGCTCGAACGCGAGCGAAACATGGCCGGCAAGACGCACGGCCTCGCCATGCCCGTTGCCGCGTCCAAGCGGCCTCGCCCATGGCGCAGCCCGTTCCAGCAGACTGATCGCCTGGAACAGATCGAAGCGCTGCGGATTCGCCTTGAGAAGGGCGATCAGAGCAGCTGCTGGCAGCCCGTCATCGGCTCCCATTGCTTCCATATCTCGTCTCCACGGCGCACGACCAGCCGCACAAAGGAATTGACCGACGTGTACATCGCGAAGAAGCGGGCGAGCACGGCGCCCATCAACAAGGGCGAGCCGCCGACGAAGCTCTCGGGATCGAACTCGACGGTGACCTCGGTGCCGCGGCAGTAGCCACGCCATGCGTCACTGCCGACGTGCGCCGTGACGCTGCGCGCCTCCACGCTCCGGATACCGCGAATCTGGTCCTGCTCACGCGTGCCATCAGACGCGAAAAGCCGCAGCATCTCCTGCAATTGCGCCCGCCCCGTTGCACCGCTCACCAGCGAGTGATAGTTGAGCGTGAGCAGCGAAATCAGCCGCCACAGTGTCTCGCTTCCGAGCGACGGACTGCGCTGCGCGGTCGGCTCATAGAGACAACGCACGCGCGTGTTCTGCGACACCTTCTCGACCATCATGCGGGCGCCAACGGGCACGTGTTCCGCCAGCCGCCGGTTTGTGCACAGCACGTTCGCGTAGATCACGGGCGCACCTGGATCGGACTGCGTGTTGGCGGCATTGACGAAACTCAGGAACATGTCCGTGCCGAGTACGTTTTCGCGCAGGCTGTGTTCGCGCCGTGCCGACCAGAAAAAGGTGGTGCCGTTCGTGTCGACGTGGTCGATGGCGGCAAAACACGGGACCGTTGCAACGCGATCTGTCGACGGGTCCGACGCGACGACGGACGCGATCGAATGAACTTCCGTCATCGACTCGCGCCGCTGATCGGCGACGAGCCTGTATTCATAGTGTCGATGGTCGATGACGATCGGCTCGCTCGTCTGCGAAAACAGATTCACGATGGGTGTGCTGCCAAGCTGAAAATGTTCGGCCCGCAGCATCCCGAGGCCGCGCGGCGCGCGATCGAGATGAAGCACGATCTCGCAACGACGCCCCGATCCGAGCCGCCCTTCCAGATGATGCAGATCGAAGAAATGAAACTTGCGCGGAAAGGCGAAGTACTCCTGCATCAGCGAATAAGCCGGCTGCGCGTTGGGTGGGCGCGGCAACACGTCATCGGTTTCCGCGTAGCCCACTTCGCGCCACGCGCGTGCCGGCAGCAGCGTCGCCGCTGCGCGGCCCTCGGGCCGAACGGAGACATCCGCGACGCCCGACACCAGCAATTCATAGAGCGGCATCGTCACCATCCAGTCGCCGTGGAGGTGGATGCGCAACTGCTTCAGTTCGAGTTCGGAAAAGTCCACGCCCGGCGAGCATTCCAGCGTGAGGCGCAGCGTCGAGTCGTCGCCGAACGCAGCATGACTGATCTTCAACGGCCACAACACCGTGTCCCACGCCGTGCGAAAGCGGCATGTCTCGCCCGTTTCTGTACGAGCCTGCAGGCCCGTGTGACGCGGCACCAGAAACCCGGCGGTCACCTTGCCCTGGGTCGGGTCGAGATCGAATTGCGCGATCGTCATCGACGGTACAGGCTGGACGAGCGATGGACACACGTTGTCGAGCAGCGCCGATGCGACTTGCGGAAACTCCTGATCGAGATCCCGGTGTACCCGCGCGGCAAGAAACGCTGTCGCTTCGATCAGCCGCTCCGTGTGCGGGTCGAGCGATTCCGTGCCATGCAGCGCCAGCCGCGATGCGATCTTCGGATAACGGCGAGCGAAGTCAGCACCTTGCAGACGCAGGTATGACAGTTCGCGCTTGTAGTATTGAAGGATATCGTCGGGCGCCATGTCAGCCTTCGTCCGAGCTGCGGGCGTAGCTTACGGTATGACCGTCAGTGGCCAGTTCGAACGCGACGTGCGCGATATTGATACCGGAGCGCATGTCTGCGCCGATGGTCAGAACGGCGTACGTCGAGTGATCGGATGGAAACACAAAGCCCACGGCAACGTTGGCAAGGCGCGGCTCGAACAGCGTGATCGCGCGCTTGACAACCGCGGCAATTGCGTCCCGATCCGGACCGGAATGCAACGACCTTTCGGAGAAGTCCGGAACACCATAGTCGAGCACGGTGCCTTCGCATGCTGCGAATTGCTCGAACGTCAAACGCGACCGCGTGTTGAGTAATCTGCCGAGCTCGCGCGCAACCGACTCCCGCAGCGCATCGGCGCCTGGAAGCTGAGCCTCGCCGCTTGCGGCGAGGCGGTCGAACAGTGGCATCGATGAACCGCTGACGATTGCCGGCATTGCGCGAGTACTCCAGGTAACACTGAGTGTGAAGCTTTGACGGCCGGTTGCAGCGTGAGGCCGACGATCAGGCCGACGGCGGTGCCGAGATGTTCTTCGACAGGTCCCAGCCGAACGAGGCCGTGCCCTTCTTGGTCGAGTCGACGTTCTGCTGCGTATAAACGGTCGTGATCTTCGAGAAGTTGATCGAAAAGCTATCCGCGGACTCGCCACCGCCGCTGGTCGCGATCGACGAGATCATCGCGTCGCTCAGCGTGTACGTCAGCAGCGACATGAACTTGCCGTTCTCGTTGCGGCCGATCGAAATCGTCGCATCGCCGAGCTTGGTGCCGGCAGCGCAAGCGGAATACAGAGCCGGCGTGGCCTGATCGGTCGCTTTGCTGAGGCTGAATTCCTGGAAGCTCGGGCGGCCCATCGTGCGTTCCGTATTACCGACGTCGCGGTTCATCGACATTTGCACGCCGATCGAATACGAGTACAGCACGATCTGGTCAGTCGCGCCGTCAAGCGTCGAATTGCCCTTGATGTCCTTGATCTTAAGAAGAACGGTATCCATGACTAGCTCTTATCAATAGGTGACGTATTCGGGTTTTCGCGCGGCACGAGGCCGCGCGAGACAGAACATCAGGCTGCCGCTGCTGGCAGTTCCGCGACGAGACGAATCGACGCGGTCAGTTCTTCCATCTGGAAATGCGGTTTCAGGAAGCAGGTTGCGCGATATGCGCCAGGCTTGCCCGGAACTTCCGTGACGTCCACGCGCCCTTCGCCGAGCGGGAATCGCGCTTTTTGCGCGTGCGAAGCCGACGGATTGATCAGCACGTAATCAGCGATCCAGTTGTTCAGATACGCTTCGATATCGCTGCGCGACTGAAAGCTGCCGACCTTGTCGCGCATGATCACCTTCATATAGTGAGCGAAGCGCGATGCGGCGAGCACGTACGGCAGACGCGCCGACAGCTGCGCGTTCGCGTTGGCGGTATCCTTGTTGTACACCTTCGGACGGTTGGCCGTCTGACCACCGAAGAAGGTCGCAAAGTTCGAGCCCTTTGAATTCACCAGCGCGATGAAGCCGAGGTCGTTCAGTTCCTTCTCGCGACGATCGGTGATCGTCACTTCCGTCGGGCACTTGAGGACGACGTCACCTTCGCCCGTCTTGTACGTATGCGCGACCATGTTTTCGACCTTGCCGCCGCCTTCCACACCGCGGATCGCCGTCGACCAGCTGTACTTGGCAAACGCGTCGGTGATACGCAGACCAAGCTGGTAGGCCGAGTTCGCCCACAGGTACTTGCTGTGATCGGTGCCGTCGACATCTTCTTCGAAGTTGAAGTTCTCGACGGGCTTCGTCTTCGCGCCATACGGCAGACGCGCAGCGTACGAAGGCAGCACGAGCGACACGTAACGCGAATCTTCCGAGTCGCGGAAGCTGCGCCATGCGGCGAGTTCGGCGCTCTCGAAGGTCTTCGACAGATCGCGCGTGACACCAAGGTCCGTAAACGATTTCAGATCGAACAGGCTGGGCGACGCGGACGCGATAAACGGCGCATGCGCGGCGGCTGCCACCTTCGAAATGCGCTCAAGCAGCGCGATGTCCTGCGGATGGCGGCCAAACGAGTAGTCGCCGATCAGCAGCGAGTACGGCGCACCGCCGAACGTGCCGTATTCCTCTTCATAAACCTTCTTGAAGAGCGTGCTCATGTCGTGGTCGACAGCCGTTTCCAGGTCTTTGAGCAGTTCCTTCTTCGTCACGTTCAGCAGGCGCAGCTTCAGCTGCGGTCCCGTTTCCGTGCCATAGACCATGTCATGCAGGCCTGTCCACGACGCTTCGAGCGTCTGGAACGCTTCTTCGTGCATGATCGCGTTGAGCTGGTCCGACAGCAACTTGTCGATCTCAGCTACGCGTTCGTTGATCATCGCGACGACGCTCTTGTCCGGGCTCGTGCGCATGCCTTCGTCGAGAATCTGCGAAGCGAGCTGGCCGATCAGCTTTTTGGCGTAGCTGCTTTGCGACGGCTCGACGGCCATGTTGCCTTCATGAACGATGCGCTCGAGCAGGCTCAGTTCCGCACCCGCGGAAGCTTCGAGCGTCTGTGTTTCGCGCGCGGCCGCGCCGGCCGCAGTGTTGCTTGCCATCTGAATCACCTTTGAAAGTTCGTTGCGCCCACAAGTAAGGGCAAATCAGGCTCTCGTCCGATACCTTTAGGCCGTAGGTGCGTCCTCGGCGGGAGCGGCCGGTTCGGCAGCTGCATCGCTCGCCGCGGGTGCTGCCGAAGCAGCTGCGGGGGTATCACTGGCATGTGCCTGACTTTGAACTTTCTTCAGTTCCTCACTGTTCTGCACAATGCGCTCAAGCATCGAATCAAGTTCGTCGTTGCCGTCGAGCTTGGCGAGCAGATCGCGCAGTTGTTGACGTGCTTCAAGCAGCTTCGCGAGGCGCGGCACCTGCTTGACGATGCTTTCCGGATGGAAATCCTCGAACTTCTCGAACTTCAACTCGACCTTGATGTTGCCTTCGCCCTTTAGCGTGTCGGCCACGGAGAGATCGAGGCGCGGAACGATCTTGCCCATGATCTCATCGAAGTTATCGCGATCGATATCGACCAGGCGGCGCTCTTTGAGCTTGGGAAGCGGCGTTGCAGGCTGCCCCGAGAGATCCGCGAGCAAACCGACCACGAGAGGAAGCTCGCGCTTCTCAACCGCGTCGCCGACTTCTACGTCGTAGGTGATCTGAACCCGCGGCGGACGATTGCGTCCCACCCACTTCTGCAAACTATTCGACATGAACCTCTCCGGAAAAGCACGAGTGTGTTTAGGAAAACAACTCGCCCGCATAGCCCGCGAGCGATGGGCACCTTGCAAATTTGGATTCGAAGAGCGCGGGATCGCAGTCGCGGCATACGTGCGCGCGGCCCCCGCTGACAGGATGTCGTCAACCTGGGCGCCCTTCTTTAATAATTCTTTGAATCAGGCTACCCACTACGACGGGCCAGGCGCGCCTTACTTGGATGGAAGGCTGCCGTATCGAGCGCCGGTAGCAGTATTAATGGCGCTCGCCCCCGCGATTTCTTACGGGCCAGAAGCACTACCTTGGTCAGGAGTAGTTGGCCATACTGAAAGAAACCGGAACTTCTTTTAAGGCCGTATTGAACTAAAGCACGATCGGTACTCGTTCACCGGTCTTTTTAATCAGGCAGGATTAAACCACAGCTTTTTTTCAGCTACAAGACAAGTTTTCGCGGGCATGAGAGAGATTTTTTGACGTTGTATTAATGGCGACTGCGTCACCGTCGTACCAGATTTCCTTGCCACTTCACCCACAGGAAAAAGGACGAACGTACGGTGAATGGTTGGTATTCGCTAACCAAGACAGAACCGCCTGCGCTTGAGACATTTGGTAAGACAAACTTTGCACCGTACTGGTTAGCACTTTGGAAACCGTCAACGGAAACAGGTAGACGTCATGCCGTTTTTCCGGTCAATTTACATCCAGATTGACCAGATAATGTACGCTTCCATATAAAGTTGTCGGTAGGTTTCTATTACTAAATACATTCGATTGCCCGACTTATTATTGACTATTTAGTGCGCTTTACAAGCACAAAAAGAAGACTGTTTTTTGAGATTCATATGTTCAGGCGCGCACGGCTCAGCCATGTCTGGCGAGGGAACGAGAGATGTGTGTGCGGCAGCGCCTGAGCCGTTTGACCAAATGACGCTAGCCGCCACAAGAACGTCTTTTCAGAAATAGAACTCTTGCGATCTCGTCATTCAACTGATCGGGCGGCTGCCGTCGCCATTGAGGCGACGGGAAAAGACAACAGGCCCGATATCAATAAATCGCGCGCTCTACATTAATAGTCGCGCATCAGACTTTACATGGATGGTTTCCCAACACGAGAGTCCCGCAAGTCGTGATGTCGATCGTTCGTCCAGGGAAAACGACAATGGGCAAGCGGTTGATGTTGCTTTGCGACCCATGTATTGTTCGCGGCGCCAACGCTTTACAACCGCAGGTGTCGCCGCGAGGACGGTCAAGAGGTGCAAGCGAACACGCTCGTTGAACAAGACATCGCGCATCTCAGTCGAGTGATGAGAGCGTTCGTTTTTCGCCGCGGCGGCGCCATAACGGGCTATTGGCAAAACAGGCTCGATGTCCTCTGCGAATCGCGACATCTCAACGACTATCAGCGTCACTGGGTGCAAGATCTCATGCATGAACTTCAGGAAATTGAGCAGCGGACTTCGCTCGACGGCTAGCATCGGGTGTTCGGCACTCGCTCTTATGCGGAGATCGTTGATCAGCAATGCAAAGAAAGCTCGTTGAAAAAATCCGCTCGAAGCGTCCGATGATTTTTTGGAGCGATGTAACGGCTATACTGCTGCCCACGAGCTGGATAGATCAATAGATCAACAATCGCGATACGGGGAGCTGGATATGGGCGCAAAAGGGCCGTTAATTGTCGTCAATGCGAGCGAGTGGATCCGTCGCACAGCGCTGACGTTCAGTTCACGTAGCGCGAGCACGAGCCGCGTCGATGCTGCGTACGCCGCCTGGTGCACAGCCCGCTTCGATCCGCTCAAGGCCGCTACCCTGCGCGATGCACTCGACGATTATCTGGCAGAGAAAGGCGGCGATTGGTCCAAGGTTTCGCGCAACACCGAAAGCGGTGGACTGATGCAATACATCTACGAAGAGGCAAAAGCCGTTTCCCCCGCCCGTGCATCAGCCGCTGCAGCACGCAACAGAATCCGGTCGTTCGATATCCCACACTCGCGCTACGGCGTGCTTTACCTGTTGGGCAATATCGACATCGACATGAACTGCTTCAACATCGCCATGGAAGGCGTGGCCGCCGTTGGCGGCGCAGTTGGATCCGGCTTCGCTGCGAACGTTGACCATCTGAACAGCGTCAGTCAGGCCAGCAAGCATGTGAATGCAGGAGGACACCAGGTCTCTGCACAGGCAATTGTCAGTGCCTCCTCGACGGTTGCAAAAACGGTACCGAAGATAAGCAAAAAAGTCGACGAGACGTTCGGCATCAGTCAGCCGCTCGGCAGAGAGCGGCGATGGTCGCCGACAGGCACTGTCAGACCGGTTATGGATGACGCAAGTAGCGGCCCGGTCAAGTCCAAGGTGACCTGGACCTATCCGGTGACCAAAGCCGGCTTCGAAATGGTCAAGGACGACCCAGCGCTGTTCCTCAACCCCTGGATGCTGCCCACCACCGTGGCGGGTGCGGCCATCGTCACGATTACTGAGACGCTCAACAACCTTCGCCGCGAGATTGAGAGCGCTGTCACCTGGGCGTTCGAGAAAATCAAGAACGCATTGCTTGGCGCGTCGGCTTCCACGTTCACGCTGTCCGGTGGCATCGTGCGTTCGCTGATCAAGATCGTCGTGACTCAATGCCTCGCTAGCGCAGCCCCGTTCGTGGGGGCTGCCATGGATCTCGGTGCGGGTATCGTCAAGACTTTGCGAGCGGCAGCGGAAAAAGTGGGCGCCTGGCTCGAGCGGCGACGCATCCAGCTGAACGCGGGGCACCCAGAGCTGATCGCGGCAGCGCTCGAAGGCGAGATGCAAAAAGGGATGTTCCAGGGCCTGTGGACTACGCTGAAAGGTGCGGTTTCGATGGCGCTCAGTTCCTTCCTGCCGGGCGCGGGCAGCCTCGTATCGGCCATCGTCACGGGCGTCGAGTGGCTGGTGAAGTTCGCCTTCCGGCTGTGGGAGCAAAGCAAAATTCACGCGTTTCTCGTCAAGGCTCGCGAGTTGTATCTGGAGGAACGGGAACTGGCCACACGTGACCCTGGCCCTCGCGGCCTGGAGTTTCAGCCGAACATGGATCCAGATAAAGGCGGCATCATTCATGACGTGGACAGATTCTCGGCCTTCTTCCAGGAAGGCTGCGACGCCAGCCCGCTCATTCCCATGCTCACCCTCAATACCGGCATTTGTGGCAGCCTGATGACGATGGTCAACCTGTTCAGAGACGAAAACGAAGACGGCAGAGAGGTCGTCGACCGGGCGACATATAACAGCGGGGTAGCCTATTTTTCCAGACTCAAGGCCTTTGGCGCGCAGTACTTGCAGAGTTCCGGCTTCAAATTTCGCGCGAGCCCAACGCAGACGCGCGGCGGTATACAAGGGTTGCTCGATCACGCCGTGCACCATCACGGGCAGGACACGATGACTGATAAAGCCGTCGCTTTTCTCGCCGCGAATTAAACCATCCGCTGTTCAAACAGCCGCTCGCGCGGCGCCGAAGGGTTAACTCGTCGCGCTGGAAGATGTGTGCTTTTCAACTATCGCGTGCCAAATGGTGCGCATTTGGGTTCTGATGTGATGAACGCTCCTTTGCCGTGGGCATCA
Source organism: Paraburkholderia sp. SIMBA_054 (assembly GCF_046534875.1). Classification (NCBI taxonomy): domain Bacteria; kingdom Pseudomonadati; phylum Pseudomonadota; class Betaproteobacteria; order Burkholderiales; family Burkholderiaceae; genus Paraburkholderia; species Paraburkholderia sp. SIMBA_054. The sequence continues at coordinate 181,907 of NZ_JAWRXV010000014.1, read as the reverse complement.
CGACCTGCCTACTTTGACATGAATCTCTCGCCGTTTAGCGAGAGTCGTCCATCACATCACAGCCCTGCAGACTGCTTTCAGCGCGATTTGCGTAACAACGCCGAAGCCACCAGGTAGCATTGTTCTTTTCGATGCGCCCCAATCGACGCGTGCGCACCCGATGCGGTCGAGGTCCGGCATACATCGCGCAACCGGCGGCGCGGCGGCAGCGCCTGTTCGAGTGCCTCGCGCACGAAGCGCCATGCGCCCTGATTTCTGTCCTCCTCCTGTGCCCGCACCACTTCCTCGAGCTTCTCGAACTCGGTCAACAGCGACGCCAACGCGTCATGCGGAAACGACCATCTATCATCTTGCCCGAAAACCAGGCGCGTGCATTCTCTTCACGCTCGTCAAAGACGATTACCGTACGTGTGCCGTAGCATGCCGTACTGTCCGCCACGACCTGTTCGAGCGGTTCGCTCTGCCGCGCAGCCATCACCAGAACGACGTCCTCTCCCGCAAATGCTTCGCGACCCCAGAGATAGCACAGCTGTGCCGTCGCCAGATCAGATTCCACATGTTACTAAGAACCTTTAACAAAATGATGCAGGGGCTGTTAACCCGCAGCGATTGATGTTAACTTCATCATTGTTTCGGTAACGGAAAGGACATGGCCAAGCCGATACTCGATGATGAGCTGTGGGCACTCATTGAACCCCTGCGCCCCCACCCAAACCACGCCGTTCACGCTACCCCGGACGCAAACCACTCGATGACCGGGCAGTGCTCACCGGCATCCTGTTCATCCTGCAGACTGGCCTGCGCTGGGACCTGCTGCCGCGCGAGATGGGTTGCGGCAGCGGCATGAGCTGCTGGCGCCGTCTGCGCGACTGGCAGGCCGCCGGCGTCTGGGACCGACTGCACGAACTGCTTCTTGCAAAGCTACGCGAAGCGGACCGCATAGACTGGTCGCGCGTGGTCGTCGACTCCTCATCGATCCGCGCGGTTGGTGCGGGTCAAAAACGGGACCCAATCCCACCGACCGTGCGCGACCAGGTTCAAAGCACCACCTCATCACAGAAGCGCAAGGCATCCCGCTCGCGGTAATCCTCACTGGCGCCAACCGCCACGATGTCACCCAGCTTCACGCGCTGGTTGACGCCATCCCGCGCATCGCCGGCAAACCTGGCCGCCCGCTTTCGAAACCCCGGATCGTTCAAGGCGACCGAGGTTACGATCACGACAAATACCGCCGTCCACTACACGCTGCCGGCATCGACACTGAAATCGCCCGACGAGGCGAACCTCACGGCAGCGGACTGGGCAAAACCCGCTGGGTCGTCGAGCGCACCATCTCCTGGCTTCACAACTTCCGACGGCTGCGCATCCGCTTCGAACGTCTTGCATTCATCCACGAAGCCTTAATGAAAATCGCATGCTGCATCATCTGCTGGAGACGACTGAAAACGTCATTTTGTTAAGGCCTGTAAGTCAATCTGAAGTGACACAAACATGAAACCCCAATACCCGTCGTTCCTTGACTGGTGGGGGGGGTCCGGGGCGTCAAGGGGTTCCATGTTTAGTTCGATTGACAACGGGCGCTGTCCAAAAACCGCGGAGACAGGGACGCTAAAACCCCGGCGCATCTCTCCAGCCAACGTAATCCGGATAGCTTTCGCCAATAAGGAAGGCACGGAAAACCTCCAAAACTTGTTTCGCCATAAACCATTCATCGGATCGCATTGCAATATCTCCCGCGCGAAAGGAAAGTATGGTGCCGTCAGGACGAACAGGACTTGGCTTATCGTGAAAAGCACGATACCGCCGCTGAGTCGATGCATCGTATCGCTCGATCATGCAAGAAACACCGCCTCCGGCAATCTGCACATAATTCCCGTCGTCGTCGGTCAACGATGCGTACGATGACGGACCATAGCTTCTGAGTGCATTGATCGCCTTTGCCAGTTGTGATTCACGCGGGTTGTCGACCGCAGCCTTACCTTCAATCTCCAACCTCATAACGTCCTCTAATACGGAAGATATACCGTGGTTGCGCTGCTAATGGTTTTCCCAGCAAAGCGCCCAGTAGCTTGCGCGCCAAACCGGTTAACAAACATGTCTGTAAATTGTTGATACGAATCAGGTGTGGCGCTTCCGCTCTTTACTTCAATTCCATGAAGAACTCCGTTTGCGTCCTGCGTAACAATATCGTAACGCCGGGTCCCGAGTGGCCCATTTACAACAACTTCTTGACCGACGACATTGATCCCGTTGTTGGATAAATAACTTGCAAACTGAGAGGCACTTGCCGTCCCAGGGGGCGGACTTCCGGCTGCACTCGCGAACTTACCGTCTGGTGTTCTGAGACTACCATCCGGATATAGTTTAACGTTACTTCCGAGGTTAGAAGCACTGGTTGACCCGCCGTCGTTCGAACTAGTCTGATTCGTGCTTTGACCAGTCGATCCACCGTCTCCACCTCCGGAAGACAATATCGCGGTCGGATTCGGCAACGTGAAAGCAGTCGGCACCGGTATGGCGATAGGTACGCAACCGGCTGGTACAACGGGTATGCACGTTGATACGGGTGTGGCGCCCGTCAACACAAAGCCGCCAGACTTTTGTCCTTGTGAGCCGCCCGTCAAATCGTCGTCATCTTTATTTGGCGCGTCCGGCAACTGAGGCGAGTTGTCTCTGGATCCGTCCGAGCTCGAGCTCGTGCTCGCTGAGGCGACGTATCCAATCGCCGCGGCTTTAATCGGCAACGGCAGCATTGCGCTACAGAAGGAGTTCTGCAAGCACGACGCGACAATCTCTGCGGTATGGAGCTCAGAGTTATTAGTTGCTTCGTTTTGAGCCCATGTAGCACCTGCCTGAGCGTCTGCGCCCGCCAGTCCCGCTGCGATTCCTCCCGTCATTACAGCCAGAGCGGTGACCGCCGCCTGCTGTGCAGTATCTAAAGATGACCCAGTTGGATCCAGCGCAAGAATAGCAAGGGGTGAGATGGCTGCGCTGGTTGCGGCGCCGATAGCACCGCTGGCACATCCGGTTCCGTCGGCCGCCGACGCGGCGCAACCCAGTGCAGCGTGTGCAAAGATGTTCTGGAGAGATAGCGGATCTGTCTCATCGCCAATGGTGAAAGCACCCGATGCGGCCAGTTCTCCCGTCAACGCATGTTCAAAGGCGGTTGCAAAGCTCCCTCCTTCGACAGCAGTGCCAACGCCAGCACTGATGCCCGCCTCAGCAAGCATCGCTAGACCTCTCTCTGCCAGCGAAGCAGTGGTCGTCGTTGCCTGGCTTACATTGGTCCCGGCGACGGGACTAACGCCCGCCAGACCCGCGATAGAGTTGGTAGCGCCGCCGACGGCCAAAGGCTGGGTCGTAAAATCAAGGCCCGAGTTACTGTTGTACGTGATGCCATTCGTCAGCCCCGCCGTAATCCCCGCGATACCTGCTGCCTCGAACGCGTTCGCCCAACTCAACTGCCCCGTCATGGTCAGTTGTGAGGCGATGCTCGATGTAAATCCTGCTGCCGCAGCCGATAGCGCAATATTGCCCAACCCAGCAGTCATCGCCGGCATTGCGACACCCTCGGCCGTGGTCGTCGCAGCAGTTGCCGCAGCAAAAGTGCTCCCTTCCGCAGCCACCGCACCGATCGCGGCGCTCGCCGCTCCAGCCGTCATAATGGCCACGACCACCGCAAAGGCGAGCCCGACAATCTGAGACGCACCAAACCCGCCTTGCGCCACAAAATCGGTGTGCAGGTTGTCGCTTACAGTAGTCTGCGTAAAGCTGGTCCCTAGCTGCTGCTGCAACTGCGCGAGCATTTGCTGGGTGCCAGACTGATCAATCGTGCCGTCGGCATTGAGCTGCTGCAGCGCGCCGCCAATCTGGTTGAGCGTCTGAACGTTCAAATTCATGTTCGCCGCGCTCATGAAGCCGCCCGGCTGGACTGCTGTACCCGTCGTCTTGGAGTACCCGACCTCGTTGATGTAACTCCAGATCTGGCCTACGTTGACCTGATTCGCCTGGTTGGTCAGCGTCCCGGTATTGACCGTGAGCGTATTTGACGCCGTGATGTCGCCCGTATTGAGGATGCTGCCGTTGCCATCCTGATTGAAATTGAGCGTGACATCCTTGCCGGTGATCGTCCCGTCCGCTGACATCGCGCTCCAGTTCTGCGGCAGATAAACCTGCGGCATCAGCGCCGTTACGGTCGGGCACGTCACCGGACCTGTCGACACACAACCTGGGTCGGGCACCGACTGCTCCACATACCAGAGCATCGGCGCGCTCAATGTGCTCAACTGTGCCTGCGTCAACGCATCTCCAAGCTGCAGATTGTTGGCCTTCGCATAGTCGATTGCGTTCTGGTACAGGATCTCCTTTTCCTGCGCAGTGACCGAGAGATTGTGCTCGCTGTCGTAGGTCAGTCCATCGATGAAGCTCGCTTTACCCGTCTGCTGCAATGCCGCCTGCTGAAGCATCAGATCTTCAGCCTGCGGGTTGAGAACAGCGTCGAACCCGGCTGAAGGTTCGCCGGCAGGTTATCGAGCAATGCCTGTGGACCAAGCGGGTCGAGCGCCGACCCACCCAGCGAACCCGACACATACGAAGCCTGGCCCGCTACCGGCGTAGGCAACGGTGCGCCGACCGAACGCGGCGTCGTGAGATTCAGACCAGGCAGATTCACGCCGCTCAGCGAAATCACCTGCGACGGTCCATTCACGCGAGGCGTGTACGTGTTCGCCGTTGTAATACCGTTGATGAGCTTTTGCCCCGTCAGCGTCACCGACGTGCCGATCACATTACCGACGTTCTGAATCTCGCCACCCGACGTGATGGACAGATTCGGTGCCTGGATCGTCGCGGCGATATTGCCGACCGGCGTCGGCGGATCGATCGCGCCGCCCGCTTTCGTGTAGGCATCGCCGTAAAGCGCCGTACATTGTTCAGGCGAACCACATGCCCAGATGTCGTGCCGCTTGTCGGGACTGAAGTCCCCTGTCTCCTGCACCCAATGCGAGTGCCAGTACGCGTTCAGCGTTTGCGCTTCGTTGACGACCGGGCCCGCGACAGAAATCGTCGCGCTGTTGCCAGCCGCGATCAGGCTCCCGATGTTCGTTAGACTGCCTGCGTTGAGTTGCAGGTTATTGCCGGCGCTGATAACCGATGAGTTGCCGGTCTGCTGGTCGACATAACCTTCGCAATAGCTCTCCTTGTAACCACCTACTGTCATACAGCCCGAGTACTGCTCCTTCGAACCATAGTCCTCGTGAACGGGGACAGGCGGAGGCAGGCTGTTGGTGATCGCACCCGATACATTGAGCGTGATGTTATTGCCCGCGACGATATTGCCCGACGTGTTATTCAGGCTCTGAGCCGGCGTTGTCGATGTCGCCGTCGTCCCGACGCCGCCAATGACGATATCGTGACCGGCAAGCAGATTGCCATACGTATTGTTGACCTGCCCTGCGGCAATGACGAGATCGTTGCCTGCGAATACCGTGGCGTTCTGCTGGGCGTAGGAGAACGTGGTCGAATTGGGATTACCGCCACGCATACCGCCCGCGCCACCGCACTCCGCGCCGCTTACGCCCGAAGCGCAACCTGGTTGAGTCGAAGTGGCCGAGTTGTATTGCCCCTGGTTGGAGAACGACTGCGCAGCGCTGGCGTTGAAATTGTTGCCGGCATAGAGCAATCCGCCGTTCACCAGATTGCCGCCGGACAGATTCATGTTACGTCCGGCGATGATCTGCCCTTGTGCCCCGAACGTCGTAGTCGTACTGGTGGAGCTGGGCGGTACGTTGGCGCTCGGATTGAACGAAACAGTCGACTGCGGCACGACTGTTCCTGAGATGCCCAGACCGCCGCTTCCGTAAATTCCGACGGAGCCCAGCGCATTCATCTGCGCCATGAATGCATCAAGTTGCGCCTTGTCTACGGTGTCGACGATCGTCGCAACGGCATTGCCCACCGGCGCGTTGTTGAGTGACTGCAGGTTCAGGTTGACATCTAGTCCCGCTGAAATCGTGCTGCCCGCGTTGGACAACGTCCCTGCCGTAATATTGACGCTGCCTCCCGCAGCGATCACACCAGGTGAGACCGAACCGGGCGCAGTGATCGCGCGATCGATTCCAGGCAACGCGATGTACTGATGGTCTCCCGCTTGCGAGTTACCGACCTGCAGATACGCACACGCGCTGGAATCGCCGTAGCAAGTGCTGCCGCCGCTTCGGACATCGATATACCCGCCGCCCATGTTCGGTAACAGGGTCGCGATCGTAGCCGTCTGCGAAAACTGATAAAGGTAACAGTCGCCCTGGCTGTTCTGGCAATACCAGCCGGACAACATCCCGATCACGATCTGACTCAACAGATCTGGGTTCGCTGAAGCACCGACGAGCTGTGTGGACGTTTGCGTTGCGCCCTGCAACGCATCATTGACCACCGCGCCGGCATTGATATTGATGTTGCCGCCGGCAAGAATCGTCCCGACCGTGTTGTACACGGTCGCGCCGGTGTTGATGCTGATACTGCCATTCGCCTGTGTCGTACCGTACTGGTTATCGTAGTTGCCACCGCCGTTGAACGTCAGATTGTTCGCGCTTTCGATCGTGCCGCGATTCGTCACGCTACCGTTCAGCGTGATTGAACTGCCGCTGTGCACGACGGCATTCGCGGCATTGCTCAACGCGCCGTTGAAGGTGATGTCATTTCCCGACAGCTGGCCGAAGTTGTTGAAGGTGCCATAGGTCGTAAGCGTCAGGGGAGCGGCTCCCGTGACCGTCCCATAGTTGTTGATACCGCTCAGCGCAACGACCGTCGCGCCCTGCCCGCCAAAATTCCACGTTCCGCCAACGTTGATGAAGCCGGCCGTCAGCGAAAGCTGTCCGCCATAGCTGATGGCCCCCTGCGACGGATCGATGGTCGCATTGACCGCACTGACGCCCATGTTCCGCTGCGCGAGCAACTGTCCGCCGACGTTATAGAACGCGCCGCCACCGCCATTGACTGTGAGCGACACGTCGCCCGTCACCGGCCCGCCTGGCGTGTTCGGATTGCCGGCAAAGATAACGCCGTTCTGGTTGTTCAGCGTCCCCGTGTTGATATTCAGGCTGTTGACGGCCATCAGGGAGCCACCCACGTTGCTCAGTGCGCCTGCGATGTTGATATTCGTCGTCGCGCCGTTCACCAGCCCTGCATTCGTGAAGTTCGTAGCGGTGATGTTCGTCGTGCCCGTCGATGCGAGCGAACCCGTCGCAGCATTCGTCAGATTGGGCGCGCTGACGGTCAACGTGCCGCCCGAAAGTACATTGCTCGCGTTGTAGAAGGCGTTTTGCGACACCAGCGTCGTCGCGCCGACCACATCGACATTGCTGCCTGCCAGCGACAACTGGTTCGACGCGCGTGCATCGAGCGTGCCGCCGACGATCGCATTGCCGAGCGTCACATTCGTACCTGCAACCTGCAGGTTCTTCGACGAAACGATCGACGACTGCCCTGCGTCCACGATGCCCGTCGCGTTGATCGAGATATCCTTCGATCCACTCGCCGTGCCGCTCATCGTCACATTGCCGCCGGAAAGCGCGAGTTCGCCCGCGACAACGCTATTGCCCGATAGCGTCAACGTCTGTCCCGCATGCAGATTCGTATCGCCATTCGACGACACGCCGCCCACCGTCACGTTGCCGTTCGTGCCCGTCACGTTGACGGTGCCCATCGAAGAAATGCCGCCCGTTGCCGATGCGTTATTGGCGGCGCTGATCGTCGCGTTGCCGCCCGTTTGCACCTGTCCGTTGAACGCAACGCTGCCGGCATGCGACGTCGCCACGACATCGCCCACCACCGTTGCCGCGCCGAACGACATGTCACCGTTCGACGTCGCCGTGAACTTGCCCGCGCTCTGGACTTCGCCGAGCGCAACGCCGCCGCCCGCATTGACGGTAATGTCCTTGCCGAAGCTCAGCGAACCGCCGCCGTTGATCGAGCCAGCGGCGTTGATGTTCGCCAGACCCAGCCCGAACAACCCTCCGCCGAGCGTCATCGTGCCGCCCGACGTCACGTTCGTGTCGCCGTTGATCAGGCCGCCGGACAGCAGCGCGAGATTGCCACCCGCGCTGGCGGAAAGATTGCCCTGAGTCGTGATCGCACCGCCGACACCGAGCGCTCCCGTCGTCGCGGTCAACGTCACGTTGCCGTTCGAACCCGCCGCGCCGCCGACCAGCAGATTGCGGTTGGCCGAGACGGTCAGCGCGCCCGCCGACGAAACCGATCCGCCGATCACTGCATCGCGTGCAGCTGAAATGGATGTTGTCGAACCCGAGGCGACGTCACCCGTCACCGATACATCGCCTGCGCCGTTATGGCCCTGCGCCAGCAATTGAAGTGTGCCGCCAGCCTGCGCCGAGCCGAGCGACATGTCGTTACCCGCCGTCACGGCTAGGTTGCCGTTCGTACCGACTACCCCTGTCACATTGACGCTGCCGCCCGCGCTCACCGTCGCCTGCTGGCCGAACGCGACCGACCCTGCCTTGATGTTTCCACCTGCCGTCAGCGTGCCCGTGTTCTGCGCGCCGATGCCGCCCGTCAGCGTCATGTCGCCGCCGGACGTTAGATGCGCATCGCCGCCAACCGTTGTCATGCCAGAGAAGCTCAGCGCCTGTGCGGTGTTCGCGTTGAGTTGCCCTTGCGTCGTGACGTTGCCAGCCGAGCCATTGCCACTCGTTGCCGTGAGCGCCAGGTCCCCCGCCGAGTTGATATCGCCCAGCGAGAAGTTGCGCGTCGCATTCACGCTTGTCGTGCCGCCCGTATTGATCGCGCCAACGGCCGTCACATCGCGAGCGCCCGTCAGCAGCATCGTGCCGAGCGCCGTCGCGCTTCCGGCGAACGTCACGTCGCCACCGCCCGCATTGCCGTTGGCCGTCACGGTCAGATCACCTGTTACCGTCTGGACACTGCCAAGGCCTGCGTTGTTGGCGGCTGTGACAGTTACGGTCGAACCCTGCAACGCACCCGTCAGCGCAAGATCGTGCGACGCCGTCAGCGTTGCAGCCTGCGCGAATGCTGCCGAACCGGCACCGTTGATGTCCCGGCCAGCATTGAGCACGCCATCCATCTGCCCCGCGACAACGCCCGTCAATGCAATATCGCGCCCCGCCTGAACGTTGACCTGTTTCGCGGCTGCGATCTGCCCGCCGAGCTGCGTATCGAACGCCGACACGACGTTGAACGCACCCGCCGTCGCCGCCGTACCTGTGAACGATGCACTGCCTGTCACGGCCGTCGCATTCAGGTCATTGGTCGACTCGACGCTGCCCGTCACCGTCACATTGCGTCGGCCCGTCAGCGTCAACGCGTCGCCGCTTGCGAGCACACCGCTCACCAGCGCATCGCGTGCACCCGTCAGATGGATCACGCCCGGCGCCGTCGCCGTGCCCGTGATCGCCGCGTCGCCTTCACCTGCGTTGCCATTGGCCGTGACATCGAGCGTCGTCGCGGAGGTCACGTCATGCAGCGCGGCGTTGTTGCCGCCCGTTGCCGTGACGACATTCGCCTGCACGCCACCCGTCAACGCGATGTCGTGCTGCGCGGCGTAGCTCGCCGTCTCCGTGATCTTCTGCGTGCCGCCGCCCGTGATATCGTGCGCCGCCGTGACAGTCGCATTCGAGCCGCCGACCATCGTGCCGTTCAGCACGGCCTCGCGCCCTGCCGTCAGCGTGATGTCGTTGACGGCACTCGTGCTGGTGCCGAGCGACAGGTCGAGACCCGTGTTGATATCGAGCTTACCGCCGCTGTTGATGCCGCCCGTCGCGAGCAGGCTGCCCGTCTGCGCATTGAGCGTCGCGTCACCGACCGATTCGATCGCCCCATCGACATTGATATTGCGTTGCGCCGTAACAGACGCCGTCGTGCCGCTCGCGATCTTTGCGCTCGACGTGACCGAGACGTCGTTGTTCGCATCGACCGTGATGGCGCCTGCCGCCGCAGCAGCGCCCGTCACCGTGAGGTTGCCCGCGCCGTTGACGTTGTTCGTGCCGTTTGCGCGCACTGCGATCGTGCCGGCGGATTCGATGTTGTTGACGGTCGCATTGCCTGCCGCCGTGATATCGACCGACTGCCCCTGCACGAGCCCGCCCTGCACGATGTCGCGGCTCGCCGCGAGCGTTGCGGCCTGCGCGAAGGTCAGCGTGCCTGCACCCGCGATATCGCGGCCCGCAGTGACCGTCCCCTGCCCCAGGCCGGCGAGCATGCCGGAAACATTGACGTCGCGCGCGGCGTTGAGCATCGCATCCGACGCAGCTGTCGTGGTGCCACCCAGATTGATGTCGGTGCCTGCGAGCGCGGTGAACACACCGTTGCCGTTGATAACACCCGTCGAGCCGATGCTGCCCGCCGTCGCGTTCAGCAACATGTCGCTGGACGACTGAATCGAGCCGCTGACGCCGATATTCTGGCCAGCATTGAGCACGACGGTCGAGCCACCGACCACCGCCCCCGTGATGTTGAGGTCGTTCGTTGCGTTGAGCGACAGCGTCGATGCTGCCTGAACGTCGTGCAGCGACGCCGAGCCACCGGCGCTCGTCTGTACCGTGCCTGCACGCAGTGAACCCGTGAGGTTCGTATCGCCACCGGATGTCACGTTCGCGTTCAGGCCTAGCGCGATGGCTGCACTGCCGTTAATCGCATTGCCCGCGTTGAACGTCCCGTTGCCTTGCGCGACGACGGAGCCGTTCATCGTCAGGTTCTGGCCGGCCGTCACGTTGATGTCGCCGAGCGACGACGTGCCCTGCGCGCCGAGATCGACCGATTGCGCAGCATTGACGTTGAGATTGCCGCCCGACTGAATGTTGCCCGTACTCGTCAGGTTGCCCGACGCGTTCGTGAGCGTCACGTCTGCGTTGGACTGCACCGTGCCCGCGTTGGTCGTGTCGCGGCCGCCGGTCACAGTCAACGCGTTCGCGCTTTGCAGCGTCCCGCTCGAACTCACACTGATGTCGCGCGCCGCGTTGAGCGCGGCCGTCGAGAGCGACGTGACTGTCCCGCCAATCGCGATATCGCCTGCGTGGGTCGTGACCTGCAATGCTGCGTTGGAAACGACGTTGTTCAGCAAGACGGAGTTCGCCGCCGTGAAGTTGACCGCGTTGCCCTGAAGCGCATCCGTCACCGACAGGTTGTTGCCCGCCGTGGCTGCCACATCGCCCGCAAAGCCGCTGTTGCCGCCCGCGACAATGTCATGCCCCGCCGTCAGCGCCCCTTTCGCCTGTCCGGCCAGCGAGCCACCAATCGTCAGATCGTGACCGGCGCTGAGCGTAACGTCGTTGACCGCGCTCGTAGCGCCCGTCAACGATATGTCCTGCGCCGCGTTCACCGCGAGCGCGGCCGCGCCGTTGACCGTCCCCGTCGACGTCACGCTTCCCGTCGTCGCCGTGACCGACAGGTCGCCAACGGACTGCACCGTGGCCGCGCTCGCGATATTCACATCGCGCTGCGCAGTCAGCGCCGTTTGCGCGCCACCTGCTAACGTTCCGTTCACTGCGATATCGCGGGCAGCCTGCACGCTCGTCGTGCCGACGCTCGCTGCATTGCCATTGAACGTAACGTCGCCGCCGCCCGCCTTGCCGTTCGCTGTCACGGCAAACGCGCCGCCCGCCTGCACGGCTGCAATACTGACGTTGTTTGCGCCCGTAATGGTCAGATCGTTGGCGAGCAGTTTGCCCGTCAGCGCGACATCGTGCCCAGCGTTCAGCGTTCCGCCTTGGCCGAATGCGACTGATCCGCTGCCCGTAACATCGTTCTGTGCATCGAACGCGCCGTTGTGCTGGACGATCGACACGCCCGACACATCGAGATTCTGTCCTGCCGAAACCTGTGCCTCAGTGCCGACGAGCAGTGAACCTGAAACCGACGTATCGCGGCCCGACGTCGAATTGAACGTCGTGCCGCTCGCGAGCGAACCGCTCACTGAAAGATCGCGGCCGGCGGCTGCCGTCACCGCGTTTTGCGCCGTCGCCTGAGCAGCGATCAGCGTGTCCTGGCCCGATGAAAGCGTCAGGTTCGCGCCGCTGTTGATGTTCGCATTCGCGTTGATATTGCCTTGCGTGGCCGTCACTGTTGCGTCGCTAGCCGTCTGTACCGCTGCCGCCACATTGACATTGTGCTGTGCCGTTACCTGCAAGGTGCCGCTGTTCGTTTGACCTGCAATGTTCACATCGCGCGCGGCCTGCAGAGTCGTTGCCCCGCTGACGACAGAGGTGCCGTTCAGATTGACGTCGCCCGCGCCATCGCCGCCTGCAGCCGATACGCTCAACGCACCGCCGCCCTGCACATCGCCCAGCGTCGCATTCGAACCCGCCGACATGGCGATATCGCCATTCGCCTGCGTGTTCGCAAGATTGAGGTTGCCGCCCGCCGTCACATCGAGTTTTGCGCCGGACTGCAACGTGCCCGTCGACGTGACGTCGCCATTCGCGCTGATCGTGTAACCGCCGACGCCGACGTGTGCGCCCGTCATCGATACGTTGCCAGCTGACTGGACCGTCGCCTGCTTCTGCGCTGCCGTACCGGCAACCGACACGTCGCCGTTCGCGGACAGCAGCAGATCGCCTGCATTGGCGGCCAGCTCTGCGTCGCTGCGCACGCCCATGCCCGCTGCCGTGCTGATCACCTGAATCTGGCCGGCCGTCATCGCACCGAACGCGGTCGCGTCGATAGCCAGGCCGTTGTTCGCGTTGCCGTTCGCGCCGTTGATCGCAGCCGCCGCGTTCACGCTGCCATTCGACGATGTGCCATACGTCGTGCCCGCATCGGACACGGCATTCGGCGCAACGAACTGACGGCCCGCAATTGCGTTGATACGGTTGCCCGCATACAGCGGCGCATTGACGCCGATGGTCTCGGCAATCAGATCGATGGTGCCGACGGTGCCTTCGATGCCCGCACCGGGCCCGTTCGCACCCGCATTGCCTTCGATCTGGATGTGGCCGCCCATGACGTTGTAGCCGACGGCTGTCGCGTGACTGAAGTCGGTGGGCGTGCCGTTCAGATCGCTGAGGAACTGCGGCGTGCCCGTCGAAAGCGTGACGCCGATCGTGTTCGTAAAGCCCGTGCCGCGCGTCGTAATGCCGTTCGGGTTGGCAATGACGACGGTGGCAGGTGCGCCGAACACTTCCAGCGGACCGTTGAGCAAGCTCGCATACGCCGCACCCGTCGACGTCACCTGATTGACGATGACGCTCGCCGTGCGCTCCGAAAGATTCGGATTCGCGCTGACGTTGCCGCCCGTGAGCGACGTGCCCGACATCAGGCTGTTGTTCAGAATCAACCCGACAGGATCGATGTTGAAGGTCTGATACTGGTTGAGCGAGATTCCGGCCGCGTTCGGCGCGGTGATGTTGACGACGGGCACGCCGCCGTTCGCGCCCGTGCTCTGCGTGATCTTCGGCTGGAAGCTGATGGGCGCATTCGGATCGACGATAGGCGTCGCCATTGCCTGCTGCATCATGAAACGCACGCGCAACCCGGCCAGGTCGCGTATCTGTCGCCACGCATCGTCGTCGAGACGCTTGCTGCCCGCTGCGAGCATGCCTGCCGCCGACTGGCTCTGCTCGAACGTGACACTCAACGGCCCGACGAACAGCGTCGCGGCCACCACGGCGGATACGCCGCGCTGCCACCAGCTGTACGTTTTCGCGTTCGAGGCAACCGTCCAGATATAGCCGGACGTGTCGCGCAGGCGCGCACGCAGTTCATCCCGAATGGTCCGGACGTGGTCGAGTTGCCGCAAGGCATTGCGCGTCGAAACTCTCATGATGTTCTCGTTCTTCGTCGTTTCTTGTTGGTCGCAAGGCGGGCTGGCCGGCCCGCCTTACGTTTGCAGCAGCGTTTTCCCCGTCTGCTGCGGCCTCGTATGTTCGAGGCCTTTGATGTTTTCGCTCTACTACTGCTGAATCGACGCGTTCTTCATCAGATCGACCACCACCTGCGCCGTCGCCTTCTGCAGCGCGACCTGTTCGAGCTGCTGGCGCAGCGCTGCCTTGGTGGTGTCGAAGTCAGGAATCTGCGTCGCGCGCGACTGGTCCATCTTGACGATCCAGAAGGCGTCGCCCACCTGAACCGGCGTCGTGGTCACGCCACCTTGCGGCAGCTTCACCATCGCTTCGGCGACAGGCTGCGGCCAGCCTTGCGTCGCGCCCGGCTGGATCGGCGTCTTGAACGACACCCAGTTCATCGCGCCGCCTTGCGCAGCGGCCGGGCCCTGGCTGACCTGCTTCGCCAGTTGCGCGAAATCGGTGCCCTTCTTCAGTTGCGCGAGCACGTTCTTCGCCGTCTCTTCGTCCTTCACGGCGATCACGCTCGGCTTGTATTCCTTGTCGCCGAGCGTTGCGACGATCGCGTCATAGCGGGCCTTTACATCCGCGTCGGCGACAGGCGAAGGTTTCACCTGGTCGCGCAGATACGCCTGCGTCATCGCCAGCGATTTCGCCTGTTCTACGGCTTCAACCACCTGAGGACGCGTGTCATAGTGCTGCTTCTCGGCGGCCTGGCGGAACAGTTCGCGCGCGATCAGCTGGTTCTTGATGGCCGTGCGCGTTTGCGGCGTGTCCGGTGCGTTGGCCGCCTTCAACATCGCATCGACCTGATCCTGCGTGATCAGCACATTGTTCACGCGGGCGATCGCGTTGGCGGGCAGTGGACCCGAAGCCGGCACGGGTGCGGCCGCCTTCACATGCGACGACGACGGCTTGTTTGCCGCAATGGACGGTGTAGTGATGACGGACAGCCCGACCGTCAGCGCGAGTGCAGCGGCGCAGCGGGTGAACGGGGTGTGGTTGAGATTGCGCTTCATGTTGATCTCCTTCATTCCGACCAGTTGAGAGTGGCGAGCAGCACAGTGGCCTTGTGACCAAGCGCTGCGGGCTGAATCAATGCCTGTCCGAGCAGTAGTTCGCCCGTGACGGTTTGCGCGTTGTGCCGCCATTCGGCACGCGCGCCGATACCGGTGCCGACCAGCGTCGGCCAGCCGCCTTGTGCTACGAGATGGGATTTGCCGCCGTCGAGAAACACGTAGGGTTCGATTCGCGCGTCATGCCATGCCGGCACGTTCTGCCACGCGGCTTCGTTGCGCATATAAGCGCCGCTGTCGCCCGCGATGCCGCCTTCCGTGAAGCCGCGCACCGAGTCCATGCCACCGAGGTAAATCTGCTGCGTACCGAACAGCGCCACGCGGCTGAACTGTCCGCGCAGCGTGCCGCGATACGCCCATTGCGTGCCCAGCAACGAGCCGAGCGTCATCTGCAAGGTCGCCGTACCGTCGAGCTTCGTGAACTGACTGTGCGCATCGTCTTTGCCGATTTCGCTGTCGTCGTGGCTTGCCGCAAGCCACGGCAGACCCTGCGATATGCCGACATCCCACGTCGCGGCCGCGCCCTGATCGTTCGCCACGAAGCGGCGCAGCCCGTTCAGCGCCACACGCGCCATGGTCAGGTCTTGCGGCGACAGGTCGATGCCATTCACGCTGCGCTCGGTGCGCAGTTTGTTCAGCGTGACGTCGAGGCTCATGCGGCCGGATTTCGAACGCGTGAGCACATCGTTCCAGCCGAGAATCTGGCTGAATGTGCGCCCTTGCAGCAGCGCCGTATCGCCGATCGTCTGCTGATACTCGGAGTACGAGGTCGTATAGCTAAAGGTCTGATAGCCGAACGGCACGGCAGCGGAGAACACCAGCGCATTGCTGTCTTCCGTGCCAACGTAGTTCAACGACAGCGATTCCTGTAGGCCGATCACGTTGTCCGCCTCGACACCGCCGCGATAACGCAACGTGCCTGTTTGCGAGCTGCCGTAGTTATCCACGCCGAGGTTGTAGAACGTGCGGTCGCCGTAGCGGTTCGAGATCGCGACGATTGAATCGCCAGGTGCCTCGCCCGGCATGATCTGGATTTCCGCCTGATTCCGACGCAACCGGTTGATCTGGTCGACGCCCTGTTCGAGGTCCGGCAGCCGGAGCACATCGCCGACACTGTCGCCGAACGCCCACGCCGTACCGGCATCGGTGAGCAGGCCGCCACCGTGCGTGTCGTACCACGGCTCGTTCGGGCCGCGCGGACGCAGCGGCTTGCCATTGAGCGTGAAGCCCGCCACCTTGCCCGCGACGATATTGATCTTCAGCGTGCCTGACGCAAGATTCTGCGCACCCAGATACGCGCGCGTCGTGATATAGCCACGCTCGATGAACGCTTCCGTCACGCGTCGCAGCAGCAGATTGATCCGGTTACGTCCGAGCCGTTTGCCGACGAACAGCGCTGCCACGCGGTCCAGTTCCTTCTGGCTCAACACGCGATCGCCAATGAACTCGATGTGACTGATATCGAACATCGGTTCGACGTCGGGCAGCGTGTCGATGTCTGCGCCTTCGGGCAGATTCGGCAACGCGGGCACTTCGGGCGCGGCGATCTGCGCAGGTGCCTGCTGGATTTCGTTTCGGCGCTGTCTGTCCTGCTGCTCCTGCAACAGCCGTTGGCCCGGGTCCTGTTCCGCGCGGCCGGGCAACGCGTTCAGTCCGCCTGGTGGCAACGACGGAATGGTCTGGGCGAACGCAGTCACGTGCACGCTGACGGCGAGCACGGCAAGACTACTGCGCAGGATCACAGGACGTCGCTTCATAGACCGAACCACGAAACGAGGCCGAGGTGATTGTGATTGCCGATCGTCACGGGCGCGCGATACGGCGTACGGATCGTGTTCACGCCGCCTGCCGCGTGAATGCCGCCGGGCGCGTTGAACGCACCGCCATCGATATCCGCTTCACCCGTCAGTTCGACCTGACCGTTTCCGCCTGTGAAGATGCCGCCCGTGTCGGCTGCATAGATCGCTGCCCACGTGTTGCCGAACCACGTCTTGAGATCGTTGCGGCGGTTGATGACCGTATAGCCGAGCACGCCTTGTGCGAGCGTCTTCGGGGCATCGAGCTTCAGATTGCCGATCGCGATGACGGTGCCGCCCGTGTTGGTGATCTGCGTGCCGGCCTTGAGCGTGATGTCCTTACCCGCCTCCATCACGCCGCCGAACGCCTGCACGGTGCTCGACGCACTTGCGCTGCAGAAGATGAAGCACGACTGGTGATACGACGCCTGTCCCGTGAACACGCCTTGCGTGAGCAGATTCTGGGCGGCAGAGATCGAGATGCTGCCGTCATTCGACAGGATCGAGCCGCCGACGTTGTTGACGTTGCGCGCGCTGATCGTGACGTTGCCGCTGTCCGCCGTGATGTACGAGAGCTTGTCGGGATCGCCAAGCGCACCGTAGTCGACGGTGAATCCATTCTCGTGGTGCCGCACGAAAATCAGCCGCCAGCTTTTATTCGAATAGCCGACGGCCGTGCCGTCATTCATGCCGCTCGAATGATCGATGATGTTGTCGACGTCGCCGGCTGCCGTAAGCGTGACGTTGCTGTTCGACAGAATCCGCGCGTCCTCGTTGGTGATGTTGCCGCCTGCTGTGACGACAACATCGCCGTTGACACCGAATAGCACGCCGAGCTTCGAGCTTGTGGTCGATTGATTCAGAACGTTGCCGGACGCGTTGAGTGACACCGCGCCTTTGGAGTCAGAGTCGCTTGTCGTTTGTGTCTGCCCTTGCACCAGCGAGCCAACATTCACGATGTCCTGGCTGCTCTTGACCACGACGCCCGCGTTCGTCGATGCAACCACCGTCTGCAGACCGCTGTCGTTGTACAGCTTCACGCCGCCACCGCTGAGATGGATACCGCCGCCTGTCAAAAGCGACGTGCTGTTGAATCCCAGCAGGCCTGTCGATGCAATCGTGGCCGCATTGCCCGCTTTCATCTGCATCGAGGTGGCTGTCAATGCATCCTGCACTTGCATGTTCACGCTGCCGCTCGCATCGAGTGTGGTATTCGAAAACTCGACGGCACCATTGGATGCGAGCGTGAAATCGCCGAGCGTCGCGTTCATCGGGCCCGCGCTGCGCACGCCGGGGCCCTTGTCGGTCACGATCAGTTGCACACGGCCGCTGGTGAGCGAGCCCGCTGCCGTGATGTCGACGGCGAAAGAGTTCGCCGTATCGTGCGTCGCGGATGCGTTGAGCGAGAGCCAGTCGTTTGCATTGTCGTTCGGCGAAACGCCCGTGTTCAGCGTGACGTTGCTCGTTCCACCCAGCAGGCGCACGGTAGCCGTCGGCGACGTGAAGGTGTTGGTCAGCGGTCCGTTGACCAGAATGTTCTTCGCGATGAGATCCAGCGCAACGAGCGCGCTCGACAGTCCTTGCGGTCCCACGACGATCGTTCCCGTCTTCGTATCGAGCACGACGTTACGCTGCAGCACCGATCCCGTCAGCACGTCATTGAAGCTGACCTGCCCGGTCGAGAGCGCCACATGGCCCGTATTGACGAACGAGCCGCCGTTGAGGGTGATGCCGTTCGGATTGGCGAGCACGACGTTCGCGCGCGAACCGAGCACCGCTAGCTGCCCCGAAATCACACTCGGGTCCGTGCTCGTCACCTGATTGACGATGGTCCGCGCATTGATGCCGACATTGTTGAGGTCGACCCCAGCACTTCCCACGTTGAAGTGACTATACGTGTTGTGCGATACACCGCCGACGGCCGGTGCGATGCTGACGACCTGGTGGCCATTGGCGGCCGTCGATACGCTCGTGACCGTACCGCCGTCCGCGACGACGCCTGCTGCGTGCACATGCGACGATGCTAACGCCAGAGCAAGCGAACAAAACTGAGCTACCCGCCGGTTCTTCAAGCGGACGGTACTTCCTATGGATTGCCTCGACATACTGCCCTCTCGCCGCTCTCAGACGGCGAGTTCCCCGTTCGTTCTTAATTTATGCGGGCCGCATGAAGGCCTGCGCGAATTCATGGGACCAATGTCGGCAGTAGTTACGAAAACTTTAGGAGTATCTCCTTTAGAAAATTCTTGAAATAACTCCGGAAATGTTAAATGGCCATATCTCCACAAATTGCAAATCCGGGACTAGCCATGCACGCCGCCATTCGAAGTATTATGGAACGATCCTTAAGGCACGCTCCTTTGGCGTTATGTGATCGTTCAACAAGTGCAAGCGTATCGAACACTTGCACTTGCATTACAACCGTCAAGCAAAGAACTCGATCATTGCCTGCGCCACCGCCGATGCATCGTTTTCCATCGGAATATGTCCGGCCTTTGGAATTCTCACCAGCCTGGAGTACGGAATCTGCGAGACAAAGTACTCCGCATTTTCAACCTGCTGGAACGTATCGTCTTCGCCCCATATCAGCAACTTCGGCGTCTGCGAAACGCGCAACTGGGGCACTAGCTCGGTCGTATAGCGACTGTACGCGGCGCCTGCCAGCGCAAGCCACGAACGCGCCACCCGCGCGTCTTGCCAGGGATCGAGGTATTCGCTGATTTCGTCCTCTCCTGCGGGACGGCCAAGCGCGGTGATCACCGATTTGCGGCGCGCGGCAAGGATATCTTCATGCGTCGTCGCGGCTGCTACGGCAGGATCCCTAAACCGAGCGACGCCCGGCACAGGCCATGAGTCGAACATCACCGCATTGACGAGCGCGAGCTTCTCGATGCGAATTTTCTTGTCCACGAGAATGTGCTGCGCAACGCCGCCGCCAATATCGTGTCCCGCAAGCAGAATTGGCTCATCGATACGAAGCGCCCGCAGGAATTCGACGACCCAATCGCCGAGAGCGGGAATCGATGCCTGTTCAACCGTCAGTTCACCACCCGAACGGCCGAGGCCGGGAAAATCAACTGCAATCGCCCGAAAACCGGCACGCGCAAGATCGTCCATCACGGGCTGCCAGACGCGGCTCCAATATGTACCGTGAAGCATGAGTATCACGGGACCGCTTTCACCCGCGGCAAGGTAGCTGGTTTGGGTGCCCGCCACATCGACAGTCAATCGTTTCATTTCAACCACTCCTTTCTGCGCATTCATTGATTAGCGGATCAAGCGCTTCACATAGTCCGCGCCGAGACCAATCGATTCGTAGTGCTTGCGCGCCGCGTCGATCTTCGTGAACACGTCTTCGTAGCCGACCGCGACGCCTTCTGGATCGACATACGTATAACCGCCTGTCACATGGAACCAGGTGATCATTTCCGCGACATCTTCGGGCACGTACAGCGTGTGTGTTTCCCCCGCCGGTTCATGCGCATAGCTGCCCTGTTCGGCGACCCATTCATGCTCGAGGTAGTACCAGCGCCCTTTGAGCACGAGCGCGTGCACAGGCCCGGTGTGACGATGACGAGACAGCACGCCCGACTGCCGGACGCGCAGCAGGTTCACGTAATAGCCCTGACTGGCGTTCAGCAGCAGCGGCTTGAATGAAACGGTGGATGTGGCGGGCACCCACAGGTTGTCGTCCTTCAGATACGTGTCGAGCACGCCCAGATGGACAAGGTCCGCAGTCATGTCCTGCGGCTGCGGGAGTTGGTAGGGGATTGCATTTTCGTCGGGATTTCGTGGGTTCATTTCAGTTGTGCCTCTGCTCTGTACGGTTGCGTAGGCGCTGCCTGCACCAGGCCGGAATGACCTCGCTGGCTGCCGCCCCGTGGAATATTGACATCTGAGTCAATCTTGACACGCGTGATAAGAATAGCCGGAATTTCGAACATGCGCACGCAAGGGTTTTGTCGCATGCGCGTCCCTCGCTTGCGTTTTGTATCACTCGATATATAATGCGCCAGTTCCACGAACATTGAGACGTTCGTGCAAGCAGGAGCACAACTATGGCAAGGCCAAGAGAGTTCGATGAAGAGCGCGCGCTCGAAGCGGCGCGCGACGCGTTCTGGGAGCACGGCTACGAAGGCACGTCCACGCGCGACCTGGTGAAATACACCGGCCTGACGCAGCCCAGCCTTTACAACGCGTTCGGCGACAAACGCGCGCTGTTTCGCCGCGCGCTCGAACATTACCTCGATCACACATTGAGAAGCCGGCTAGCGAGGCTGGAACATGAATTCGCGCCCGCTCTCGCCGTCACCGCCTATTTTGCCGAGATCATTCAACGCAGCGGCTCGGATATCGGCCAGCGAGGCTGCATGCTGGTCAATTCCGTGCTGGAAAAAGACCAGCATGCGGACGGTTTGCAGGAAGCCATCGCGAGCGAGCTTGCTGAGATAAAGGGCTTCTTTCATCGGAGCATCGTTGCCGCGCAGAAACGCCGCGACGTTCCGAAAAGCATTAGCGCCGATGACGCCTCTGCTCATCTCCTCACGTTGCTGCTAGGCATGCGCGTGCTCGCGCGCATCGGCCCCGATGTCGAACTGCTGCGCGCGGCCGTGGAAGTGTCGCTGGCTACGCTAGGTTTGCCGCGCCTACGGGAGGCGGAAAGCAACAAGCACAGCAAATGAGTTTTTCGTCGCGCGGTGAGATGCGTTCATGCGAGAACCTGACTGACCGCGCAAATCCACTTTGTCTTTTGAAGAAGCATCATGACCCAACGTACTTTTCTTATCACTGGCGCGAGCAAAGGCATTGGCCGCGCGCTGTCCGAACGGCTCGCCCGAGCAGGCCATCAGGTTGTCGGCATCGCACGTCGCACGGATGACCCGACGTTCCCCGGCACGCTGGTGAGCATCGATCTCGCCGATCGCGACGCAACCGACAAAGGCTTGCGCGAACTGACCTCGCGCTACGCGTTCGACGGCGTCGTCAACAACATGGGCTTCGTCAAGCTCGCGCGGCTCGGCGAGATCGAACTCGACGATCTGGATCGCACGTTCAGCACGAATCTCGCGCCCGCCGTGCAAACCGCGCAGGCGTTGCTGCCGAACATGAAGGAGAAAGGCTGGGGACGTATCGTCAATCTGTCGAGCCTGGTCGTGCTGGGCGTCGCGCAGCGAAGCACGTATGCAGCCGCCAAGAGCGCGATGATCAGCTTCACGCGCACATGGGCGCTCGAGCTTGCCGACTCCGGCATCACCGTCAATTCCGTGGCGCCTGGACCGACCGAAACCGAGATGTTCCGTGAGAACACGCCTGTCGGCAGCGAAGCCGAGAAGCGCTTTCTGTCGCTCGTGCCGATGAAGCGCCTCGGCAAGCCGGACGAACTCGCGGCGAGCGTCGAGTTCTTCCTTTCCGAGCCGGCAGGATTCATCACCGGGCAGACGCTGTATGTCGATGGTGGCGCGTCGATTGGCAAGGCGGCGATCTGACGCTCACGCGACCTGTTCGCTCGCGAACAGACCGACGCCGGCGAGCGCGCTGGTCCGACGCCATTCGCTATTTCGCGCGCTCATTCGCCCAGTTTTTCGCCCATACGGCGCAGCCCGCCGTCACCAGAAGCAGCACGACCGCAAGCGCGACATTCCCCGCCGCAACACCCGCCAGCCGATGATAGGCAACGGCGACATCGTCGCTCAGCCACACGCGGTCGTGAACGAACGTCAGGATGACGACCGCGCCGAACTGCGTGCCGACATAGCTAATGTCCGAATGTCCAAAGCGCAGATAGCACGAGAGCCACACGAACACGCACACGGCTAACAGGCAATACACAATACTGCCAGCCGTCAGCGGCAGCACGACGAGCACGACCACGCAACCCAACGCGCAACCCAGCAGCCGATGGCACATCCTCTGCACGACGCCATAGGGCGACCACGTGCCCTGGGCATCGACGGGAACCATCAGAACGACGAGTGCCGTCGTCATCGCCTGCGGGAATCCCTCGATGGGATAACGCCACGCCAGATACGCGAGCACCGATAGCGTGATCGTGCCGACCATCGTATGTGGCACGCGGCCGAGCGTGCGGTCGGTCAATGCATGCGCAACGGCGGGGCGCGGTGCTTCGGCAGCCGGCCCGCGCGCGCCTCGCAACTGCATGAGGGCCGCACCGACCAGGGTCACGCCCAGATAGGCCGCCGTGCCGATCAGAGCGTTGATCCACAGCGCCTCGGCGACGCCTCGCAAGTCGGTGTCCGGCTCGGTGTGCGTGGTCGTCACGATGAAAATGGCGAGCGCAGTAGAAAGAATCCACATGTACCCCGCCGATCGCTTCGTCGCGAGATACAGTCCGGCCGCGGATAGAAGCGCCATCAACATCACGAACTGCGTGACGTCGTCGGCCGCGAAGCGCGACAGCAGCAGACCGATGACAGTCCCGCCGAACGTGCCGATGATCTGCTGCACGCCGAGATCGAGCGCGGCGCCCAGCGCGAGACCCGTCAGCGAAAACGCGCAAATGGCGGCCCACCAGATTTCCGGCAGGCCGACATAGCGGCTTGCGCACACGGCGATGAGGGTCGCGAGCACCGCCTCCGTGCAACGCCGCATCCGCGCGAGGAACGTGCGCCGCGAAAGCTCCGCCCGGAACGCGCCGAGCGTATTGCGCAAAGCGAGCAGGAACGTGTCGTACATGATGTCGGCGGAATGACGGGACCCCGACGGGCGTCGTTCGCGACCGAGGGTTCATGCATGGTACGACATCGGCGGCGTTCCATTGCAAGCCTTCTGTCAGCCCGGCGCAGACACGCCTGCGCGTTTCGCGTCCGCACGCCGGTTTCATAAACGCACCTTCTTCGAACGTCGCCCGCCGGTTTTCCCTTGACTTTATTGATTGTGATCGCCATCATTACTCGCATCACACGGACTGAACGTCGTGTTTGATAGCGACAACCGCGAGGTCTTCGGCGCGAAGCCGGGAACACAAACAAGGCCTGCGCACTTTTTGAACCCTGCCAGACAGCCGTCTGGCAGACGTCTTGATCGAGTGAACTCTATGAATAGCAATGCGGCAATCAAAGGTACTGCGGTCGTCACGGGCGCATCGGCTGGCATCGGCATGGTCTACGCAGATCGTCTCGCTGCGCAAGGCTACGACCTGATTCTGGTGGCAAGGCGCGCCGAGCGTCTGAATGAACTGGCGAAGCGCCTGTCGGAGCAATACGGCATTCGCGCCACGGCGCTTGTCGAAGATCTGTCGAAAGACGCTGGCGTTGCCGCCGTGGAAGCGGCGATTACGGCCGACCCGACCATCACGATGCTCGTCAACAACGCAGGCGTGGCAACGCTCGCGGGCTTCGCGGATACGGACTTCAGCAAACACGAAGCGATGATCGATCTCAACGTGAACGCCCTCGTCCGCCTTTGCTATGCCGTTCTTCCTCTGTTCAAGCAACGGGATAACGGCGTGCTCATCAATATCGGCTCGGTGCTCTCGCTGCACACGTTGCCGATCAGCAGCGTGTATAGCGGCACCAAAGCGTATGTGACGAGCTTCACTCGCGGCCTGCAACAGGAAGTCGAAGGGACGAACGTGAAAGTGCAACTGGTCATGCCGAGCGCAACAGACACGGAGATCTGGGATATCGCAGGCGTGCCTGTAGAGAATCTGGGCAAAGAACGCGTGATGAGCGTCGATAACCTCGTCGATGCCGCACTGGCCGGTCTTGCGAAGGGCGAAGCCGTCACGCTGCCGTCGGTGGAAGACATCCGGCTCTGGGAAGAATACGACGCGGCTCGCGAAAAGCTCTTCGAGGCCACGCAATCAGGCAAGCCCGCTTCCCGCTACAACATCCGTTAAGCGCGAGCCGTTCCAGGCACTGTCCGCAGCATCGCCGCGCGTTCGCATGCGGCGATGTCGGGGCGCATAGGCAATGCAATAAGCGGCGCTTCGATCAATGGCGCGTCATGCTCTTAGCGCCTTCGCAAGATCGGCCAGGCGGTACGGCTTGTAGACAAACGGAAACTCATTGAAAGCACCGTACTCGTCGCGCAAGGTGGCGAGCGGGTAGCCCGATGTCAGCACTACCTTGACGGCCGGATACCCGGCGCGGACATGATGCGCCAGGTCCATGCCGCTCATGCCGTGCGGCATCGTGATATCCGTGAAGACGACGTTGATATCGTCGCGTTCCTTCAGAATCGCCACGGCCTCGGACGCGCTGCTCGCCACTACGACTTCATACCCGATGCTGCGGAACAGTTCCGTGGCAAGCCCCAGCACGTCCGGTTCATCTTCGACCAGTAAAACCGTTTCGACTTTCGAAGGGACAAAGGTATTAGCCGACTCAACCGGCTGCGCCATCGGCAGATAGAGATCGATGGTCGTGCCTTCTCCTTCGACGCTCGATATCACGACGTCGCCGCCCGACTGGGTGATGAACCCGTAGACCTGGCTCAGCCCGAGTCCCGTGCCCTTTCCAGCCGGCTTCGTCGTAAAGAACGGCTCGAAAGCCTGTTCCAACACTCTCTGAGGCATGCCCGTTCCCGTATCGGATACGGAAATCCGTACGTAGCGGCCAGCCGCCAACACGGCCGTGACGGCTCTGTCCGATTCGACGGTAGTCGTCGCGATCGTCACAGTCCCGCCGTCGGGCATCGCGTCCACGGCGTTGACAACGAGATTGAGCAGGGTCGCCTCGAACCGCGCGGCATCGACGAGCGCGAACGCAGAATCGCCCGCGAGGCCGAGCTCGCACTTCGTCCTGTTATCGGCGCGGACTTTCACCAGCATCGGCTCGAAATCGCGGATCAGCATGTTCAGATCATGGACTTCCGGCCGCAGCGGCTGCTGGCGCGCGAAAGACAGCAGTTGCTGCGTGAGCGAAGCGCCGCGATCGATGGCCCGGCGCATGCCGTCGATCATCTTCATGTCCATGTGCGTGCGGGACTGCGTGGCCAGCACCTGCAGGCCGTTGGACAGCACCGCGAGGAGGTTGTTGAAGTCGTGCGCGACGCCACCCGTGAGCCGGCCAATCGCCTCCATCTTCTGCGCCTGGAATAGCGCCACGTTTGCCTTTTCCAGCGCAGCCGCAGACTGCTTGCGTTCGGTAATGTCGCGTGTGACCTTGGCGAAACCGACCAACTCGCCGCGTTCGTCGCGAATGGCATCGACCACCACATGCGCCCAGAAGCGGCTGCCATCTTTGCGCACGCGCCATCCTTCGCGTTCCGCGCGGCCTTCCCGCGCTGCCGTCGCGAGAATCATGGCTGGTGCGCCGTCGGCTCTATCCTCGTCGGTATAAAAACACGAGAAATGCCGGCCAAGAATCTCGGCATGGCTGTACCCTTTGATCCGCTCGGCACCGACGTTCCAGCTCGTCACGATGCCTGCGGGCGACAGCATGTAGATCGCGTAGTCGGTAACGCCCTGTACGAGAATACGGAATTGCTCCGCTGTCTCGCGCGCCGTGTGGTGCACCTTGTGAATGTCGCTCATCTCGGACTATCCGGTGACGGGTTCCAACGGCCGATTTTACGCTCCCGCTGAACGATCTCTGCACGAGCGCCGACAGCGGCCTTCGTCGGAGCGCAGCTTATGGCCAGCAGCCGGCATCGACGGGAATCCAGCGCGACGCGGGCAGGCTCTGGCATCTCAGGACTGCGCGCACGGATGCTTTCGGGTGCAGCGGCCTCATGGCGGGATGGTGCACGGCGACGTGGGCGTCGAGCGTGGCCGTCAGATCCTGGATGCGCGCCGGTTTGCGCAAAAACCGCGTCCACGATTGCGGAAGGCTTTGCGGTTCGGCCGCAGCCGACAACAGCACAATCGGCAACTGGGAATGAGCGGGCTGCTCATGTACCAGACGGCACAACTCGGCGCCGTCGATGCCGGGCATTTCGTAGTCCGTGATCATGAGCTGAATGGATTCCCGACGCAGGATATCCAGCGCGCAACCGGCATCTCCAGCAACGCTCACGTGGTGACCGTCGCTTTCAAGCGCCAGTTGCAGCGACCAGAGGTTCTCCGCGTCGTCGTCGACCAGCAGTACATTTGCCACGGTTTGGCTCGTAGTATCGGTCATGCGGATCCGCCGCCAGCGCCGCCGTTGACGGCAGCCGGCGCATCGTTTCGGTTAGCGAGGTCTGCAGGGCGCTCATTTCACTGAAGGTGCGCCCGCATCGGAAGCGTCTTTGCCTTGTGACGGCGTGTCGCTTGCTGGAAAGAAGGCGCCTTCGACAGCCTCTTCGGTCTGTACATCGAACGCCCATTGCTCGACAGATTGCGTTGCCATGACTCGCTCCTTTGCACGTGGGTTACAGGCAAACCGCAATCGATGTGCCGCAACAACTTAAAAGGAGACATTCAGCATGCAACGTGAAGACTTCGAACAGCAGTTGACGGCACTACTTCGCGACGCAGGGCCGGATACCGTCGCGGAGTTGACGGACACGGCAATCGCCTACTGGAACGGCGAGAGGCTGGTCTACGCGGACGTCAGCGGGGAAGGGACGGGCGCATTGGCGGGAGAATTCGAACTCGACGCGCGCCGGTGGACAGAATGGAAGGGGTGGCTCGCTGACTGGCTGACTGATCCCGTATTGAGCGTACGCCACGATCTACCCGGCGCGACATAAATGGCCACGCGTTGGCAAATTCGTCTGTTCAGCGCGGCGCAGAGCGGTGTGCGGGATGCGCTCGCTGGATATGCGGACCAGCGGACTGAAGATGTCTGAGCATACGCCGTGCCGAATGGTTGCCTCCGGCGGGTTTTTGTTGGGTTGTGGTGTTTTGTTGCGCACGCGTTGGCGTTGGGTGTTTTGCTGCGCGAGCGGTTTGGTCTTTTTGCCTCTGCGCTGGCATCCGCGTTATGCCTTCGTGCTTCATGCGTCGCCGTTCGGTGTTTTG
This sequence comes from Paraburkholderia sp. SIMBA_054, assembly GCF_046534875.1. Classification (NCBI taxonomy): domain Bacteria; kingdom Pseudomonadati; phylum Pseudomonadota; class Betaproteobacteria; order Burkholderiales; family Burkholderiaceae; genus Paraburkholderia; species Paraburkholderia sp. SIMBA_054. The sequence goes on along the minus strand of NZ_JAWRXV010000014.1, from coordinate 154,321 downwards.
GCCTTTGCGCCGGCATCCGCGTTATGACTTACCCAAGCACGCGTCGCCCCTGTGCGGGGCGGCACCTACTTTTCTTTGCCGCCGCAAAGAAAAGTAGGCAAAAGAAAGCGGCTAACACCGCCAACTCTTGTATTTGCCTGAGGGCCCCCAACTGGTCTTATGCTTCGCACGGCAACGTTCTTGTTCGCGTGCGTTGCCAACGCTATAAATAAGCGCCTCACCCGCTTCGAATACCCGTGCACGGGCTAGCGGCAGCGAATGGTTTGCGCCGCCAAGGTGGCAAACTGTGTGTAGGTTGTCGCGGCGTATAGCTTGGCGCTCTTACAGGGTGGAACGCGTGCGCTATCGGTTCGGAGTGAGGCGTGTGTGGCGCTACGACCTACACACAGTTTGCCACCTGGGCGGCCGTGGAATATCTGGCACGGCATCTTGCGACGCGGACGCGTGAAGCGGGTGAGGCGTCAGTTCAGAGCGTTGGCAACGAACATGAGTCACGTGATTGCCGTGTGAAGCGTGGGACCGGTTGGGGGCCCTCAGGCAAATACAAGAACTGGCGGTGTGAGCCGCTTTCTTTTGCCTACTTTTCTTTGCGGCGGCAAAGAAAAGTAGGTGCCGCCCCGCACAGGGGCGACGCTTGAACGGCAAACACCACATCGCGGATGCCAGCGCCAACACGAGCAAACCAAACCGCCCGCGCCACGAAGGCAACACGCGGATGCCAGCGCAAAGGCTAGAACAACCAAACCGCCGGACGGCAAAAAACTCACCGCCGCTTCAACCTGATAACCCGCGAAATCTGCCCAAGCGTAAAACTACTATTCTTAACGTACTCGGCATAATCTGACGGCGCCGTCATCGACTCCGCAACAACATACTCACCCACATACCGAAACCGATCCGACGCCGTCCGCACAAAAACAGGAACGGGCTCAGTCTGCCGCGCCAGGGTGCGCCCCGCCGCGCGCGAAGAGGCGCTCCCGTCGCAAAGAATCACCTCAGGCGCATGCGGATTAAGATCGGGCCGCAATCGCGCGGCAACAACCTTGCCGCCCTTGACGGGCAAAAACGCGTGCTTGCTGCCACCCGTCACCCGATGAATGTCTTCACGAGAATATTCTTTTCCAATTTCGAACATGGCTCACTCCAGGACATGACGTCACGCAGCGGCGCTGCGACGCCAAACCCGAAGATCGTATCGGGCCCCTTCTAAAATCGGTGTAAATACAACGGTCCACGCAATAAACGCGCTATGTCGATGCCTCGCGTTTGCGCAAACACGCGCGCTTTTTACACGACGTTTACGCGCTTCGCAGTACGCTAGGTCCATCTCGACAACTGCCAATCGTGGCAACCAGAACATGGGCTCCGCACAACTTCGCGCGCCGCAAGACTTCGTCCCGGATATTCCGTCGGCGCAACTCCGCTCCAACGTCATTCCCCTGCACGCTCAGCGCGTTCAACTCGAAATCTTTCTCACCGGCACCTCGCCGGACGCGTTTCGCAACCATCTCGCGACGCTCCTCCACTCGCCGCTCGGCGTCTACATTTCGCACACGCATATGTTGCACGACAAGGTGCGCGTGCACTTCAACATCGCTCCCGAAGACCTGGATTTCACGCTTCACACGCTGATCGCGACGATGTCCGAAGCGACCATCGGCACCATCACGCGCATCGTCAGGTGAAGGAGCGAACACATGTACTCGGGAATCTGGATTCCGCTCGTCACGCCGTTTCGTTCGGGTGAAGTCGATATCGAAGCGCTGCAAACGCTGACCGATCATTACGCGCGCACCGGCATCGCGGGCATCGTCGCGCTCGGCACGACAGGCGAGGCCGCGCTGCTCTCCGACATCGAGCGTGTGACCGTCTTGCAGGCGATCAGCGACGTCGTCGATGGCCGCTTGCCGGTGCTCGTCGGCATCGGCGGCTTCGACACGCGCGAGTTCGTGCGCGAAATCAGGCGCTTCGAGCGATGGGACGTGGCGGGCTTTCTCGTCTCGCCGCCAGCCTATGTCTGTCCCGATCAGGCGGGCATCGTGTGGCATTTCGAACAGATCGCGCGCGAAACCGAACGGCCCATCGTGCTCTATGACGTGCCGCATCGAACGGGCGTATCGATCGAAGCCGCCACCGTCGCGCGGCTGGCGGAACACGAGAACATCGTCGCGATCAAGGCATGTGTGGCGCAGCGGTTCGACGTGCTGGGCAAGCTGCCCATCAATGTGCTGTGCGGCACCGACGACGCTTTCGTCGATTGCCTCGCATCGGGCGGGCACGGCGGCATTCTCGCCAGCGCGCACGTCTGCGCGGATCTGCTGATCGAGATTCAGTCGCTCATGCAAGCAGGCGACGCTGAGACAGCACGCCGGATCTTCGAGCGGCTCAAGCCCGTGCTCAAGCTGCTGTTTTCCGCGCCCAATCCGTCGGCCATCAAGGCCATGCTTTCGATCGAAGGCCGTATCTCGGATGAGGTACGCATGCCGATCACGGCGGCATCGGCGGCACTCGTCGCGCAGCTCGCGCACGCGCACGAGACGCTGCGCACTGTGCGCGCGGAACTCGCCATCACCGTCTGAACACAGCCGGCACACGCCGGCTCAATTCACGCGCGGCCCCATTGATCGACGAGATAGTCGACGAATGTCCTGATCTTCGGCGACGACAGCTTCGCGCGCTCGAACACCACATGCACGGGCGTAGCAGGCGGCGCAAACTTGTCGAGCACGGGCTGCAAGCGGCCTCGCTCGATATGCGCCGCCACCTGCCACGCGGGCGCGCGCACGATGCCCGCACCCTCGATCGCCGCCGACACCAGCGCATCGAGGCTATTCATCCACAGACGGCCCGTCACGCCGAGGCGCGTGCGCGTCGCGCCCGACTGGAAGCGCCACTCGACCGGTCCCGGCGCATCCGAGAAAACGAGGCAATCGTGCTTGCGCAAATCGTCGAGCTTGCGGGGCGTGCCGCGCTGCGCGAGATACGAAGGCGCCGCGCACACCACCATCTGGATGTCATCGAGCTTGCGCGCAACGAGACTCGAATCCGGCAGCCGGCCAACGCGCACGGCGACATGCAGCCCCTCCTCCACCAGATTGACGGCGCGGTCGACGAGCATCAGATCGACGGCCACCTCGGGATGCATCGCGAGAAAGCGCGGCAATAGCGGCGCGACGACGAGCCGGCCAAGCAGATTCGGCGCGGCGATCCGCAGCCGTCCGGACAACTTCCCGCGTCCCGCCGACAAGGCGCTGCCAAGCTCGTCCACTTCGCCGAGAATCGCCTTCGCGCGGTCGTAGAGAATGCGCCCTTCGTCCGTCATCGCGAGGTTGCGCGTGGTGCGCCGAAGCAATTGCGCGCCGAACTGCGCTTCGAGCGCCGAAATGTGCCTGCTGACCGAGGTCAACGACATTGGAATCGCGCGCGCGGCGGCCGACAGGCTTCCCGCGTCCACGACCCGCACGTAGACGCTCATTGCTTCAAAGCGGTCCATGATTCGACTCTTCCGAATTTGGCAAGGCTGCTTGCCGTTTTGGATAGATACCGGAAATTTACGGAATAGTCTACATTCGTTGTGAACGGGACGATAATGCCGCCTGATCGACTGGCGGCGAAGCCACGGGAACACACACAGATGAAACGTTCGATCTTCTGGCTCATGGCGGGCGCGGCGGGTGTCGTGGTCGCGAACAACTACTACAACCAGCCTTTGCTGGCCGAGTTCGCGCTGGCGTTTCACACCAGCGACAGGCAGGCGGGAACCGTATCCGTCGCCGCGCAAACGGGCTATGCGCTCGGACTGCTGCTGTTTGTGCCGCTGGGCGACAAGCTCGAACGCCGTTCGATGCTGCGCACGCTGTTGTGCATCGCCAGCGTGGCGCTCGCCGCGATCGCGCTGTCGCCGACGTTGAACTGGCTCGTCGCGGCCAGTTTCCTGACGGGACTCGTCAGTGTCGCGCCGCAGTTGCTCACGCCGTTCGCGGCACAACTCGCCGGGCCACAGCAACGCGGCCAGGCAGTCGGCATCGTGATGTTCGGCTTGCTGTGCGGCATCCTCGTGTCGCGTACGATATCCGGATCGATTGCGCAGCATTTCGGCTGGCGCGTCGTCTATTGGGTCGCCGCGGCGGCGATGCTCGTCACGGCCGCCGTGCTGTCGCGAACGCTGCCGAGCGCGCAGCCCACGTACACGGGCACGTATCGGCGGCTGATGGGTTCGCTGTGGACGCTGATTCGCGAAGAGGCGCTGATTCGCCAGACCTCGGCGATCGCCGCGCTTCAATTCGCCGCGTTCAGCGCGTTCTGGGCCACGCTGGCGTTTCATCTGCACGCGATGGACGCGCACTACGGCAGCGAGGTCGCGGGCCTGTTCGGCCTGGTCGGCGTGGTCGGCGCATCGGCATCGACGGGGGCGGGCAAGCTGATCGACACGCGCAACCCGCGTCACGTCGTGCTGGCAAGCGGCGCCATCTTCGTCGTGGCCTTTGCGATTCTGGCGGCGACGGGCAACACGATTGCGGGCCTCGTCGCCGGTGTGATCGTTCTCGATCTGGGATTGCAGAGCGGGCATGTCGCGAACATGGCGCGCAATATGAGCATCAAGAGCGACGCGATGAGCCGCATCAACACGCTCTACATGACGATCCGCTTTGCGGGCGGCGCGCTCGGGTCGTCGTTGGGCATCTGGGCGTGGAGCGTATGGCAATGGCCCGGCGTGTGCACGGTTGGACTCGCGCTCGGGTGCGTGTCGGTGATGATTCAGGTGCGCCCGCAGATGGCGGGTGAAGCGCAGCGGGAATGACCGCGTGCGGCGCGCCCGCTCTCAACGGCGCGGTGGAATGCATCGCCATGTGATCGCCACGATCAACAGGAACCCCACATACGCAACCGCGAACATCCAGGCGGGGAAATCGTAGTAGAGCCAGTGGCTCACCCACCGCTGGACGAAACCTTGCTCGACTGTGCCGCCCGTGCGCAGCCGGTCTTCGAGCACGGTGAGCGGGCACGGCACGTCGAGCGCTGCGAGAATCGCAACGACGCCAATGGCCACGAGATGCAGCACGCGGAAAGCGCGATTGCGCACCCAGACGTGCTCCAACGCTGCGCCCGCCCAGATCGCAATCAATCCGCCGACGATAAACAGGACGATCAGCGCATGCAACACGAGCACTGCGTCGGCCAGCCAGACCATGATGTTTCCTGCGCGCTTCTGCCTCGGCCAGGTTCGCATGACACGCGGCAGTGAAGAATCAGGCCGATTGCATTCTCGCTCCGCCAAGGAATTGTGCAGCGTTTCGCTCACCCGTGCTCGACGCGCTTGCGGCGCACGAAATTCCGCGGCGCAGCGTAAACCTGTCGATCCGAGATCCGTGGCTTTTCCAGCGCGTCAACGATGCGCGCGTTTGTGTCCGCGTGCGCAAGTCAATCATCAGGCTTGATGTGCTAGCCTGAATCTTCATCATCCGAGGTGATCCGGCGAGGCGCACGATGGAACTGAGGCATCTGAGAATGTTTTGCGCGGTGGCCGATTGCGGCAGCTTCACGGCAGCGGCTGAAAAAATCCACAACGTTCAGTCGAACGTGACGATGCGTATCAAGGAGCTCGAAGCGGAACTGAACCAGCAGTTGTTCATCCGGCAGAAGAACGGCGTGGTGCTCACATCGGCGGGGCAGATTTTTCTGGGCTACGCGCAACGCATCCTTCAGTTGACGGACGAAAGCCGTAATGCGCTGCTGGACAACGCGTCGCCGCGTGGGCTGCTACGCCTCGGGTCGATGGAAACGACGGCCGCTATCCGTTTGCCGAAAGTGCTGGCGAAGTATCACGTGCAGTTTCCGCAAGTTCAACTGTCGCTGATGACGGGCACGACGAACGAGTTGATCAAGGCGGTCGAATGTCATCGGCTGGATGGCGCGTTCGTCGGCGGCTTTCATCAGAGTTCGTCGCTGCATCAGGAAGAAGTCTTTGAAGAAGAGCTGGTGCTCGTGAGCGGTATCGAGTTCGAGTCGCTTGCTGCGCTCGCGAAGCAGATGTCCGGGCAAACGGTGCTCGCGTTCAGGACAGGCTGTTTCTATCGTTCGACACTCGAAAACTGGTTCTATCACGCCGGCATCATCCCGGGTCAGGTGATGGAGCTAGGCACGCTGGATGGAATCATGTCGTGCGTCGCGGCGGGAATGGGGATTACGTTGTTGCCGCGATCGGTGGTGGAGAGTCATGGCGCGCGGCATGCCGTGCATTGTCATGCGCTTCCGTCGCAGTTCGCGCATGTGAAGACGGTGTTCATCCGCAACAAGGACACGATCGTCACGCCGGCACTGACCGCGATGATCGATCTCGCGCACGAGCAGTTTGCGGTCGACGTCGATGTCAAGACTCCGCCTGTTGGAAGCATACTGACTTCGGCGCTGGCTTCTGTCTATGCGGCGTGACGAACCGGGAGCGGGTGCCTTTCGTCGGTAAGTGTAATTACCGGCGGGATTACGGACATCCATGTCCGATATGTCCGGAACGCCAGTCCATTGATGTCCGGTGTCGGCCGATCCAGAATCAAGCAACGCTTGACTCTCGATTCCAGGCCTCACATGACACCCACCTACACAACTTCGTCCCTTCCCGCGCCCGTTTACTGGCTGGCGCTCGGCGCTTTCGCGATCGGAACGGAAGGCTTCATGATTTCTCCGCTTCTTCCTGGACTCGCGACCGATCTGTCAGTGACGATCGAAACGGCAGGACAGCTGGTGACAGTATTCGCGCTCGCCTACGGCCTCAGTTCCCCTGTCCTGACGGCATTGAGCGGCAGCATGAACCGGCGGACGTTGCTGCTCGCGAGCATGATCGCCTTCGCGCTTTCCAACCTGCTCGCCTTTGCAGCACCGTCCTTCTGGGCCTTGATGGGCGCCCGGGTATTGCTGGCGCTGTCCGCCGGTCTCTATGTGCCGGGCGCGAACGCGCTGGCGAGCGTCATCGTGCCGCCCGAAAGGCGCGGCCGCGCAATCGCGGTGGTGAACGGCGGCATTACGATTGCGATCGCGCTCGGCGTTCCCCTTGGCGCCGTCATCGGCCATGCGCTCGGCTGGCGCATGACTTTTGCAGGTGTCGCGGGACTGGCGGCACTCGCGGTGGCTGGGTTGTTCATCGGCCTGCCGCGCGATATCGGCGCCGGCATTCCGGTTGCGACGCTGCGCGAACGCATCGCGATCGCGCGCAAACCTGTCGTGCTCGCGACGCTGCTCACGACCACGCTCTGGGCCACTGGCGCGTACACGGTTTATACCTATCTCTCGCCGTTTCTCGCTGAAATCACAGGATTGGCCGGCGCGCAGGTCGGCATGGTGATGTTCATGTGGGGGCTCGCCGCTGCGATTGGCGTCGTGTCGGGTGGCACAGCAAACGACCGGTTTGGACCTCTGGCCGTGATCGTTCCCACGATCGCGCTATCAGGCCTCGCCTTCGCCATACTGTCGATCAGCGCGCGCTTTCTGTCGCCGGGCGCCGCGCTCGTGCCGGTGATCGCTGCTATCGCGCTGTGGGGCGTCGCGCACTGGGCGTTTTATCCGGCGCAGCAGGCAAGACTGATCGATATCGCCGGTGTGAAGGTCGCATCGATTGTGTTGTCGCTCAACGCTTCGTTCATGTACATCGGGTTCTCGATAGGAGCCGCGCTCGGTGCGCTCACGTTGGCTCATGCCAGTGTGGGAAGCCTCGGGTGGGTGGCGGCAGTTTGTGAGCTGGCGGCGGTGTTGCTGACGGTCGCGATTATTGCGCGGCCTGCGAGAGTGAATGCAGCTTGTACTGCTGTGGAATGAAGGCTTTCGTTGGCGGAGCTGAAGGTGGCCTTCGCCTCTACTCTCTCTACACGGAGTGCCATGGACTACTCGCCCACTGATCGAGCCCGCGACTATACCGTCGGTTCATCAAACCGGTAGAACTTCACCGACGTACCGCACGAGACGGCCCTTCGCTCGGCTTCATTGGGCAGAAGGTTCAGCAGGGCGTCGAGCGTGCGGCCAAAATCCTGAGATGCCTCAAATTGCGTATGCGGCCAATCACTCCCCCACATCAGGCGATTCACTCCGAATGCCTCAGTCAGAAGCCGAACAGCGTCATGTGCAAAGCGAGGTGTTGAGCGTCCACCCTCCGCGAAGCTCCAGTTTCGATAGGCCGCCGATATCTTGACCCACACCTGGCCTGTGCTCGCCAGATCGAGGAGTCGACGAAAGCCCTCGTCATCGACGCCGAGTGCAGGGTCCGGCCTGCCGAAATGATCGACGACCACATTCAGGCCTTTATCCAGCAGCGGCAGGACGATGTGCTCCAGACGCGCCGCTTCGGCATGGACTTCGACATGCCATCCCAACTGACGAATATGCGCGAGCGTTTCCGGTGTCAGACTCGTTTCGATGGGGAGATCGGGAAGCCCGATGAGGTTCAATCGAATGCCGACGATGCCCGCCCGCGCCATCGTCGTTAGCGCTTCGAGTCCGCAGTCCGGTTCGATGACCGCGACGCCGCGAAGCCGGTCAGGCGCGCGTCGCAAAGCGGCCAGCAGATAGTCGCAATCCGTGCCGAGAAAGCTGGGCTGCACCAGCACGCCACGCGACACATTGTGCGCATCGAGTTGTTCGAGATAGACATCGAGCGGCGCATCGTAGTCGGGCGCATATCGGCGCTGCCGGGCAAGCGGCAGGCCGCGCTCGAATACATGCGCGTGTGCATCGATCAAGGCAAGGTGGGAAAGACGCTGCGCTGCCTGTTGCTCAAGCGCGTCCGAACCCGTTGTTTCGATCATTGACATTACTCTCCGACAAAACTTGCCCGGCTGTCGTCAGAACAGCCGTGCATCAGTGCCGTTGCGCCTGCGTCAGCGTTCCCGTAGGTCCGGCCTCGAATGCCGCTTCGCCGAGTGCGCGGCCGCGCGTCTCGGGCAGCATCAACACGGACAGGACCACGATCGAGTAAGCCGTTCCGGCGTCAATGCCGATCGCCGTTCCAAGCGACATATTGGCGGACATGTGGCCCACGAGCACAGGAAAGCCCGCCGACACCACGCGGCCGAAGTTATAGCAAAAGCCGACACCCGTACCCCGCATGCCACGGGGATAAAGCTCGTTGAAAAGCGCACCCATGCTCGCCGGGATACCCGCTGCGAAGAACCCCAGCGGAAAGCCGAAGAACAGCATGGCGAGATTGCTGAGCGGCAGAAACAGATACGCAACAACCGTCAGCACGCAGCAGATCGCGAAGGTGAGGATGGTTCTGCGTCGGCCGATCCGGTCGAGCAAATGCGCGCTTACGATGCATCCGCAAAAGAACGCGACGATGACGACAGCAAGGTAAGCGCCCGTGCCCAACACCGACAAGTGGCGCTCCGTTTTCAGAAAAGTGGGGAGCCACGTCATCAATGCATAGTACCCACCATGCGCGCCGACCCCGAGCAATGCGCCGATTAGCGTCATGCGCAGCATTTGCGGCGAGAAGATGCCAAAGAACACACCGAACGTCGAACCATCGTCGCGTGCCTGAACGTCGCGCGCCGCCCGCGCGGGCAGCACGGGCTCCCGCACGCCGCGTCGAACATAGAGAATCAGCAACGCGGGGAAGAGGCCGATCCCGAACATCACGCGCCATGCCGTTGCGCCGGGCAGCCACGAGAACATCAACGCGTAGAGCAGCACGGCGGCGCCCCAGCCCACGGCCCATGCGCTCTGCACGCTGCCCATCGCCTTGCCGCGATGTTCCGCACGAATCGTTTCCGCCATCAGGACCGCGCCCGCCGCCCACTCTCCGCCGAAGCCAAAGCCCTGAAGCGTCTTCAGAATCAGGAACTGCGGATAGTTCTGCGCGAACGCGCAAAGAAAAGTGAATACGGAGAAGAACGCGACGGTCCATTGCAGCGTCTTCACGCGGCCCAGCCGGTCCGAGAGCATGCCAGCCACCCAGCCGCCCAGCGCGGAAGCCACCAGAGTCACACCGCTGACCATCCCGGCTTGCGTCCGGCTGATCGACCATTCCGCGATGATGGCTGGAATCACGAGACTGAACATCTGCACATCGAGCGAGTCGAGTGCCCATCCGCCGAAGCACGCCCAGAATGTCCGACGCTCGTTGCCGGACACCTCCTTGAACCACTTGAACATTGCCGTCTCCTGCGTCGTGTATCCCATCGTGGGGATCGAATCGTTCTGGATTGCCAGGTCTTTCGATGTCTAGCGGATCTCGGCCTGGTAAATGAATTCGCTTGCGGGCCCGCGCGAGCGCCGCCATTCCAGCGGTTGCCTGTCATATCCATAAGCGAGCCGTTCGATCACGACGGCGGGCGTACCCGGCTCGATGCGCAGGAGCCGCGCGTGAAGCGGACCGATCGCCTCGACAGTCAGCGTTTCGGTTGCCGACGCGATGACCTGATTGCACTGCGCCTCATACACGGGATAGAGCAGATCGCCGATCTCCGTCAGTTCGAGTTGTGCAAACGCGGCGAAGCGGTCGAACGGGAGCCAGATTTCTTCCGCGAGCATCGGCACGCCATCGATCAACCGAAGACGCGACATCTGAATGACCTTGGCCCCATTCGGAATCTGCAAGGTCGCGGCGACTGCCGACGGCGCCTCCACGACCTCGCGGCGCAGGATGCGGCTCTCGGGAATGCGCCGCTCGCCCTGCCGGGTCTGGAATCTGAAGAACCTGAAGAGAGAACTGTCGAAGCTCGCGCGGCGCACAAACGTTCCGCGCCCCTGGAACCGCTCCAGCAGGCCTTCTGCGACCAGCAGATCGACGGCTTTACGGACGGTGCCGACAGCGACGTCGTAGCTTTTCGCGAGCGCCTGCTCGGTCGGAATGGCTTCACCGGGCCGCCAGTGGCGGGCAGCGACCAGTGCAACCATTTCGTCGCGCAAGCGCTGGTAGCGGGGCAGTCGATCATCGGCGTGCATGCTTTCCTCCGTCAAATTCATATATATGTTTGCATGAGTTTATCGTTTTGACCGATCGGGAATTACCCTGAAATCACGGCAACCTCTTGACATGACGGGTTTATACCCATTGTTGACATACAAAATTCAACTAAACATATATATGAATTTTTAACTGGAGACTGGTTGTGGCCCAAACCCTGACAGACGAGCAGATCGTCGTAAAGAAAATCGCGTGGCGGTTGATGCCGCTGTTGATTGTCATGTTCCTGATCGCCTTCATCGACAGGCAAAACGTGGGCTTCGCCAAGTTGCAGATGCTCGGCGCCCTGGGAATGTCCGAAGCCTCATACGGATTGGGGGCGTCACTTTTCTTCATCGGCTATCTTCTGTTCGAAGTGCCGAGCACGCTCGCGCTTCATCGCTTCGGCGCGCGTTTGTGGCTCGCACGCATCATGGCGACGTGGGGCGCTGTCACGGTCGCGATGGCCTTCACGCATTCGATGGGCTTGTTCTATGTTTTTCGCTTTGCGTTGGGCGTGGCGGAGGCTGGCTTTTATCCTGGCGTCATCTTTTACCTGACGCTGTGGTTCCCGCAGAGCCATCGCACGCGCATGCTCGGCTTCTTCACGCTTGGCAGCGCGCTGGCAAACATGCTCGGCTCACTCGCAGGCGGCCTGCTTCTGTCGTTCGACGGCAGTCTTGGCCTTGCGGGCTGGCAGTGGGTATTCGTCGCAACGGGCGCACCCGCCATCGTCGTCGCCTTGATTGCCTTGCGTTACCTGCCGGAATCCGTCGAGCGCGCGGGGTTTCTGTCGAGCGAAGAGAAAAACCTCATCGTCACCGCAATCAGGCGTGAAGCACCGACCGAGGCTGTATCCGAGCACCCATGGCGTGCTCTCATCGACAAACGCGTGCTGATGTTCGCTTGCGGCTACATGCTGATGTCGACCTCGCTCTATGGCGTGACCTACTGGATGCCGACGCTGCTCAAGAGCGGCGGTGTCTCGCACTCGCTCAATGGCTTGCTGAACATGATTCCGTGGTTGCTTGCCGCGCTGCTTCTGCTCTGGTTGCCGGCCAGACTCAAGCGCGAAGACGTGGTGCTCAAGGCGATGGCGATGGTGGCCGGTGTCGGCGTGATCGGCTTCGCGCTGAGTCTCGTCCTGCCTGGTTTGCCGCTGCGCTTCGCAGCCCTCGTTCTTGGAGGCGCATGTATCCCGCTGCTTTACCCGTGTTTCTGGTCGCTTCCGCCGCGCTTCTTTACCGGCGCGCGCGCCGCCGCAAGCATTGCGGCGATCAATTCGATCGGCAATCTCGGCGGCTTCTTTGCGCAGAATCTGATGCCTTACGTCGGGAAGCTCGCGGGTAACGCCAGTGCGCCGATGCTAGTGCCCGTAATCTGCCTGACACTGCTCGGAGCTGGACTGTCGGTCGCGTGGGTCTCGAACGGGCGCACCACACGCGAACAGGTTGCCACAGGACAGTAAGTCCCGTGCCAGCTCCGACGGTTCTTTGTACAGATAGTGTGCCTACCCCCTTTACGGAGTTGCGCACACTATCTGTTGGCAGGGCTGGTTGCACTCATCAAGCTATGGCGCCGCAAAGCTGCCGTATGCACGGCGGGTGTGTCTGACTGATGGCTTACGGTGATGGCGGCTGACGCATACAGTCCGCCATCAAGCATCGTCCTTCAATGCTGCCAGACGGATAGTCGCGGATAGTCGCGCGAGCCCATCTCACCGGCCACGGGCAATGACGCAAGTTGCCCAAAAAAGTGGCCACGTTGTTAGCTTCACGAAATGTTCTTCGGCGTCACAGGTGTTGTAACCGAAGCGGTCTGGACCCCCTTCGCTCGCGCTGAGAGAATGCGCAGACCCGCTACAAACCGGAGATCGACTTGTGCCCTTGAGCGGGCCTACCGGCAAACAGCGCAGCTGTAGAAGTGGCATGCTACTTACCCACTTACCTGACATATCAGATAAATGCTGATGACTGGCACATTACGCCGTTTCGCCGCATCCAGTGTGCATGTCATGACGCGATGGGAATTGACACGCGCGAACCGACTCGAAGGGGTCCATTTTGAGTAAAGAGCTTATCCACCGTGCTGGGAGTAACGCCCCAAACAATGGAACCTTACAGACGCCGTGGGGCTACATTGTCCGCAGCATCGCACTGATTGTGCTAGCGGTTTTTCCGTCGGTCATATGCGCCTATCTTGCGCAAACCTCAGCACATTGGAGTCTGTTCGAACGTTCCGGATCGATAGTAACAATCACTGGCCTGCTACTGGCATCACGCCACTATTTTGCGTACACCGTGACTAATCTGGTTGTAGCTCGCACAAAGGAAGGCACCGGATCCAAGGCTGGCAAAGTTCTGACCGATGTCCTGGCTGGCAGGCGCGGGCTAACGCTTTCGGCGTTTGGGACGCTCATTTGGGGATGGGGAGTGTTTCTGCGATGGTGGAGCTTTGCCGTGCTGGCGCTGTGGGTGGCATTTGTGATCTACCGGGCATTTCGCGATCCAGTATTGCAACGCCGACGCGACGACGTGTTGCCGCGCGTGACGAACGTCAATAAAAAGTTCCGAAACAAGCCCGAACGCCGGTGCAGACGTATGACCCCTGATCGCCGTCCGCAAACCGGCCAGACGTTGCCGGTATTCGCTTTCGCGGAATGACGACGTCGGCGGCTCAAGGGCATCTCTCACTGATACATCCCATTAGGCAGCCGACCGTGATACGGCGTATCGCGGCAGTGCCCCCACGGCCCCAGCCAGTATCCCGGCGGGCATGCATAATTCGAAACGGGTGCAGCCGGTGCCGCATAGACCACAGGCGATTGCACGATAACGGGCGCCGAATAGCGGCATTGGCCCCAGACGTTACGCCAACCTCCCGGCCCGCAGCCCTGCGCGGCTTCTGCCGTGCCGATCGACAATGCCAGTGCCGTTGCCGCTACTGCGATTGATGCAATGTGCTTGCGATTCACGATTCGCTCCTGTCGCGTCGTTTGAATTCTGTTGCTGACAGAAACTATTGTGCGGATCGACTCTTAGCAAAGAACGAGTGCGTATCGAGCAACGCCCGCCGACGCCTTTCCGCTCACTTGGCCAACTGCGTCGAATACAACTCCATTAACCATTCGATAAAAATGTCGACCCGCCTCGGCCTCGTCCGGTTAGGCATATACACAACGGAAACCGGCCGGGGATTCGAAGGATAGTCTCGCAACACCATATTCAGCCTGCCAGCTCGTACGTGGGCATCGAGTATGAAGGTGCCGCCCTGTATCAGCCCGAGGCCCGCCAGCCCGCACGCCACGTAGGTATCGGCGTCGTTCACGAGGATCGCGCTCTTCAGTGGAATGGTACGGACCTCGTCCCCGTCGATGAACTCCCAACCTCTGATACGGCCTGACTTCATCGCGTAGCTGACACCGATGTGGTCGCTGAGGTCACTCAATGTAACGGGCTCGCCATACGCCCGAATATAGTCGGGCGACGCGTAGGTCAGCGTCTTGTAGATACCCACTGTCTTGGCGATCAGTCCCAGTTCGCTCACCGGTCCCACGCGCACCGCGCAGTCAAGCCCATCCTCAATCAGATCGGGGTGTTGATCGGCAATGCTGATGTCGAGTTGAATGTCGGGATTATTGGCGAAGAAGTCCGGCAGCTGCGGAATCACGACGGACTTCGCGACCAGTGAGGGCATGCTCACGCGGACCTTTCCGCTATTGCTTCCCTTCGATGCCTGCGCGTCGGCGTCCATTTCCTCCAGGTCTCGCAGAAGCGCCACGCAACGTTCGTAATAGCGAATGCCCGCATCAGTCGGCTTGCTTCGCCGCGTTGTCCGGTTCAGAAGCTTCACGCCCAAATCCGACTCCAGAGCCTGAACCATACGCGTTACATAGACAGTCGACGTATGCAGTACTTCGGCGGCACCCGTGAAGCTATTCGATTCGATCACCTTCACGTACGCCTTGATTGCAGAGACCTTGTCCATCGTATGCTTGCGTGTCGCCTTTTAAATTTCGACAATTGACCTGCAGTGCCGTGTGCACTTCTCGGGCAAGGCGAATCGGTGTGACCGTGTCCGACTCGCCTTTTCCGCCGTCTTATTCGTCAATCGCTGCGTGCAGGAACTTCTCCTGACGCGCGAGGTGCATCGACTTGTATCCCGGCGCGGTCGATGCGGTCGCCTCAGGTCCGATATAACGCAGTGTTGCAGGTGCCTTCACAATCTCCAGCAGTTGCTCCATGACGAAATTCCACGAACCCTGATTCTTTGACTCTTCCTGACACCACACCACGCTCTTCAGATTCGGATAGCGCTCCAGTTCCGAACTGATCTGCTTCGCGGGGAACGGATACAACTGCTCAACGCGAATCAAAGCGATGTTGTCCTTTCCGGATTTACGCCGACGCTCGAGAAGTTCGTAATAGACCTTGCCCGAACACAGGATGACCCGGTCGACCTTGGACGCCGCTTCCTTCGTCGGCGATTCGGCGAGGATCTCGTTGAATCGTCCTTTGGCGAGATCATCGAGACTGCTGACAGCCTCCGGGTGGCGCAGAAGCGACTTCGGCGTCATCACAATGAGGGGAACGCGATCGTGCAGCACCGCCTGCATCCGCAGCAGGTGGAAAATCTGGGCCGGCGTCGTGGGCTGACAGACGCGCATATTGTCCTGCGCACAAAGTTGCAGATAGCGCTCGAGGCGCGCAGACGCGTGCTCCGGACCTTCGCCTTCCTGCCCATGCGGCAGCAACATCGTCACGCCACTACGTTGTCCCCACTTGGCAGCGCCCGCCGACAGGAAGTTGTCGATCACGACCTGTGCCCCGTTGGCGAAGTCGCCGAACTGCGCCTCCCACAGCACGAGTGAATTTTGTCGAACCACCGAGTATCCATACTCGAAGCCCAGAACGGCACCCTCGGACAACACCGAGTTGGTGACCGAAAACCGCCCCTGGTCATCCGACACATGCTCCAACGGAACATAAGTGCCTTCTGCCCGACTCGCCCGGTTCTGATCGTGCAACACCGCATGTCGATGGCTGAAGGTACCGCGTTCGCTGTCCTGACCGCTTAGGCGCACGTCGATACCTGCGGAAAGGAGTGACGCGAAGGCCATATGCTCCGCCATACCCCAGTCGAGCGGACGCTTGCCTTCCGCCATGTCACGGCGCGCAGACACCACTCTTCCAACAAGCGGATGCAGCGAATACTGATCCGGAATGCTGGTGATCTTCAGTGCAAGCTTTTGAACAAGGTCCAGTAACGGCGGCGCGTAATAGATACGGCTGACGTTTCCATCGAGCAGTTGTGGCCAGTTCTCTTCTTCGTTCTCTTGAGCGGCCGGCTTCTTCTCTTCGACCGATTGAGCCGTGTCGAGACGCTCACGGTAGTCATGGACATACTTCTCCACGTCTTCCGCCGTCAGAAGCTGCTGGTCCACCAGTTTCCTTGCATAGAGCGTACGGACGCCAGGGTGACCCGCAATGGAACGATACATCATCGGCTGCGTGATGTTGGGCGTGTCCTGTTCCTGGTGGCCGTGGCGGCGGAAACAAACCAGTTCGATCACGACACTCTTGTTGAACGTCGCGCGAAAGTCGATGGCAAGACGCGTTGCGGCAATCACGGCCTCGGGGTCGTCGCCGTTCACGTGCAGCACGGGTGCCTCGATCATCTTCGCAATGTCGGTGCAATAGAACGACGACCGCACGTCTCTCGGGTCGGAAGTCGTGAATCCGACCTGGTTGTTCACCACCACATGTATCGTGCCGCCCGTTCCGTAGCCCCGCGTGTTCGACAGGTTCATCGTCTCCATGACGATGCCCTGACCTGAAACCGCGGCGTCGCCGTGGATCTCCACCGGCAGGACCGCACTTGCGCCCTGACCCAATACTTCAGCGCGCGCGCGAGCAATGCCTTGCACAACCGGGTTGACGACTTCAAGGTGCGACGGATTGAACGCGAGCGTCACTTCGGCAGGCCCGGTTGCCGTTGGGAGCAAGCCGGTAAAGCCCTTGTGATACTTCACGTCGCCGGCCGGAAGCAGATGCGCGGTCTTTCCCTCGAACTCGTCGAACAGCGCAGCCGGCGGCTTTCCGACAATATTGACGAGAACGTTCAGGCGTCCGCGATGCGCCATGCCGAGAATCGAACTCTTGACGCCCTTCGTCGCACCGTATGCCACCAGTTCGTCCAGCAGGACGATGAGCGACTCTCCGCCCTCGAGCGAGAAACGCTTTTGGCCGACATAGCGGGCATGCAGATATTTTTCCAGCCCTTCGGCAGCAGTCAGACGTTCGAGGATGTGCAGCTTGTCGCCGTTATCGAGTGCGGCTTTCGAACGCGACGACTCGAGCCGCATGGACCACCAGTTGCGCTGTTCCGGATCAGCCAGATACATGAACTCGGCGCCCAGCGTTCCGCAATAGGTTTCTTTTAGCGCCTGCATCAGGTCGCCCAGCGTTTCGACCTGGTCCGAAAAGTGAGCACCCGACATGCTGAACTTCGTGTTCATGTCCGCGTGGGACAGATCGTAGTAGCTCGAATTCAGTTCAGGCACTGGCACGGGAGCGGTCCAGCGCAGCGGATCCAGATGGGCATTGCGAGTTCCAACCATACGATAGGCTGAAATCAATGCCTGTACGGCGACCTGCTTGCGGGCGAAACTCAGTACGTCGTTCTCCGAGCGCCCTGCCGTGCGCGTCTGCTTCGCCAGTTCGACGAAACGCGACACGACGGGTCCATGCGCGACGTCACCTGTATCCGATCCATCGACAGCCGGCACGTCCTGCAACGCGTCGAAATAGCCGCGCCAATCCTCCGACACCGTGGTCGGGTCCGCAAGATAAGTTTCGTATTGCTCTTCGACGTAAGGAGCATTGCCTCCAAACAGGAAGGAGGTTTTCCGATTCCGCGTAATCATGGTGATTCCGTCCTCAGTCGGGCTCACACCCGATATCTGTCACAAATCCGAGCCAGACAGCACCTGTTGCTGCCTTGGCCGAGCCAACGCTTTCACAGGTACACGAAGACAAAATCCGACTGCGAAAAGAGGGCGCATCTAGCGCCATCCGTTCCGAGTCCAACTGTGCATTACCTCGTGGCTCCTGCCACCAGGTTCCTGTGCCTGCCAGGATCAGCAATCTCTTGACCGCTGATAAGAACAGTTTAGGTTGCGTGGATAGGCACCGTCGCTTTAGCTATGACGGTCTTGGGACATTCACCGCCCGTTTCTGGTCATCGTCTCTATAAGGCCAGAATTTCGTGTATTGGACGGGTAGCGTGCGGCGCGAAGGCTGCGATCGGAGCGGAGCCTTTTACGTGCCAAGGCTTCGTTGTTCAGAAGCCCCGGCGCGCATCTATCTAAACGATGTCAAAACCGGTGAATGATCCCTACGCCAGCCGCGAACAGACTACGCGACGAGGAAGGCGTCGACTGAAAGCCATCGCCGATCGTCGCAGTCGCATTGATGATGCTGTGGCCATTCGATCCCAACGTCTGACCATTTGCACGCTGATACGCCTGCAACGCATATACGCCCGTTCTTCTGGATAGGGAGTAGTACTCGGACAGTGTGACCTGTTGATATTGAGCGCTGCTCTTGATGCCGTTGGCTTCCGTAGCGCGTGTGTAACTGTAACCGGCAGCGAAGTCCCACACGGGCGCCGCCTTCCAGTGCAGCACCATCCCGCCAGTATTGAAGGTCGCCTGGTCGCGGAACGCCGAGCCCGCGCCCGGGATGTATTGGACGTTCGTATACGTCGCCGTCACGTCGAACTGACTGTTGATCGTGTAGCCTGCGCCCACCGCGAAGCGCTGTTGCGCCTGCGCTGTCTGGTAGCCATTGGTGACGGCCGACACACCCGTCTGTGCCCCGGCATTCGACGTCGCCGAATCGGCACCGAACGCGCCGCCACCGCGTGTCGAATTGTTGATGCGCGAAAACGCCGCCGCTACACCGAATGCGCCTCGCGTGTACTGGAGTCCCGCTGCCCACGTCGAACCCTGATTCACGCTGCCCGGTACGCCCGCCAACGAATATGAAGCGCTAACCTTGAGACCATACCAACTGGGCGACATGTACTCGATCGTGTTATTCGTACGATAGATCGTGTCCAGCCCATCGAGGTCGCCCGGGTGTGCGCCGTAGAAGCCCGAAAGCCATGTTACCGGGCTGTAGGGTGCGAGCAACTGGTAATACGACGCGTATTGGCGTCCTGCCGTTAGCGCGCCGTACCGCTCGTTGGTCACGCCGACAAACGCCTGCCGGTTGAACATCAAGCCGTTGACGGACTGCGCCCCAGTTGCACTGTTAAAGCCCTCCTCCAGCTGGAACACTGCTTTCGTACCGCCGCCCAGATCTTCCGTGCCTTTCAGGCCGAACCGGCTGCCGGCCCATACGCCGTTGATTATCTTGACGGCGGAGTGCCCACCCGAGGTCGAGCCCAACGTTGTCTGACTTGATTGATAACCGAAGCCCGTGTCGATGATGCCGTAGAGCGTCACGCTGCTTTGCGCAAAGACAGGCGCAGTAACTGTCATTGCCACGACGGACAGTCCCATCCGGACTTCGAGATAACGTCTCATGATCTTTAATTCCTTCTTTGTGTGCGTCGACAGCTGTCGCCTTTGACATCCGGCTCGCAGTCGATCGTTGCTTTTTCCTGGTCCACGCCAACTTTTGCTGCCCGAAAAGCAGTGCTCAGAAGCACCAGGGGGAAACCGGAATCATGCTTTTGAGGGTCAGCAAAAGTGGCTGCTCACTGTATCGTCTACAGTGCTTTGGCGAAGCCACGGACGCAGTGGTTCTGAGACATCTTCGTTCCGTTTCTGGTCATGACTTTTGTATTGAGGAAACGAGATGTTGCATGTGGCCGAAACTTGCTGATCTAGACCTGCTCGCTGATCCGCGCAATATCGGCACAAAGCCATTCGGCCAATTCACGGATCGCGTTTTCATTACGCGAGAAGAACACCCACTGTCCAACCTTTTGCGTTTTGATCAAGCCGGCCCGCTCAAGCTGGGACAGATGGCCTGACACCGTCGACTGCGACAGGCCGCTTCGAGCGTGCAGCATGCCCGCCGACACAGCTCGCAGCGCGCAATACTCGGCTTCCGTAAAGTACGCGTCCGGATTGGCCAGCCACTGCAGTACTTTTCGACGGAATGGATGCGCCAACGCCCGGATGGCTGCATCGAAGTCAATCGTCGTTCCGGTCGTGCTCATTGCTGACATATCCTGTGCGATGCCTCAGACGGCGTCAAAGAGATCAAAGTGGCGGCCAGTGAATACCCGCACCGTCTCGAGTACCCCTGCCGCGTCCAGGCCATTCAGTTCGAGCAGTCTGGAGCGGTCGCCGTGCCGAATGAATTCATCTGGAAGTCCAACACGCAATACAGGCACCGCCAGCCCTTCAGCCGCGATATGTTCGGCACATGCGGCACCCGCGCCGCCCGTCACCGTGCCTTCTTCGATCGTCACGATCACGTCGTGCGATCTTGCGACCGTCAGCAACAAGTCCTCATCCAGTGGCTTGGCGAAACGCATGTCCACCACCGTCGCGTCGATTTCCTGCGCCACTTCCATTGCGACCGACAGCAGCGGCCCAAATGCAAGGAACGCCACGCGTTGATCACCCTGTTCACCCGCTGAGCGGCGGATGATCCCCTTTCCAAAGGGAAGAATCTCGTTCGTGTGTCCGATAACGTCGGAGCCTGTCTTCGCACGGGGATAACGGACGGCGCACGGCCCCGGATAGGCGAGCGCCGTGTTCAGCATCAGATAGCACTCTCTCTCATCGGACGGTGTCATCACGACCATGTTGGGAATGCAACGCAGCGCCGCGATATCGAACGCGCCAAGGTGAGTCGCGCCGTCGCCTCCCGCTATACCGGCGCGATCGACGGCAAACAAAACGGGCAGTTCTTGCAACGCGACATCGTGAATCAGCTGGTCGTAGCCGCGCTGAAGGAATGTCGAATAGATGGCGACGACTGGCCGCATCCCTTCTGTCGCAAGGCCGGCGGCAACTGTCACCGCGTGCTGTTCAGCGATACCCACGTCGATGTAGCGATCGGGATATCGTTGCTCGAATTCGACCAGACAGGAGCCTTCGCGCATTGCGGGCGTGATACCGATGATTCGATCATCCTTCTCCGCCGAATCACAAAGCCACTGGCCGAATACCTGGCTATAAGTGCGCTTGCCGCCTGCGGAGGAAATCAATCCGTCGACCAGATCGAAAGGACCTGGGCCGTGGTATGTGACGGGATCGAGTTCCGCGCGTTCATAACCGCGTCCCTTCTGGGTCACGACATGGATGACATGCGGACGGGTGCGAGTCTTTGCGTCTCGCAGTACGGCAAGCAGTGTCGGAATGTCATGTCCGTCGATGGGTCCGACGTAGTCGAGACCGAGCGCTTCGAATAGCGAAGATTCGTCATCGCGCCATTTCCCGGTCAGCGACTGAAGATGATCGTTCAGACTTCCGACGGCGGGTGAAATCGACATTCCGTTGTCGTTCAGGATGATCGTCAGCGGCAATTCCTTGCAGGAACCTGCGTGATTGAGCGCCTCGTACGCCATACCAGCCGATAGCGCACCATCCCCGATGATTGCCACGGCGCGCGCGCCACGATTGCGCAGTGCCAAAGCCATGCCGACAGCCGCCGATATCGAAGTCCCCGCGTGTCCCACGCCGAACGCATCGTAGGGGGATTCTTCGCGCGTGGGAAAGCCTGCCATTCCGCCCACTTTGCGCACGCTTGCCATTCCCGCTTTGCGGCCGGTCAAAATCTTGTGCGGATAGCTCTGGTGGCCGACGTCCCACACCAGACGATCGTTTGGTGTATCGAATGCATAGTGAAGTGCAACAGTCAGTTCGACCACGCCGAGACTCGACGCGAAGTGGCCGCCCGTCGCCGATACGCTTTCAAGCAGAAACTCGCGAATCTCGTCCGCAACACGCTGGAGTTTGCTCTCTCCAAGACCCCGCAGTCTTGATGGCGAATCGATGCTGTCAAGTAAACTCATTACATTCCAATCCTGATGTTCAACGAGGCAATCAGGGTCTTCCCAACGCCCGCTGTCTGCAATACTAAGGTTTCCGCGCGATGATCTTTGGCCATTGTTCACCGACCGCAGGACAAGTTTCGAAAGCGCGTGCTCACGCTCGCGCGAGGCTCGATTTCGAAGCAATCTGGCCTGAATCGACAACAGAAAATGTTCAACCTCAACGTCGATTCGTGACCTAATCAGCGATACCGCGCGATATTCCATCAACTTTCACTAACCGCATGTATGCAGCACCGGAATGAGTATCTGAACGACGAACATGTCGACGGTTTCATAGCCTATTTATCGAGAGTCCTGTCCGGTCACACCCGGATCAATTTCTCTGCGGCGTTTCCGAAAAACAGGTTGCCCCGTCACTACGAGATGCAATGTCCCGGAAAGATCGAGAGAGAAGCGGCCGGTTCCCTGTATGTCGTCGAGGCAGAGACGCTTGAACAGCTATTCCGCTTTTACTGGTGGAACCACCGCTTCTACGACGAAAACAAAAAAGAGGCCGATGGGGTACGTTCCTGCGTACAGTCCGCGATCGTCGAAGAAGACAGCGAGTTCGCGCTTGATCTGACACGTGCTGCCTGCAGGAAGGTCATGGAATGGGGGTTCGGACGTGGGACACGCGCGAATGAAAGCAACGTGTCCTGGGCAATGAACCAGGGCCCATCGCTTATCCAGGTGCTGCGCAATGGCCGCGAGGCGTTGTTGTCCGATGCTCCAGATCTTTCTGTTTTTAACCGCAACCCGGATCCATCGACGCAATGGTCCAAGATGAACTCCGGTTGGACCAAATACTATTCTTTCGCTTTACCCGCACATGTGATTTACGACAGCCGGGTCGGCGCTGCGCTCTGTTATCTCGTCAGGAGATACCTCGAAAGCAGGGAAGCCGAACATCGGGTTGATGCCGTTCCGGAAAGCCTCGCATTTCGATGGGCGCCTGGCCAGGGAGAAAGAAATAGACGCGATGCATCGTGCGGGCCATACAAGTTTGCCCGTCTTTCCGGCGGACCGGCAGGATCGCGGGAATGGGCGCGCGTGAATATCCAGGCGAACTGGATTCTCTCCGCCGCCGTCAGCAGATCTGGTGCAATGTGGTGCTCCGGACCCGAGGGTTTCAGACGCGTCGAGGGCGCCCTCTTTATGCTCGGCTACGATTTGAGTCGCGTCGAACGTTCACAGGCCCACGACGACACCGAACCCACGAACCTGTCCTTTCAGTGGTAGCGGGAATTGCGGGCCGTGCCGAAACACGACCCGCATAGCAACATCGCAAGCACGCTGCTAGAACATATCCGCAACCTGCTGACGCCCGGCACCTTCCCCACCCGCTTTCTGACGATTCCGCGAAGGGATGAACGGCCCGGTGATCATATTCGAGTAGCTCTGGCCCGGCCCGACCATCGGATAGACATCGGCGTTCTGGTCGATCATGACCTCGAGGAAAGCAGGTCCGTCGAAATCGATGAAAGCCTTGAGTTTCGCGTCAAGTTCGCTGATCGCATCGACGCGACAGGCAAAACCAAACCCATCGGCCTGTGCCGCCATCACGAAGTCCTTGCGGTGAAGCGTCTTGTCGCTGACGCATAAGCGGCCTTCGTAATACAGATGCTGCCACTGCCGGATCATTCCATCGCCGAGATTGTTGAGCAGCAGGACTTTGACTGGCACACCGTACGTGCTGGCCGTCTCGAGTTCGCCCACATTCATCCGGATACTGCCGTCGCCGTCGATGTCGATCACGAGAGCATCCGGTTGCGCGAATTGAGCGCCGATCGCGGCGGGCAAGCCGAAGCCCATCGTCCCCATGCTCCCAGACGTGAGGAAGTTTCTCGGCTCGACGAAGTCGAAGAACTGCGCAGCCCACATCTGATGCTGGCCAACACCTGTGCTGATGATTGCGCGCCCGCCCGTGATTTCGCTGAGCCGTTCGATGACGTACTGCGGCTGAATCGTCGGATTATGCCTGTCGTAGTTCATGCCGTAGGCCCGCTTGAGGTCCAGCACCTGTTCGAGCCAGTCAGAGGGCGCTTGCACATCACGACCGTAACCCATCAGCGACAGAAGCGCGTCCTTCGCATCGCCGACATGAGTCCAGTGCGCCCGCTTGACTTTGCCGATCTCCGCCTCGTCAATGTCGATATGCGCGACGTACCGTGCGCGGGGCGCAAATGCTTCGGGCCGGCCACCCGCAACCCGATCATCGAACCGGGCGCCGACCGCAATCAGAAAATCGCAATCTTCGACCGCGTAATTCGCGCAAGCCGCGCCGTGCATGCCCAACATGCCCAGCGACAACTCGTGCTTCACTGGTATCGCGCCGAGTCCCATCAGCGTCGTCACAATGGGGACTTTGTAGCGTTCGGAAAACTGGCGCAGTTCGGCCGTCGCGCCCGCTGCGATCACGCCACCGCCGACATACAACAACGGCCGCTTGCTCTGCGCGAGCAGCTCGAAGAATTCAGCGCGCTTGTCTTCGCCGAGATCAGCGCCTTTTGCGACCATTCGAAGACGGTCGGAGTAGCCTCGAAACTGCAGTGTCCCATGCCCCTGGTAGGTTCCCACCCAGTTCTGGATGTCTTTGGGGACATCGACGACGACGGGACCAGGACGACCGGTGCGCGCAATTTCAAATGCTGTCCGCAGCGTCTGCTCCAGTTTCGTCGGATCGGTAACCAGAAAGACCTGCTTCGCACACGCCGACATGATGTTGAATACGGGCGCTTCCTGAAAGGCATCGGTGCCGATCACGGCACGCGGCACCTGTCCGCAGATAAGGACAACGGGAACCGAGTCGCCGTTGCAGTCGGCGATCGGCGTCACGGCGTTCGTCGCCCCTGGACCGGACGTGACCATGAATACGCCGACCTTTCCGCTTGCACGCGCGTAACCCGCAGCCATGAACCCTGCCGCCTGTTCATTGGCAGGAACAACGAGCTTGATCTGACGCTCGGGATTTTTCTCGTGCAGTTCGTTGAAGCGAAAGACAGCGTCGTACGTCGGCAGGATCGCGCCGCCGCTGTATCCGAACACGGTATCGACGCCCTGTTCGCTGAGCACGCGCAGGATGATGTCGGCGCCCGACATCGGCTCGCCGGCGTTTTCTGCTTTCTGGAATACTTGTGAAGCGACGTTTGGGTTTCGGGTCATGGTTGTCTCGAATGGAACGGGCGCTGATCGTTTCAGCGGCCCAATTCAAAGGCCAATCTCCCTTCCAACTCGAGAACAGCGTATGTTCAGCACCAGCTTGCGGACGTTCGACCTGACGGGTTCTCCGTGCATAGCCAACCCATCCAGCACTTTTGTGATGTGCAACCGGAAGAATTGCGAGGGGGTTTCGCTTTCATTGTGACAAGCATTGCGCGCGAGCGATTGCCCAACAGGCGCATTCACGGGCCAAACTGAGACCGTTTTCGGCCATCGCCTTCGACAGCTTTCTGGTGCACTATTCAAGCGAACGACAGCGGGAAATTAAGGAAAGCTGATTCTGCAGTTACTGACAAAAATAGCAAACCAACCTGCAAACCTGGCATTCCGGAAAAAATACATTTGAGATTTTCTAATCACGACACAGTGACGGTGAATTCTTACGATAAGCTAATCGACTGCACGTTACCAGGCTTCATGGCATTGCGTGATGCGTTGTAGTGGAGCGTCCAACACGGTTAGCCGTGGGCGTGCTTACAGTCAATGAAGGTCACGAAATGAAAGTCGCCGTTGTCATATTTGATGGTGTGCAAGCCCTGGACGTCGCAGGCCCACTGGACGTATTCGCCGAAGCCAACACGTTTCTGCCTGAGCATCAGCGATATCAGGTCTCTTTCGTAGGATTCGAAGCAGGCATGGTAACGGCATCCAATGGGATGCAACTCGCCGTGCCCTTCGGCTATGCGGATTTCGACACACAATGTGACCTGCTGTTGATAGCGGGGGGACCGCAGTTGCCCGACTTTCGTCCGCCGGTCCAGTTTCTCGACTGGTTGAGGCGTCAGGCGAACGGCGCGACCCGTTATGGCTCGGTTTGCAACGGCGCGTTCCTGCTCGCTCATGCAGGGCTGCTCGATAGCCGCGAAGTGACGACCCATTGGGCCGATGCCGGCCGCCTCGCCGACGACTTTCCTCAAACGTGCGTGCAGCCCGACAGGATTTTCATTCGCGACGGCCGCCTGTTCACGTCAGCGGGCGTTACCGCGGGCATCGATCTGTGCCTGTCACTGGTGGCCGAAGACTGGGGGCATAAGCTGGCCGTGCGCGTCGCGAAACGGCTGGTCGTTTATATCCAGCGTGAAGGTGGGCAGTCGCAATACAGCCCTTACGTCGGCGTGCGCAAGGATGATGATCCCATCATCGGCAAGGTGCAGCGTTACGTGATGGACCACATTACGGACGTGCTCTCGATCGAGCAACTCGCAAGCGCTGTCTCCGTCAGTCGACGCACCTTCTCGCGCCTGTTCGCCAAATATGCAAAGGTGACGCCGTCGGCATTTGTCGAACAGGTCCGTGTGGATACGGCGAGAAAACTGCTCGAAGAAACGGATGCGCCGCTCAAGACCGTTGCGTTCAAATGCGGCTTCCACAGCGCCACGCATATGCGTACAACGTTCGCCCGACGGCTCAATGTGACGCCGAAACAGTATCGGCAGCGCTTTCGTGGCGAAGTGGACGAACACTCGCTGGAGCTTGACGCGATCGCCGAATGAACGGTGTGAATCGAGTCATGTTCGACTTGAAATCGGTACTTCTGCTGCTTCTTCAGGCTCGCGGGCTGCGTCACACTCCTGCGTGTCTTACCCGACACGTGTCTCACACGTGCGGTCTAACGAATTGTCATTGAAAGGCCCGCAATCTCCATGGCTCACCCTGACTCGCTTCAAGGTCTTCCGGATCTTCTCGATACAGGCTTATCGGTGGTATTTTGCGGGATCAATCCGGGGCTAAGCGCGGCATCGACAGGTCACCACTTCGAGGGCCGTGGAAACCGGTTCTGGCGAGTTCTTCACCTGGCGGGTTTTACGCGCGAACAGCTACACTCCGAAGACGACCGTTCACTGCTGCAATACGCGTGCGGCTTGACGACGGCAGTATCGCGCCCGACAGCGCGGGCGGAGCAGTTGTCCCGATCGGAAATCAAGGCGGCCGCGCCTGAATTCGAGCGAAAGATCGCACAGTACGCGCCGCGCTATGTTGCCTTCCTTGGCAAGATGGCGGTTTCCGAATTGATCGGCAAACGCGACGTCGATTGGGGGCTTCAGTCGGTCACATTTGGCGGCACACGCGTCTGGGTGTTGCCCAATCCCAGCGGCTTGAACCGCGCGTTCAGTCTGGATGCGCTGGTTTCCGCGTATCGGGAACTTCGTCTCGCAGTTGATTCAGTGCATTGCGCACTTTGAATCCTCTCGCATGGGATGAACTACGCTACGGTTCAGCGAGATCTGCGATCGCACTGCCAACTCTCACTGTCTTCGGTGCATCGACGAATTGAAGGTGCGCGTTTCTGCGTAACGTTTCAGTCACGAATTCGACGAACGAGCGAATCTTCATGCTCGTGCCTTTTCGCTCGACGTGCAGCAGATTCACGGGGATCGACTCCGGCTCAAACGCTGCCAGGATTCGTTGCAGACTTCCACTAAGCACTTCGGGCGCTGCCTGGTAAGAGAGCAGTTGCGTTATCCCCACGCGGTCGACGGCCGCCATGACAGCCGCGGGCGCCAGATCGACGATCATTCGCGGACGAACCCGAACGGGCAACCTCAAACCGTTTTCGTAGAACAGCCATTCGAGCGGATGCGTCACTCCCGTAAAGGACACGCAGTGGTGGTCACTCAGTTGCCTGGGATGAACGGGCTCTCCGAGCGCGTCGAGATACGCCGGCGCTGCATAGGTTCGGCGGCTCACGGCGCCCAATGGCACGGCGAACACTGAAGAATCGCCAAGATGACCGATGCGAATCGCGATATCCACCCCTTCCTCGATCAGCCGCGTCGTACGGTCGACATAGACGACATTCACGCTGACGTCCGGATAGATATTTGCGTAGGCGTTGATGAGCGGAGCGATGAACCGCTGGCCAAACAAGACCGGTGCGGAGACAGTCAACGTGCCCACAGGCTTGCTTTGCTCAGCGGCGATATTCGATTCCGCGTCAGCGATGGTATCGAGTACTCTGCGGCATGCTTCGAGGTAGAACATTCCCGCGTCTGTGGGACGGATCGAGCGTGTGGTCCGCGCAATCAGCTGCGCGCCGACGCGTGTTTCCAGCGAATTCAACGCCCTTGAAACCGTGGGAGCCGACATGCCGAGCTTCTCTGACGCGCTGGTAAAACTGCCTCGATCAACGATGGCGACGAACACCTCCATCTCTCGAAATTTGTCCATCGTAATTCCCGACTTCAGTTCTCCACACAATTGTATGTGCGATTCTCTGCGTCACGCTCAGCCTGGCGCAATTCGAGCACTGAATGGCCCATAACGTAGTGCGTGCGCGCTTCAAGAAACCGGGCTCATCTCCCACAATCGACCCATTCGCCTAACATTGGTAGCGGGCATGTTTCGGCTGAAACTCAGATCTACGCTGTTGAAGATCGGCGTGTTTATCGCAGTGGGCGGCCCGCTTGCAGCATTCAATGGACTGCTCTCCGGTCATGAAGAGATAGCCCGCTATGCGGCGGCGCCCGTCGTCATCGTGATAGCGGGTTTCGTCGTGTTGCTCAAGTCAACCCGCAGTGACGACGCGTGATTGCTATGGCCGGTTGCAAACCGCACCGGCCACGTCGGCGGCTATGCTTCGAGAATGGCCACGTTGTAGTCTTCGTCCTGGAAAGCAACGAAGAATTCTTCGGGCATCAGCCAGGAATCCACGCTCACCGTATTTGCACCGACATTGACGTCCACTTGCGCATCCGCGTCGACGCTCTTCATCGCACGCTGGATTCTGGAGATATCGTCAGACTGAATTGCTTCTTTAACTGAGAATTTCATTTTCGCTCACCAATCAATAACGGTTAATCAATTGCAGGCTGTCGAATTCATTCGACTTGATTTGATTCTATCCGGCGCCTACATTTCCGTCGATGCACGTAAAACAACTATGTGTTTCAGATTCAGATTGGTTTGCGCAGAGTCTAGTTGACGGATTACTGCAAATGCAGTGACCTCTACCCTGAGAGCGTCATCGTGGCCGGACAGCGGTGGTTTGCGACCAACCCTATGACAAATGCCGCAAATTGACCGTATGGAAAAAGTCAATTTCCATCTGATCGTCAAAAAATCCTTACAGAACGCGCATGGCCAGATTTCAAAATCGAATGGCCTAAAACGTTACATGCGACGACTTTTGGAAACCCTGCTCAACTCCTAGAATTAGTCACGTCATCGCGCGGTGAATTCACCGCGGCAATTCCGGGTGAATTAACCACGTAAATGGTCAAGAGGTCATTGCAAAGGTCTTCTCCTGGAACACCTGAGGTCTCCGTCAGCGTCCATCGTCTGAAGGTCTATCCCAGATGCGATGCGTTGTTGAGGACTATTTGCCGAGCGCACCCCTATGACGAGTGTCAACCCATTGACGACTGAAACGGCCGGCCCGGTTGTTGCACCGTCTCCTGCCCCGTTGCCTGCAGCGCAAGCGCCGACGCCCGCGCCTCAGGCACCCGCGCAAGCGGAGATGTCGCTGCGCCTGGCCATTGGTCTGAGTGGAATGCTGCTCGCGTCGCTGCTGGCAATCGTCAACGAACAGGTCACTGCACTTGCCATGACCGACGTGCGTGGCGCGCTCTCCATCGGACATGACGACGGGAGCTGGCTGACCGTTCTGTTCGAAGCCGCCAACGTGTCCACGATGATCTTTGCACCGTGGTTCGGCATCACCTTCACCTTGAAGCGGTTCACGATAGGTGCGGTGGTGGCCTCGATGTTGTTTGCCTTCCTTTGCCCGTTCTCGCCGAACCTGTCCACGTTTTATGTGCTGCGTGTGCTCCAGGGCGTCGCTGGGGGCTGTCTGCCGCCCATGCTGATCATCGTGGCGTTGCGCTATCTGCCGCCCAGAATCAAGCTGTATGGGCTTGCGGGATACGCGCTCACAGCAACCTTTGGGCCTACGATTGGCACGCCGCTCGCCGCGTTGTGGACGGAGTATGTCAGCTGGAAGATGGCGTTCTGGCAGACCGTGCCGTTCGGACTGTTGAGCTGTGTGGCGATCCAGTACGGCCTGCCGCAAGATGCTGTCAAGCTCGAAAGGTTCCGGTCGTTCAACTGGGTCGGATTGATCACGGGCGGTCCAGGTGTTGCCATGCTCGTCATGGGCCTGTTACAGGGCGATCGACTCGACTGGCTGAATTCGACGTTTATCTGCGTGATGCTGTCCGGAGGAACGCTTCTTTTCATCGCGTTTCTCGTCAACGAGTGGTATCAGCCGGTTCCGTTCTTCAAGCTGCAGTTGCTGTACCGCAGAAACTTCTCGCATGGTCTGTCGACGCTCGTGGGCGCCGTGATGTTGCTGGTCGGTGTCGCTGTGATTCCCGCCCAGTTCCTTGCGATGGTGCACACGTACAGGCCGCTTCAAACGGCACCGCTGGCGTTGCTGGTTGCCATTCCGCTGCTGATTACGCTTCCTCTGACGGCCGCCCTGCTAAACATGCCCCGGATCGATTCGCGGTGGATCATGGCGTTGGGACTGTCGCTGGTCGCCACCACGTGCTTCCTTGGGAGCTTCATGACTTCCGAGTGGGTTCGCGAGAACTTTTACTGGCTCCAGTCGTTGCAGATCGTGGCGCAGCCTATGGTGATCGTCGCCATCCTGATGGGTGTGACAACGGGCTTGCCTCCGACGGAAGGCCCTTTCGCTTCCGCCATGTTCAACTCGCTCAAGGCATTCACCGGCGTGGCGGCAACGGCGCTGATCGAAGGCGTGGGCACGGCCCGTGAGCATTTTCATTCGAGCATGCTGGTCGACCATCTGGGCAATAACGCACTGATCGCCAGTCAGAGCGTCGACGCTGCTCATGGTCTCGGCGAACTCGCGCACCGGATTCACGAGCAGGCCGTGGTGCTCACTTCCGCCGACCTCTATCGCGTGATGGCGGTGATCGCCGTTGCCGTTCTGCTTCTCATACCCGTGCTGCCGGTGCGCATCTATCCGCCGTGGTGCACGACACCGCCGTCCAATCGCTAACCATTGATTCATATGTCATTCCTCACCCGATTTCCCCCCAAAGTGGTTCGCATCGCCGCGGTCGTCGTCGTGCTGGGCGTCGTTGCCTGGGGTTGCACGAAGCTGCTTGCCAATCCGGACTACGAATCCACCAACGACGCCTACGTCGTCGCGGATTTCACGCTCGTCGCGCCGCGTATTGCCGGACAGATTTCAGAGGTGCTCGTCGAGGACAACCAGCAGTTGAAGGCTGGGCAATTGATGGTGCGTATCGATGATCGCGACTTCCAGGCTGCGTTGCTGACTGCGCAGGCCGATGTGGCAGCCGCAAAGGCGTCCGTCGCGAACTACGAGGCCGAGATCGCGCGTCAACCTTCACTCGTCGATCAGGCGCGCGCCACGCTGCGTTCCGACGAAGCGTCGATCGATTTCGCACGCGCAAATGCAGCGCGCTACCAGAACCTGTCGGAGTCCGGCGCGGGCACGATGCAGGAGCATCAGCACGCCAAGAGCGCGCTCGCCGAGCAACTCGCGCAACAGGCGCATGATCGTGCTGCGCTCGCTGCGACCGAACAGAATCTCGACGTGCTGCGCACGCAGCGCGACAAGGCTGCCGGTGCGTTGGCACACGCTGAGGCCGTGCTGGAGCAGGCCAAACTCAACCTGTCGTACACGGAGATTCATGCGCCCGTCGACGGCAAGGTGGGCAGACGTTCGGTGCGGGTCGGCGCGTTCGTCACACCCGGCGCGCCGCTGCTCGCGATCGTGCCGCTTTCGGATGCCTATGTGGTCGCGAACTTCCAGGAGAACCAGATCACCCACATGCGGCCTGGCGAGCGTGTGCGTATCAAGGTCGACAGCTTTCCGGGCGTTGTCATTCAAGGGCATATCGACAGTCTGGCTCCTGCTACCGGCGTGAGCTTCGCGCCCATTGCGCCCGACAACGCGACGGGCAACTTCACGAAGGTCGTGCAGCGCGTGCCCGTCAAGATCACGATCGATCCGGGCCAGCAGGCGGCATCCACATTGAGCGTGGGGCTTTCTGTCGAGGCGGAAGTCGCGGTTAGCAAGCATGGCGACGCGAAGATCGCGGGAGCGGACAGCAAATGAACGCGCGCGAGTTTTCCATTCGTACGCCCGCGTTGGCAGGTTTGCTTTGCTTTGCACTTAGCGGCTGTCTGGTGGGCCCCAATTTCGAACGTCCGACGTCGGCCACGCCCGACGTCTTCGATCGTACCCAGACCGCACAGGCGCCGAGCAAGGCGGCCGAATCCGAATTCAATCCGGATTGGTGGCTGCTGTTCAACGATCCCACGCTGAACGCACTCGAACAGAAACTGGCCGATGCAAACCTCGACGTAGCGGCGGCCTCTGCCCGTCTGCGGCAAAGCCGGGCCGAGCAGCGCGTTGCAGGCGCCGCGGAATATCCGACACTCACGGGCGCCGCTTCGTACAACCGCGAGCGCGGTAGCGAGAACGGCATTCTTTCGTTGCTTGGCGTCTCGCCGACAGAAACCCAGACGCAATCGGCTTCGGGGAGCGCACCGCTTGGCGTCGCGCCGTTGCCGGGCAGCAAAGGTTCGCCGGCTTACAACCTGTATCAG
The DNA here is from genome assembly GCF_046534875.1 of Paraburkholderia sp. SIMBA_054. Lineage (NCBI taxonomy): Bacteria > Pseudomonadati > Pseudomonadota > Betaproteobacteria > Burkholderiales > Burkholderiaceae > Paraburkholderia > Paraburkholderia sp. SIMBA_054. The sequence continues at coordinate 121,566 of NZ_JAWRXV010000014.1, read as the reverse complement.
TTCGGTTTTGACGCGTCATGGGAAGTCGACATCTGGGGTCGGGTTCGACGCAGCGTAGAAGCCGCGTCTGCATTGACGGATGCCTCGTACGAAGAGCGAAACGCGGTGTTGTTGTCCGCGCGTGCCGAACTTGCGCGGGACTATATTCAGCTGCGCGACACGCAGGCTCTACTTCAGATCGCTCATCAGAATCTCGAGATTGCACGCGACGCCACGAAGCTCACGCAAACGCGCGTACGTGAAGGCGTGACGACCGATCTCGACGTGGCAAACGCGTCCGCACAAGTCGCGACGATCGAAAGTCTGATTCCGACGCTCGAATCGCGCAGCGAAACGACGATCAACGCGATCGGCGTGTTGTTGGCCTTGCAGCCCGGTGCGCTGCGACAGATGCTCGTCGAGACACGTGACGTTCCTGGGCTTCCCAATCAGGTGCCGATTGGATTTCCGTCCGAACTGGTGCAGCGCAGACCCGACATCAGAAAGGCCGAGGCACAGTTGCACGCGGCGACGGCAGCTATTGGTATGGCAAAAGCCGACTTTTATCCGCGCATCTCGCTGAATGGCAGCGCCGGATTCCAGAGTCTTCAGCTGTCGAATCTCGCTGATTGGGCGTCGGGTCAGTTTGTCGTTGGGCCGTCGATCACGCTTCCGATTTTCGAAGGCGGACGTCTCAAGGGAACGCTGCAGTTGCGCGAGGCCCAACAGCAGGAGGCGGCAATCGTCTACAAACATACCGTGCTACAGGCCTGGCGCGAGGTGGATGATGCGCTGATCGTCTATGACGCTGAACAGCGAAGGCATGATCGACTGGAAGAAGTCGTGAGTCTGAATCTGCGGGCGCTTTCTATCGCGCGTCAGCGGTACAAGGCCGGCGCCGTCGATTTTCTCGACGTGCTCAATGTGCAGAGGCAGTTGCTCGACGCCCAGAGCAATCTGGAGCAAAGCAAGGCCGACGCTGCCGCCAACCTTATCACCTTATGCAAAGTACTCGGCGGCGGATGGGAGTCGTCGTATGCGCAAAGGGATGTTCGTCATTGAAGCGGCGACGACGACGCGCGCCGCCTTCCCCGTTTGTTCGTTTTCTTTAGCGCCGTGGACACGCTTCTGCGGCAGGTCGTCCTTGGAGAGCATGATGAAATTGTTTGTTCGCACCTTAGTCATCGCAACGGCCCTCGCCGTCCCCGCATTGTCACAGGCTCAGGAAAGCAGTCCTCCCGTTCAGTCGCAGCAGAGCAATGCTTCGGAATCGGGCTACGGCGGTAGCTTGACTGGAAAGGACCAGGCAGGGTCGCAGAAAAAGGCAGGAGGCTTTTGGCATCGTGGCGGCGGCAGCACGTCGGGTGACAACTGTACGGGTCCCATCAGCTACTGCAGCATCTTTTTCGGCAGCTAAATGCAAGGTCGGTGACCGGGTTAGCCGTCGGTAGAGGATGCAGTACCCGACGACTTCGCCCGGGGTCAGCCAGCGAACCCGACGCGTCCGGGTTCATCAGCGATAATGCACGGCATCTGGTCAACTGGAATCTGACCCGGCCATTCCGCCCCTAAGCGTCCACGAATGCGCCGGCGACCCTGCCGCGTATGAGCAAAACAGCAAATCAGCAGCGCCGCATCGACGCGATGCTTCGCGAAGCCGTGGCGATGCAGCAAAACGGAGCGCAGCCCGAAGCCGAGGAGATCTATCGCGAGATTCTCGCCCTGCGCCCCATGCACTTTGACGCGATCCAGCTGCTCGGCGCGCTGTCGTTACAGGCGGGGCGCATCGACGAAGGCGTCGGGTTATTGCAGAAAGCTGTGTCGATCAACGGAAAGCAGGCGCCGTTGCACTCGAATCTCGCGTACGCCTATAACGCGCAGCGCCGCTTCAGCGAGGGCCTGGCCAGCGCGAACCGCGCACTGGCGCTGCAACCCGGCTTCCCCGATGCACTGAACAATCGCGGCAACGCGCTGGCCGCACTCGACCGGCCGGCAGAAGCGCTGGCGAGCTTCGACAAGGCGCTCGCCTTGCAGCCCGAACTTGCACAGGCATGGAACAACCGTGCCTGCGTGTTGCGCGATCTTGACCGTCCCGCCGACGCACTCGCGAGTTGCGATCAGGCCATCGCGCTGCACGCCCGCTATGCCGATGCATGGAGCAATCGCGCGAACGCGCTGAGCGACATGAACCGTCCGCAGGACGCGCAAGCGAGCTATCAGCGCGCGCTCGAACTCGCCCCGGCATTCGTCGATGCCTGGAACAATCTCGGCCTCACGCTCGTCGACATGAAGCTGCACGATGAAGCGCTGCAGTCCTACGAGCGAGCGCTTGCGCTGGACGCCGATTGGGCAGAGGCGCATTGGAACTACGCGTTGTGTCTGCTGCAAATGGGTCGGCTCGAACAGGGCTGGCGCGAATACGAATGGCGCTGGCAGCGACATCGCATCAAGGCGTCTCAGCGGAGCTTTGCACAGCCGCTATGGCTCGGCGAATTTCCGCTCGAAGGCAAAACCATTCTGCTGCACGCGGAGCAAGGGCTGGGCGACACGCTGCAGTTCTGCCGCTATGCGCCGCTCGTCGCTGCGATGGGCGCACGAGTCGTCCTCGAAGTGCCGAAGGAACTGATGCGGCTTCTCGCGACGCTTGGCGGCGTCACTGAACTGGTCGAGCAGGGTCAACCGTTGCCAGCCTTCGATTGCCACGCGCCACTGCTTAGTTTGCCGCTCGCGTTTGGGACGGACCTCGCGAGCATTCCCTCCGGGACGCCCTATATCTCTGCGGACAACGCGGATGCGCAGCGCTGGGCGCAGCGGCTCGCCAGCGACGGCGCGCCTGCGATGAAGGTCGGGCTGGTGTGGGCGGGTGGAAATCGTCCGCATGTCGCTGAGTTGAGGAAGACCGATGCGCGGCGCTCAGTGACGCTCGAAACGCTAAGGCCCATCCTCGATGTGCAGCATGTGCGCTTTTACAGCCTGCAGAAAGGTCCGGCCGCACAGCAGTTGCGCGAAAAGCAGGGGTTGGGCGAGCGGATCATCGACTACACCGATGAACTCGATGACTTCGCGGACACGGCTGCGTTAGTGGAGAACCTCGATCTCGTCATCACGGTCGATACCGCCGTTGCACACCTCGCAGGGGCGATGAACAAACCGGTATGGGTCATGAACCGCTTCGATACGTGCTGGCGATGGCTGCTCGATCGCACAGATAGCCCGTGGTATCCGGGCGTTCGGTTGTTCAGGCAACCAGCGCTCGGTGACTGGGAAAGTGTGGTGAACGAGTTGCGTGATGCGCTAAGCGCGGAGAGTTCTTTGGTGGTTTGAAGGGGGGGTCTGGGATCTGGCGCGACGCTGTCGGGGTCGACAAGCCGACTACGCGCGGCGAGATCGTCGATTTTGCGGGACACGTATGTTGCAATCAAAACATGCATGTGAAAATTCCGGTGGGCTCGGACACGAGCAAAAATGGTGTTACGGATTTGCGTCACGTTGACGGCCAACCTATCTTGAATCACTGGACGGCATTTACCCCGCGGGCTATCCAAAAGGCCCGTGTGTGGCTCTCCGTCGGCCGGTCCCAACGCGCGCAATCAGAGGTTCACGATGAACAGCGACGCAGCTTCGCCACCGGGCGGTCCGGAGAACCCGACACCAGTCGGCACGAACGGCGCCGATCGTTCTGCCGTGACAGATGCGCAGACCCCAGATAGCACCCCACGCTGGCATCAGATATTCCCGGTACTGACTGACGCCGAGATTGATCGGATAAGTCGTTTTGGTGAGGCCCACAGCTACGTAGCCGGCGAATTCCTTTATCGCGTGGGTGGCATAAGCCCAGGCATGTTCGTCCTCTTGTCGGGCACGATTCGATACACGGCACGCGACGGACTGGGCCATCGGCGTTTGCTGCGCTCTCAGGCGAAACGGGGCGAATTCACGTCCGACGTTGGCATGCTTTCAGGCAAGCCCGGCCTTGTCGATGCCGAGGTTATCGAAGATGTCATGGCGCTCGTGATTTCGCCGGAAAAACTACGTGCCCTGATGATCGGCGAGGCGGAGCTCGGTGAAAGGATCATGCGCGCGCTGATCCTGAGGCGCGTCGCCGCGATCGAGCGCGGGCAAGGGGCGGTGCTCGTTGGGCCGCCCGACAACGAGCGGCTCCTCGCGCTGCAACATTTCCTGCAACGCAATGCTTACCCGCATATGACGCTTGACGAAAGCGGTGCCGAGGCCATCGCGTTGCTCGAGCGCATGACGCCAGGGCGCGATGACATGCCGCTCGTTGTCTGTCCGGATGGCACCGTGTTGCGCAATCCGGACGACGGGCAGCTTGCCTCGTGCCTCGGACTCGTGCCGGAATTCGATCCCACGCATGTCTACGACGTCGCGATAGTCGGCGCCGGGCCTGCTGGCCTGGCGGCAGCCGTCTATGCGGCATCCGAAGGCTTGTCAGTGGCAGTCTTCGATTGCCGGGCACCGGGCGGCCAGGCAGGCACGAGTGCTCGCATCGAAAATTATCTGGGCTTTCCGACGGGCATTTCGGGGCAGGCGCTAGCCGGCAGGGCATTTAACCAGGCGCAGAAATTCGGCGCTCACATCGCGATTCCCATCGAGGTGAAAGGCTTGCATTGCAGCGCATACCCGCTCGAGGTGGAGCTTGCCGGTTCGCGGCGCATTGCGGCACGGACGGTAGTCGTCGCGAGCGGCGCGGAATATCGGCGTCCGGCAGTGAGCGGGCTTGCGCGCTTCGAAGGTCACGGCGTTTATTACTGGGCGACGTCTATCGAGACCCGGCTTTGCCGCAGCGAAACCGTGCTGCTGGTCGGTGGCGGAAATTCAGCAGGACAGGCCATTGTGTTTCTTGCATCGCATGCTGCGCATGTTCATGTCCTGGTCAGGGGCCAGGATCTCGAACACGGCATGTCGCGCTATCTGATCGAGCGAATTGCCTCGTTGGCAAACGTGACGATCCATATGGGTTCTGAAGTAACGACCCTCGAAGGTGACGAACGGCTGGAGTCCGTCCACTATCGGCGACGCGATGGGAGTATAGAAAGTCTGAAGACACATCACCTGTTCCTTTTTATCGGTGCCGACCCAAACACGAACTGGCTGCGCACGTGCGGAGTGTCGCTGGATCCGAGAGGATTCGTGTTGACCGATACCGACCTCGGAACACGAGCCAGCGGGCCCACGCTCCCGCTGCATACGAGTGTCGACGGCGTGTTTGCAATCGGCGATGTTCGATCGGGTTCCACCAAGCGCGTTGCAGGGGCCGTTGGCGAAGGGGCAGCCGTGGTCGCGCAGATTCACCGCTTTTTAGCCATGAAGCGCGCCGAAACACCCGTACCTTCCATGCATGGGTAAGCCACCTGTCGCGATGGGTTGCAAGGCTCGATATGTCGCGCGGGCCTGGTTTGAATTTAGATGGCGGCACACTATTGGAAAAGGCACGGACCGCTCGAACCAGGAACCTGGCTGCACCGCGCTTTCGATGTGGCTACCATCCATATTTCAGTTCGACACCGACGTAGTCCGCGTTACTGCCGCCTGCGTTGCGAATCGAGTCGCCCACCTGGAAGTGCACCGCTTCGACTGAACCGATCAGGTTCGCGGCAATGGTCCAATCGGCACGCACTTGCACGTACATGCCCGTCCACCGGCTGCCATGTCCGGCCGTTCCGGGCACCACGGCACTGCCCTGCTGATACACGGCGTCCGCTGTCGTCTCGCGCCACTGGAACCCGAGCGCGCCGAGCAGCGCGAGCTTGCTGGTCGGCTTGAGCGTGATGGAAGGCTTGACGTGAATCAGGTTCGCATAACCCGTGTAGCCCGCGAGCGTGAAGTAGTAGCCATTCGGAAAGAGCGGATTGAACGTCTCGACACGCCCGTCTCCGGGATGCCGGTCGCCCGAAGCCGCATCGACCTGCACGCCCACGCGCGGGGTCCACGGCAGGTCCAGCGTGTAGCCTGCCAGCGAGCCTACCGCCCACGCGCTGATCGTGTTGGTGCCGACGTGCCCCGACTGGTACATCGACTCCACATCCCAGTCGGCGCGGCCCACCTTGCCTGAGTAGCGAAGGTCGAAGACGTCGCGATGCTCGTCGCCCGTCGCATCCAGGAAGTGCGCATTCGAACGGTTATACCTTGAGTAATAGCCTGAGAGGTCACCGGGTCCGACGCCCTGCCGCTCGAAGCGCACGCCGCTGAACGTCAGGTGCCGGTTGGAGACATCATCGAATGCCGTCACGTCCCGGTACTGCACAGGCTGCGTCAGGTAGCCGATGAAGCGCCATTTCTGATACTCGTAATCCGCCCAGATCGCGTCGTACGCCTGCCGCACGTTCGGGCCGTCGCGAACGGAGATGAACCGTTGCAGGTCGAACGCCATCTCCTGACGGCCGATGCGGAATTTCACCGTGCCGGGCCCAAGTGGACTGACCCACGCGACGAACGCCTGTTCGAGGTCGAGCGGATTCTTGTCGACCGGCGTCACCGTATCCTTGCCGAACGGTCTCGCATCTTCGAGTTGTGCAAAGAACTGGAGGTACGGGCCGATACGCGCATCGGCGCTGATCTGCGCGCGCTGTATCACGTAGGTATCGGAATGCCCCGTGCCGATGCCGAAGAGCGGCGCATCGTTAACCTCCAGGCGCTCGCGCAGATTCGCTCCCAGCGACAGATAAGAATGGGGATCGCCACCCAGCGGAATGTATTTGAGGCTATCGAGCGGCCGCCGGGGCACGCACTTGTCCGCGAGCACAGACCAGTCTTCCTGCCAGCGGTTGAACTCCACCACCGGCCGCTTCGCGGTGCATGCGGCGGCTGATGTGTCGGCGGCTACCGGCTCTTCCGTGCTCGCCCGCGCGCTGCTGCTCGACACCAGCGCCAGGCCGGCAACGAGAATAGCAAGGTACGCAACCGCGTCCATACCTGCGAACTCCCTGGGCCACACACGCGTCATGGCGTCTCCGTGACGTGAGACAGATGCGATACGATGCGCGCCACACTCATCAGCGCATATCTGCAATGCAAACCGCGCTTGCCGACAGGTCGAACGCGCGAGCTGCGGCGATGAGCAGGCCGGCCACGCCTGCCCGACTATCTCCTCGCGTCGGTCACCGTTCCCGAAACCGCCAGTTGTGTCTGTGCGCCGGGTGCCTTCAAAGCCAGCCACAAGAGCACGACGCACGGCAGCAGCAACGCCCAGAACCCTGCGTGCCGATACGCGAGAGCGCCAAGGATTGCGCCAGCTGCGAACGCGATAATCGTCGGCAACATCTTCCCCAGACGCGTTCGCGCCGCCGCTCGTGCGTCGGACGGCATCTGCGGTGACAGGATGTCGATCGTGTCGAGCACGGCCTGCGTCACGTTGCCCGTCATCACGGTGTTGGGCACACCGGGACGCGGCACAAGCCGGCCGTGCGCATTCTGCACGCCCATTGCCGCTGCGCCGATCATCCCGCAGACGATGACGGGCGTGCTGTCCGCATGCACAACGGGCGAGACGCCGACACCCGCGAGGCAAAAGGCCAGCATGAGCACTGCCTGGACAACGTAGAGAACACACGCCGCGCGGTTGGGCGTCGCGGGTTCGACGCGCTTAACAAGCACGCTGCTGACGGCCACGCCTGCAACGAATGCGGGGAACGCCATCAACTTCATGAACACGCCCTGGCCGAAACCTGCCGCTTCGGCGCCAATCAGCACGAAGTTGCCCGTGACGTGCGCGGTGAACAGCCCGAAAAGCGCGACAAAGCTGAGCGTGTCCACATAGCCCGCGATGGCTGCGAGCAAGCTGTCTTCAGATTTCATCGATCGTCTCCCGTGCCGGGGAATGACATCGGGTGGCCTCGCGACCGTCATGGCGCATCACCCCGGCATCCCGCGTCTACTGCGCAACTGCGTGAATCTCGGCGATATAACCACCCGGGAACTGCACGAGCGCGGCTTCGCGCTTATCCGAAGTGAACAGCGGGACCAGCACCGTGACGCCTGCCGCCTTCGCCTTCTGCAACGTGTCCGCGAGATTCGTCACTTCATAACCCGTCATCTCCCGGCCGAACGGCCAGGGCAAGTGACCGTCGGTCGCCAGCACCGTCATCTCGCCGAATCCCGAGTCGATCCGTACACGCCGGTAGGTGTCGCCTGGCCGGCCAATCTCGACGCCGGGCGCCTTCCGATCATCGGAGACGATCTTGCCGTGCGAAAACGCCACGAAATCGTGGATCAACGCATCCGCGCGTTCCGGCGACACGTAGACCCGGTTCTCGGGCACCGTCTGTAAAGAATCATAGTTCGGCGCCTGGTTGTGCCAGTACAACTGCATGCTGACGCCGCCCGCCCAGGTGATGATCGCGTCACGTCCGATTGGATCGGGGAACGTCGCCACACTGACGTCAGCGTGGTGGCGCCTGGCCGATCTGACGGCCGCGTCGATGTCGGTCACGAGATATCCCGTGCGCTCGCTACCGAACGGATACGGAACAGGCGTCTTGAAGCCGAAGACAGAGATCGTGCCGACGGGCGTGAACACGAGTTGCGACATCGTCTTGCTCGACGTGGGTGTCACCTGAAAGACGCCCTGCTGCGACTTGTGACCGCCGAAGGTTGCGACAAGACTGTCGGTGAACCTGTCGAAGTCTTCCGGCGCGACATAGACATGTGTGGTGTCGTATTGCGGCCCCACAGCGAGCTGCGGTTCCGCAACGGGCTGTGGAAGTCTCGGCGGTGTGGCCGACGCGACTGACGATGCAGCGAGACAGATGACGGCAAGCGCTGTCGCCGCCAGGGAACGAAGGTTAAGCATGATGCTGGAGATCCTTTGAGGATTTACTGAAAACCGGCACGGCCGGAAGAACGCGTGATGCCGCTAACGCATGTCGCCATCACGAGCGCAGCGATGAGACCGAGATGCTCGAAGAACGCGTTCAACGCGAAAAAGTACGCGTCGCCCGTCAGGTTCCAGAAGTCGTTCGCGACGAACATCGCGACAGCCGTCAATGCACCCAGTGCGCCCGCGCCCAGCCACACGAAGCGGCTGAAGATCACGCAGGCCGAGCCGCCAAGCTCGACGACGATCGCGAGCGCTGCCCACAACCATCCCGGATGCAGCCCGAAATGCGCCTGCTCGAGCACAGCGGCATGAAAGTTCGCGAGCTTGGCCACACCTCCGATCACATACGCGGACACGAGCGCCGCGCGTGCCATCGGTGGCAACCAGGGCTGATCGAGCAGCGCGGCGATCCAGTGCGGATTCCCTTGTGCGCGCGTGTTCATATCAGACCGCCCAGCAGGCGCAGCCGAGCGCGCCCCAGAACGAATTCAGGTCTGACGTCGGCGCGTTGCCCGACCAGGCGCGCGCATGGTCGTGGCCATGCACGGCGCAACCATTCGAGCAGCCACAGGACGCCGCCGCCATCTGCTGCAACGAAGCCTCGCCTTCGCCCTTCGAATCCTTCCACGCACCGAAGCCGCCGAAGCGACGCACGGGCGACCAGTCGGGCATCGCGGGCGGCGGCGCGCTGTCGTCGAGATGTGCGAATGCTGCGCCGCCATAGACGATGCGGCCGCCGACAATCGTCAGATCCGACACCGTGCTCGCGATCTCGTCCTCGGCGCAGGTGAAGAAGTCTCGGTCGGGAACGATCAGGTCAGCAAGCTGCCCCACGGCGATCTGGCCTTTCTTGCCTTCTTCGTTGGAAAACCAGGTGACCTTCTCCGTCCACATCCGCAGCGCCGTATCGCGGTCGAGGCGATTGCGCTGCGGATAGAGGCTCAGGCCGCCGACCGTCTTGCCCGTCACCAGCCACGCCAGCGACACCCACGGGTTGTACGACGCGACACGCGTGGCATCCGTGCCCGCCGACGTGCGCACGCCCTTCTCGAGCATGCGCGCGATGGGCGGCGTCGCCTCGGCCGCGGCCGCGCCGTAACGTTCGACGAAATACTCGCCCTGATAGGCCATTCGGTGTTGCACCGCCACGCCGCCACCGAGCGCCGCGATACGATCCATCGAACGTTCGGAGATCGTCTCGGCGTGGTCGAAGAACCAGTGGATGCCATCGAGCGGAATGTCCCGGTTGACCTTCTCGAAGACATCCAGCGCGCGGCTGATGGTCTCGTCATAGGTTGCGTGCATGCGCCATGGCCAGCGGTTTTCGGCGAGCACGCGCACAACCCCTTCCAGTTCATCTTCCATCTGCGGCGGCATGTCCGGGCGCGGCTCGCGAAAATCCTCGAAATCCGCTGCGGAGTACACCAGCATCTCGCCTGCGCCGTTGTGCCGGAAGTAGTCGTCGCCCTGCTTGTACTTCGATGTCTTCGTCCAGTTCAGGAAGTCCTGCTTCTCCGCCTTCGGCTTCTGCGTGAACAGGTTGTATGCGAGACGCACGGTCATCTGCCCGTCGTTCGCGAGTTTCTGGATGACTTCGTAATCGTCGGGGTAGTTCTGGAAGCCGCCGCCCGCATCGATCACACCCGTCACACCGAGCCGGTTCAACTCGCGCATGAAATGGCGCGTCGAATTGAGCTGATAGTCGAACGGTAGCTTCGGCCCCTTTGCCAGCGTCGCGTACAGGATCGACGCATTCGGTTTGGCGAGAAGCAGCCCCGTCGGGTTGCCGTCGCCGTCGCGCATGATCTGTCCGCCGGGTGGCTCAGGCGTGTCTTTCGTATAGCCGACCACGCGCAGCGCCGCGGCGTTCAGCAACGCCCGGTCGTAAAGATGCAAGATGAACACGGGCGTATCAGGTGCAACGGCATTCAGTTCCGCGATCGTGGGAAGCCGCTTCTCGACGAACTGCTGCTCGGTGAAGCCACCGACCACACGCACCCATTGCGGTGCAGGCGTAATGGCCACCTGGCGCTTGAGCATGTTCATCGCGTCGGCGAGCGAGCGCACGCCGTCCCACCGCAGTTCCATGTTGAAGTTCAAGCCACCGCGCACGACGTGTGTGTGATTGTCGATCAGTCCGGGCAGAACGGAACGTCCCTTCAGGTCAATCACCTTTGTCGCAGTACCTGCCAACGACATGATGTTGGCATTGTCGCCAACGGCCATGAATTTGCCGTCCTTGATGGCGACCGCGCTCGCTGTGGGGTTCGCCTGGTTCAGCGTCGTGAAGCGGCCGTTGTGCAGAACCAGGTCGGGGGATTTTGCGGAAGTGTTCATGAGCGGGCCTCCTCGTTCCCAGCAGTCTTGCGTGCAGCCGTGACGCGAGAAATGCCGTGCTGCAATGAGCCTGATACCGTGGTTGCCTCGTCCGATGCGCGTGCCACCGTTGAGCGAATGGCGCCAAGAAAATATTGCTCGCTGAGTGGAATGAGTTGCTCTCCAGCGAGAATGCCGAGCAGGCCGACCAGTGCAACCAGCGGCGGGGCCGGCGACCGTACGCCAATCAGGTGGTAAATGGCACCGACCAGAACGCCGGCACCTAGTGAAAACAGATAGACTTTCATGGGTTCATCTCTCTTGCAGCGGGCAGCATCAGATCGGGCTTGTCTGAAGCAGATGACGCAACTACTCCTGCCGGCCGTTGGCGTCGCACCGCACGGCCAGCATCGCAACATCAAATGGGAAGGGGGGCGGCCTGTTACCCGGCCGGAACTGCGGGCACGATCTCGTGTTGACCGACGGCGCGCTGTGGCGCCTTGTGCACCATGGTATAGGCGTAGTCCACGCCCATCCCGTACGCACCGGAATGTGCCCTGACTACTTCCATGACGGCGTCGTACGTATCACGACGCGCCCAGTCGCGCTGCCATTCGAGCATCACCTGTTGCCACGTCACGGGCACGACGCCGGCCTGGATCATGCGCTGCATCGCATAGTCGTGCCCGTCCTTCGATGTGCCGCCTGATGCGTCTTCGACCATGTAGATCTCGTAGCCGCCTTCCAGCATGGCGCTGAGTGCGAAGGTGTTGTTGCAGACCTCCGTCCAAAGGCCCGAAACCACGATCTTGTTGCGTCCGTTCGCAGCCAGCGCGTCACGCACCTTCTGGTCATCCCAGGAGTTCATCGACGTGCGTTCGAGCAGCGGCTGGCCGGGAAACACGTCGAGCAGTTCGGGGTAGGTAAAGCCCGAGAAACTTTGCGATTCGACCGATGTAATGGTGGTCGGAATGCTGAATATCTTCGCTGCCTTGGCGAGGCCCACCACATTGTTCTTCAGCACCTGCCGGTCAATGGATTGGACGCCAAATGCCATCTGCGGCTGGTGGTCAATGAAAAGCAGCTGGGAGTTTTGCGGGGTCAGTACTTCGAGCTTGGGGTTGGTCATGATGGGTTCCTTTCAGTGCGTTTGGAAATCAGGCCTGCTTCAGTGTTTCGATGGCATCCAGCACGTGCGTGCTGTACGTGATGGCGGCGCCGGCGTTCAGATTGATTGCAATGCCCAGCGCTTCCGCGATCTCGTCATCGGACACGCCGAGCTTGACGGCCTCGGCAGCATGAAAGGCGATGCAGCCATCGCAGCGCGTGGTGACTGCGACGGCCAGCGCGATCAGTTCACGCGTCTTCGCGCCAAGGTGATTCGTGTTGGCGCCCGCACCTGCGACAAGGGCAAATCCTCGAAGGGTGTCCGGCGTGCGTGTGGACAGTTCCTTGATGCGGGAAGTGATGTCCTTAATCGTCTCTTTCCACTCGATCATGAGATAACTCCAATAGGAATGCATAAGATATAAGCACGAACCGGCCGCTCAGCCTGTCCACTGCCCGCCAGCTTCGGGTCAATGTGGTTCATCGACTCTGGGCGTCAACGAATTGACTGAGACGAATGCTAATCGGGGGTCCGGCACACGTCTTCTGGAGGCGTGCGAAAAGTTTTGAGAATCGCCTATATCTTTGATTTTTATAGATTTATTCTGTACCATTGAAGCGAACGAATGGGCGTGCAGCGGCCATCAACTTCCCTGATCGGCTGGTGAAATGAACCTTATCGAGATGCTCCAGGCGGCCGGCATCGACGGAAACAAGGCCGACTTCTATCTGGCCTCGCTCGAACTCGGGGAGGCCACCGTCGCTTCGATCGCCCAGAAGGCGGGAATCGGCCGCACCAACGCATATGAAGTGCTCGACCGTCTGCTCGCTGACGGACTCGTCGCGACCGTGCAGAAAGGCGCGCGCAGCTACGTGATTCCGCAGGATCCGATCGCCCTGCTCAGGCGCATCGAAGCGCAACGTCAGCTGGTTCAGGAAGTGCTCCCGCGGCTGCGCTCGATTCACAACTCAGCGGGTGGAAAACCGAAGGTGCGCTATTTCTCGGGCATCGAAGGGATCAAGACCGTGCTCAACGAAACGCTCGAATGTCAGAGCATGGAGTTGCGCGCCGTGATGTCGAACAGCGAGCTGTTTCAGATGCCGGGCTTCGAGGTGATCAGGGATATCGCCGTGCGACGCGCCCGTGCGGGCATCAAGCTGCGCGTGATCCGCTCGGGTCCAGGCGATACACGCGATCTGTGGCGAACGTCGACGCGCGATCTCCGTGAACTCCGCTTTGCGCCGGCCGACTTCGAAGTGGGTATCACGACCTATCTGTACGACGACACCGTGGCCTTCATTTCATCGCGGGCAGAGCACTACGCGCTGTCCATTCAAAGCGCGGAGTTCTTTGCGTTCGAGTGCAGTCTGTTCGAAGTGCTGTGGAGCGCGAGCACGCCCGATCGGTTCGATAAGCCCGTCTGAACCGATTTAATTCGCTCCGCTAACATGGAGTGCTAATGCAAACACACGGACCGGAAAGATAAGTGAGCCCGCGTGTCGGTGTGGCCGATGTCTCCAAGTGGCAGTGCTGCCGCTCCTGGCGACCGTACCGGCGCAATAGCAATTTGACGAATGAAGTCCGACAGGCGCCTTGGTAGCCACCATTACGGCTTCCAGGCGCGCGATCTCACGCTGACATCAAACGGTGCATTCGTGACACTTGGGCGAGGGCGCGGCCGCCGATGAGTGCGGCGATCGATGCAGGAGAGATCCATGCCTATCTTGTCCTTGTCCGCGATGTTTGTAACGGCAACTACAGCCGCATAGCGCGCACGCTCGCCACTTCCTGCTATTGCCCTTGATGAGCGGACGCTCTCGCCTTAGAACCGCTCAATGGAGCGATGGTACCGAACAGTCCATTGGTCTCCTTGTTAGGGCCTGCCGAGAAGTACAACGTGTCCGGACTCGAGTTGCGGCCGCCACCGAGTGTCAGAGCCCACAATCCGTCGATAGCCAGCGGGTTGCCGTATGTATTCTCCAACTGATCGACAAACGTGCCGTCATTGTTGAAGACATTGATTCGGCCGTTGCCGAAGTTGCCAATCAGGATCTTGCCGCTGAAGCGGCCGAATGCAAACGATGCGCGCGTGACTCCCCAAGGCGAGTCGAGCGTCCCTCGGCTTGCGAAGCGGCGCAGCAGGTGGCCGTCGGTATCGAATACATCGACGAATCCATGACCGTTACCTGCAACATCGTCATGCCTCTCAGCGTTCTGCTGGGCATACGTGACGAAAAGATCCCCATCGATGTTCGCAATACCAAACGGCGCGTAGCCAGCTGGGATGTTCGGGTCGATGAAGTTGCCGTCCGTCGTCGCGGGCATGAACAAGCCCTTCGTACCGCCGCTTGGCCCGAATACATCGATCCGACCCGAGCGAAAGTTCGTCGCAAACAGGAATGCTCCTTTCTCGTTCACACCGAAAACGAGACCCTTGTAGACGGCCCCGTTGGCGGCGGATGGAGAGGACGAGTTATCCACCGCGATTACCGCGTTGTTCGCCGGATTCAACCCGCCGGCCCAAGCGGAAATCGTGCCGTCCTCGGTCGCGAATATAAATGCGGCCGGGATAGTGGTACCCGGCACGAGAAACCCCGGTGAAGGATTCCACACGATTCCGGTCGGCGCGGCAGGCGTGGCATTGGGTGAATTGTTGGCAAGGACGGGATGACAGGAACTCGCCGGTATGACATTGCCTGGCAGCGGGATGGAAACCTGCAACGCCACCTTTGCCCCTTCTCCGTCATACAGCGTGGAGCAGCCTGTCGCATTGTCGTTGACCCAGAATGGACTTGCTGCCGGACTAAAGGCAATACCCCAAGCGTTCTGTAATACCCCGTCGACCTTCGGGGCAGCGCCTGCCAGGTTGGACACGAGTGGTGTGACGACGTAAGCATCATCGTCAGCGGCATGCCCGATTGTGACACCGGCCGCGAGTATGATCACGGCCGCTGCTTTGAGACCCCACGAGACCTGCGACATGGTCACCCTCCTTAGTCTGACTGGTGAGAGATTGTTCCGCGAGTTGGTGCCCCAGGTGGCTAAACGACCGCTGTCCTACAAATATTCCCCTGTCCTTCAAAAACCTCCACTTGTCATCCGGTCGTATGGCGCGACAGGGGTCCACAGCAGCTGGTTCAACAAGATCACGATGGGCTGCGGAAGCACGGCGCTTTTTTGCAAATGCGCTTGACGAGCATGCTGTTGCAATTGCCGCAATACGCCTCCGAAGTCGACCGTCGGAAAGATTCTTCGCTGCGAGCTGAGCTACGTCGAACGATGGCGGTACGGAGCGATGGGAGAGTGGCGCGTTGGTGAACCAGGTAGCATGTCTGCGAACCGTTGAGCCACTCGAATCGTTTGGGTTCGCCAGCACAGCGCGCGCCAGAAAGCGACTTCCCATGCGACATCGGGCGGAATATTTCGATGCCCACTCACGTTCTATCAGCGAGGTTCGCCAGCACTGGCGAGCACGGGTCCGTCATCAGCGATGAATTCACGCGCGCAATGCGTGCAAGCCTGCTTGTGCCGTTGCGTGAAGGCGAAGCTATGAGCGCCGCGATAAATGGTCTCCAGCGGCCACGACGATGACGAGGGTTCTTACCCATGCATATTGGTGAACGTGCCTGCTTACGCGCGGCGGTCATCAAGAGAACAGTTGATCCACGAGCTTTCGGGGCCGGTGAATCCCGCACTGTGGTTCGATCGGTCTTGCGGCAATGTAGCCCTTTCGAGGAGAAACATCATGATCGACAGAAACCATACTGTGTACGTGCTGGCGGCGATTGCGCTCGGCGTTGCGCCGCTGAGCAGCAATGCGGACGAGACGATCCATGTCAAGCTCACGGACGAGATGATTCAGCTCGATCCCGGCACAGCGAGTGCCGGGCGTGTCACGTTCGAAGTGAACAATGCAGCGAGCGGCGACACCGAACATGAGTTCGTGGTGCTGAAGACAGATATGGATGACGCACATCTGCCTGTCCACAAAGGCCAGGTCACGGAAAGCCGCTTCAAGAAAATGGGCGAAGTGGAGGACTTGGCGCGGGGTTCGACCAAGCGCCTGTCATTGAAGCTTGCGCCAGGACACTACGTGCTGATTTGCAATAGACCGGGGCACTATGAAATGGGCATGCACACATCGTTCGTCGTTGCGCGCTGAGGCGAGGCACGCCGGTCCCGCTTTTGCGGCGGATCGATGGTACTTGGCTCAATAGGTTCGTTCCTGCTTCTTCCGCCACTTAAATTCAGAACCTTAAGTTAACCTTAAAGAGAACGACGACAAAGTGCCTATCGCCAACTGCAGCTTATCGAAACCACCTGCTGCGCTAGAGCACGAGAGGCACGCATCGTGCGGAGATCGCACCACACCGGAGAATAAATAGTTTGGTTGTCGACGACCATCATCCGACTTCGGAGATCTTCCAGGCGCTGCATGGAAGATCCCCGTTCTATAAAACGATTACTGTGTCTTTGCTGCCTGCTCCCGCGACAAAAGCCGCTGCGCCTGAAGGTCACCGCGACCTGCCTCTTGTGCAGTCTGGACCGACGTCTCGCTTGCCTCGAGCATTGCGGCTCGTCCAGCATTGCTGATGCTCACCGTGTAAGACGGTGACGATGGAGTTGATGAAGACTTTGTGTCGGCCGGTTTCGTATCTGCTACCGATTGTGCGCTTTGGGTAGTACTGGTCGATTGGGCCATACTTTGCCCGATAGACTGGATTGACATATTTCTCTCCAAGAATTACGCCGTATTGGCAGATGGTCTATCGGCTTCTGAACTTTCAGCTTGAGAACTATATTTTTTCGAGATCGAGTCGCAGATAAGTGTGCCTTAACATTTGGCAATATTCGCCTCTAGCGCCTCCGCAGCGCCGGCTAATTTTGCTGGCGCAATTTCGAGCAGTCTTCATCGTAAGCAACTCGTTATCCGCTTCGCCGCCTGGTACAAATTCACCGACGTAACCCAGAAACCGTCGACCCGTTTCTGTACATTCGCTGTACCTTCCGCCGCACTGTCCCATCCTGAACAAGTTGATAGCGTCGACGGTGCAGTCGACCGCCGGACCGGGCCGCGCGTCAATATCAGTTCAGCTATGATGTCCGCGGGCCCTGGCTCTTACACGGAAGCGCCAGAACCCTGATCCAACGATCGTCCGACGATAGTGTTACATGCAAGTCAATAATGCCCGACGAGGCAGCCGAAAGCATTCGGCAGACGCGCATAACATGACACGCCAGCACCGTGCCAGGCAGGGACGGCGCGCTCCTCATCGCCCGACCCGGTGAGCCGAAAAGGCTTACGACCCGCCAAAGAACACCGGCTCCATCCCACTCGTGCGGGCCGGGCGGCCCATCTGTGACGAACCGTTGGTCGCAGGGCCGTAGCCGCTGCTCTGGCCGGCGGCACTTGCGCCGGTGGCCTGCAGATTGGCAGGAAAGTCGACGGTATTCGCATTGGCCGGGTTGAAGCCGGCTTGCTGAAGCTGAGCGACCTCTGCTTGCACTTGCGCGCGGGTCAGCGCCCCGTCCGACTGCGCCAACGATGCAATTGGCACAGCAATCACGGCGACCGCGCAAACTGCGTGGACTAACGTCTTCATAATGGCCCACCTCTTGGTTAATGACTCCGGCTGACTTGCGCATAATGTTTCGCGGTCAGTCCATCAAAGAATAGGCGAGTAACCATACAGTAGTCGTTCATTTATCGAATGTGGATATCGGCGAGACGCTCGTGGCGCCTGTCGAGCCGATTCCGGTGCTCATTGTTGCTCAAGCTCATCGCGTGGAAGGACCGGCGCACGCGTAAGACCACCCGGACAGGCAAATATCCCTCATCCGGGCTCCAGGATAAAACCGGCGAGTGGAATAAGGCGTCGTCGCGCCACGTTTACGATTATGTCGATGCCTGCGTTCGCGATGAACCGCGCGACGCGTCCGCCATGCACCGGCAGTTCGGCATCTTCGGTAATAGCGCGGTTAATACCTCGCTGGATATCCCTCCGCGGGACTTCCTGCGAGCTTCCCAAGAGAAATGACCATGAAGCGACTTCGAATGATTCTTGCGTGTCTCGTTTGCCTCGGAATGGTCGTGGTTTCGGGATCCGCGGCTGCAGGCGACACGAATCAAGGCGGCAACGGCGCATCTGGCAGCTCAACCAATTCCTCAGGCGGCGGTTACTGAGCGCCTCACGCCGAACTGCGCAGTCTGCCTATAACTGGTGCCGGCCGAAAACTCCGGCGTCATGCGAGACATTGTTGTGCGATACGGACCGGACGGTGATCGACGCCAACCACGCCACGCCTCTGTAGACGTCAACCGCCCCGGCGCTCTTGTCCAGTCAAGACGGCGGATGCGCGTCCGGATAGAGCGCAGTTCTGCCTTTGCTGCCTCCCGCCGCGACAAAAGCCGCTGCGCCTGAAGATCACCGCTACGTGCCTCTTGTGCAGTCTGGACCGACGTCTCGCTCACCTCAAGCATTGCGGCTCGCAGCGTAACGGAATGCGTGAAGTCGCGGCTGCGTCGATTTCGTTGTCCGCATTGCACGAAGCGAACCGGCGTGCGGCGTGGGTGCGCATCAACCTGAAAGACGTCCCGCGCGATTGCCGGATCATCCACGTTCTCTGCAGATTCCTTGCCACAAAAAATACCCACCGCCAAGTATGGCCGGTGGGCATTAATTCGCACCAAAAGTCAGGGATAACCTGCAACTTCTGGAAGAATCGAACAACATTACAGTGAGGCCGGCGACATGGCAGCCCATGCGCGCGTAAACGAACAGGTGCTATGTTCAGTTTGAAGCGCGCGTCATGCCATCAGATGCATCGCATCTCACCCGGCATTCACAGCGTCCTTGAACCCCTTGCCTGCTGTGAACTTGACGGTCTTCGCCGCCGGGATCGTGATGGTCGCGCCCGTCGACGGGTTGCGACCCGTGCGTTCGGCGCGAGCGCCCGTCGAAAATGAGCCGAAACCAATCAGCTGGACTGTATCGCCACGCGTCACTGCTGCCGTCACGGCCTCGAGGATGGCATCAATCGCGCCGCCCGTACTAGCCTTGCTTTCACCCGTGCTCGCGGCGACGGCGTCGATGAGTTCCTGTTTGTTCATATGTGTTCCCCCTAAAAAAACTTCCGCTGAATGCGGGCTGGCGTCACCCTAACGCAGGTATGAGGTAGAAAGCAACTACGAGGTTCATGCGACGGTATCGCGGACTGAAGATTATTGTGGAGAGCGCGTCGACTTCTGGATGACGCGTGAGGACGTGCGCCCCGCTTCTATAGGCCGCTTTCTGGCGAAAGCTAAGTGAAAATGGATGAGCGGCTGACGGTTAGTTGCACATCATTTTTCGCTGATTGGCTCATTGCATCTAGCCGCGCTGCGCCTTTCGAAGGCGAAAGGCAATGAAAGCCTCAGATCGGTGAGTATCGTCGCCTTGTGCCGTTACACGTGCGACCAGGGCAGGGAATTGACACCATGCTTTTCATCACGCGCCTGCAGCAGATATTGCGTTGCAGGCTGTATCAATCGTCTTGTTGGTGTCGATGTGTCCATCGGCGGTGTGCATGGCGTACGGTGACATTCGTATGCGCGTGCATAGTTCAGAGTTTTGCCAGATTGAGCGTCAGTGGCTTCGCGGGAACACATTCCTTTGAAGAATACCGACGACCAGAAGGAGCTGATCATGAAATCGTTCGTTTTCACAATCGTGGCGGCCTCAGCGTTGGCAATGCCGATCGCCGCCTTCTCGCAGACCGATGCCACTGCAACGCGAGCGCAGGTACGTGCAGAACTGCAGCAATTGGAACAGGCAGGCTATGATCCCGCGAAAGGCGAGAACCCCAATTACCCTGCAGATATTCAGGCTGCTGAAGCGCGTGTGTCGGCAGCCAACAGCGCGACCGGATACGGAGGAACCGCTTCTGTCTCGTCCTCGTCCGGATCTCGGGCAACGACCCGTCCGGCGTCCGGAGACGAAATGCGCCAGATCTACTTTGGCGGACAGTAAGCCTGCCAACGACGCCGGCCTGCCGCGAGCTTCTTCGGCTGTAGCACGCCGCTAGCGATCTGCCATCAGCATGGCCCGGCCTGATCGTCGTCAGACGGTCAGGCCATTCTTATTAACGCAGTCTCCCTGCCGGACAACGGTCGATCGTCATGGGAGCGATTCACGGCTTCATCGATAAACCGCTAGTTGTCCGCCAGAGAAAACTCGATGTCCTGCGCGCCTTCCCACAGCACGAGTTTGCCGAACGCCTCAAGATGCTCATGGCCTTCGAGCAACGTAAAGAAGTGGTTGCCGGCAAGCTGGCCCATTTTGCTCGCAAAGATCGAGCTGCCGTAGACGAACAGGAATTCAGTTTCGCTGAATCCGCCGGGATACAGAAGGATGTCCCCGCGTGATGCGTGGCTGGTGTGATTTTCAAACGTGAGGCCGGTATCGAAGTCGCCCAACGGGATCCATACGGCTTCGCCGCTCCAGCGGGAATGAATCACTTTGTTCCTGAACGGCAGCAATTCAATGAAGCGCTCGCAGGTGCGCGGTGCCTTTTCTTCTTCCAGCCGGCCCACGAAGCGGAATGGGCCGGCGTTCACGATGATCTTTTTCATGTTGTCGTTGAGAGTCGAATGCGCGTTGGGGGGCCGCCGGTCCTTGTCGACCGGGTGAAAGTGAAAGCCGTTTCATGCGCAATTTGACGCTGTTACTGACGACTTGTCGAGCATATTGACTATAGCTTGGAGCATACGTGACAGTGTCCCGACCCGCCTTGCAGGCTTCACTAAGACGCTTCTTCTGTCGATTCGAATCCAGACGCGCGTTGCCCCCGATCGCTCTCGCCTGGATCCGTTCGCCAGCGCGCGCTGAAGCGCCCTTAGTCCTTTGCGTATGTCTTGAACGCCATCGAACAAAAGAAGTTCGAGATAGTCACTCAAGGTTTGAGTCATATCACGATAGTTCGCGAGCGCCGGCGACGGGATTGTCTGGATCTGCCGGTCACCTGCGAGTCGATCGATGACTGCAATGACGCGATTGCGTTGCTTGACGTAACGGTCTTCCGCAACGCTTTGGCGGGTACTTCCCGCAGCACCGTGTAGCACGAAATATTTTGTGAGCTCGGACGATGTCAGCGTCTCGATGGCCCGCCATGCCCACCTCGCAGCAGGTTCCGGATTGCTCGCCGGAATCGCGAGCAATGCACCACCGAGCGGCGACACGGGCACCATGTCGATGCGTAAGTCGGATGAAGCTGCGGTCCCACGCGCCCGCCCTGTTGCAGCAACGCGTGGCTGTCGAGCACGCCGTAACGGTTCGACCAGTGGTAGCACATAGCCGCCTTCCCCGCACCGAACAGCCGGGCATTGCGCGACCAGTCCAGACTGCTCACCCGAGCAGGGGAAAATGGAATCAACGCGCGGAGGTATTCAATGACGTGTCGGCCCATCTCCGTATCGACCTGCCGGACGCCATCATCGAATTCCGCTGCGCCTTGCGCGCCGAGAATTTGCAGGAACGTTTCCGCGATCGGCAAACCCGGAGCGGCATTCCACGTAATGCCCGCACGCCCAAGGCGCGGCCGATGCATGCGCTCTGCAATACGAAGCACGTCGTCGAAACAGCGAGGCGGGTCGAGTCCTTCAGCCTCCAGCAAATCCTGCCTGTACCATAGAAAGTCCACAGTGGGATGCAGCGGAATGGCGTATAGCTTTCTGTCGAACCAGCTTGCCGCCCAAATAGCTTCGTAGAAATCCGATCCCGAAAAGTTGCTTTCGGCCTGCAGGTTCTCGAGTTCAAGCAGATGTCCGTCCCTCGACAATTCCGCGAGCCAAGGGAACGGAATCGCAATGAGTCGTCAGCCGCGACTATCCGAACCGCTCGGCGCGCTCGAGCCCACATGCTAGGTCGCATTCGCAGTGATCTGCCTGGGTTGTCGCGGCGACGGCTACATCACCATGGCAGACAGACCGGTGTCGACCCCGGAGCGCCCCCCTACATATCGCTACAGCGGCCGTTCGCCTGACTGGCGTATGGCGAACGAACCGCACATAGCGACGGCGTAGCCACACTTACAATCGCGCTCTGCGCAATTGAAGCGTCTGGCAGCTTTGCGTTTGGTTGCGCCGGGTTGTCGGTCTTGACTGCTGTTATTTAACGGGCGAAGCGGTGCTCGGAGTCGCCAGCGTGTTGTTGACCCCGTAAGCGCTAGAGGTGGGCGTCGAGCTACTGTTCGTGCTCTGCGCACTTGAGTTCGACGAACGGGTGCCCGTGCCGCTGTCCGAGTTGGTGCCGCCAGGTGTGCCGTAGTCGCTCGTTGCCTTGGCGGCTGGCGACACGGTGCTCGGGGTCGCCAGCGTGTTGTTGCTCTGCGCATAAGCGCCGCCCGACAGCGTGAGTGCGGCGACGGCCGCGAGCAATGTGCTGCTTGTCTTGTTCATGATCTGTTCCTCCTGATTGGACTGGAAATTAGACGCAATGGTCCATTGGTATTTCTCCATGGCGTTCGTTGTATGCCACGGCTTGTGGCGACCGATCTCACGCGATCGTTTGCAGTGGCACACGTGGTGCCGACTACAGATCTCCGCTCAAGGGTCTTAGCGGACATCGGCACTTCGTTTAGACACACGGTGCCCTGTATGCCCCAATCACTTCATGCGCTAGCCAATGAGGCTTCTCGGGCCGGTATTGCACCTCATTGAGGACGCACATCGCCCCCACAGCGCGGGATCGAGCCCGTGGCAGCCGACGACAAGTTTAGGAACGTTGTCGCTGATAATTAAGCGCATTATTCGCAAGGGTGAATTTCGATTTTCGGGGTGACCAGTAATGGACCCGAGTCTGCAGTGCGTCTCCCGGTCCGGCCTGATGAATCGCTTCGGGCGCGGAGTTCATGCGACAGACTTGAATCGAGCCTCACAGGCCGCTCACTATCGCGTGGCATCAATGGCCGCTTCGTGGGGTATAGCGGCCTGCGAGTGCTTTCATGCCACGCACTTTTCAACAGGTGGCCATACGGCGGCCGACGACTCCGAACCATTAAACGGCTAACGACGATGCAGAGTGCCTTGCCGAAGCCACGCATGACCGGCCTTGGCTGACCAAGACCGTCGCGGTCATTGATGGCCTCCCGTCTGGCTTACCGGTCGTGCTTGCCGGCGAGGACACAAGCGCGTTACCGACCGTTACAGATGAGCGCGGACGGTTTCATTGCTGCTGCGTCGAGCGACTATGCTTCAAATGGCGATCCCACAGTCGGGGCGAATTGGCGAACCGAGGGGAGTCACATCATGAAACACGCAATCTCACTGCTGGCAATCGCTGCGGCCGTCTGCGCACCCTCGTCAGCTTTGGCTCAAGCCAATGCGGGTGGCTATTACATGCCGATTCCTGCGCCACCACCGCCGGTAGTCTACCAATCCCACTATGCACCACCGGGTGCCTATGGGGCGCCGGGTACCTATGTCTATCAGTCCAATCCTCCGCCAGTCGCGTATAGAGCGCCACCCGTCGTCTATGGCTATGGCAATGGGCAGGGCGGTGGCTGGCACAGGGGCTGGGGATACCACCGCCGCTGATGACGGACGACAGTTTGCGTTGAAGACGGCGCGCTGCAAGCGCTACGAATGGCTCCGATTGACGTCGAGTCCTCCCGTGGGCAAGACGAATCAACAATCGATGACATCAGTCGCACACATACCTCTTCAGTCAAGCCGCGACTGCTGTTCGTGTTCCCCTTCGATCGATGCCTTTGGCTTCCGTGGTGGGAGTCGGAGGCCTCGACCCGAAGCGGTCCGTCGATCCGTCATCGAGGTAAGGGCGGCACCTTGAACCCACGCTTCATCGGCGCGCTGAAGTCCGTCGACCCGCTTCGGACTTTGGCGCCCGCGTTTCCTCAACGGCAGCTTTTGCGATGGACCTTGCCGCGCGGTAGGCGCTCCTCTATAACGTATTTTGGCTTGTTGGCGCATCCCCATCCAGATTGGCCGGGGCGGCGCGCACGCTGAAGTTGCATGCTCAGGCGACGGGTCTCCGCGGTATGCGGCGATCCCGGAAATCACGGACGTTTAGGGCCAAAGTGATGGGCAAAGTCCTGGTGGGATAGTGGTCGCGAGACACACACGCAAAGCGGAATTTTTCTCACGAGACGCTGATCCCTCTGGGGAAGGCCGTTTCTGCAACTAAGGAGATGGCAGCCACGCTAAGTTCAAAAGCCGCCGACGGCGTACTCTCGAGCATCTTTGTTGCGCCCGAGTTTCTGTTCACGCAGCCTCGCAAAGACAACACCGGTACAACCGCCATGACGACACTCAGGCGCGACTGAATTCTCGAGAAAATCAAGTCGATGGCAAGCAGTTGCCCCGGCATGCTCCTGATTCCCGGCACGATTGTCTTCAAGGAACGCATCACGAGTGAAACAGTCGCCGATGCGATCAAAAGCGTGCAGCAGGCCATTAGCCCCGTGCGAACGCCCGTTGCAGGGGTGAAGTCGAGGAACATCCCGATCAAACCTTATATGACATATGAAGCATCGGACAAGACGACGACCGCGTCGAAAGCCCACTACGAGCAAAGCCTGGAAGAGCTCAGCCTCTTTGAAAAGAACAAGATCACCTCGGGGTCGGGGGGTATGAAGCATTCGCTCGGCTTCGAGGTGTGCCTCGACCACAGCCTGGGCATGCTGAAGGAACATATGCAAGCGGCCGATCTGGACTTGCACGTCATTGCTTCAGCCGATGACCGTGTACAAGTTCGACAAAGCCAAAGATGCAACAGTGAAGGCAGAGGAGACCGTCAGAGGATGGGACAACGTCGCCGCTGAAAAGAAAGAGGTTGAGATCGATGGTGGCCCGCTGCGCTTCTATGTGATCGATTTACCGGATTGAGCGTCGCAAGCGCCGCGATCACACTTGACCCACTCACTACCCGCTCGGGTGATGTGCGACTTAAAGTCGTTGTGTCATTCTGCATCCGCTCATGGCACCAGTCAGTCTCTACTTGAGTAGCCGTGCCCCTCGTGTCGGCTCATACAATGCATGCCGGTTACACTCGACATCTATGTCTGGAACTCATCGAAGGCGCGGCCGCCTGCGATGAAAGCACATTCAACGAACGGGTTTAGGCTTTCGCAAGGTGGCCAGGACTAGTTCGTAACATGCGGTGTGTCTCGTCTTCGACTAAGCCCAGTGCCCAGCATCGAAATATCCTGTCAACGCCAATGGCGCAAAGCCGTCTGATTGAGCTAGCACGAGATCGACATGTCGAATTGTGTGCCCGACTTCGAGAAAACGGGATAGAGGTGTGAATCCACAGAAATCAGCGCTTCCAGAGACAAGTGGTGGACTCAACGATTCACTCGCCGTGGCGAGTAACCGCACGTGGCCCACAATGGCCTGTCCGTGACGCGCGACCCCATGGAACCGTGTAGGTCGGTCGTAGTAACCGGCGCCTGCCAGGCGCGAATCTATGGCGGCCGTCGCAGTTTCTCTTGCGCCCTACACGATTCAAGCGCTTATTCGCTTGCGCTCACTTGCGCCGGGATGTGATCCTTAATTGCTGGCTGGCGACTTTGTGGTCGGAGTCGCAAGCGTATTGTTGGTCTTGGGAGCGGGCGTCGAGCTATTGTTCGGACCCTGCTGCATGCCCGAGTTCGGCGACCCGGCGCTCATGCCGCTGTCCGAGTTGGTCGCGCCAGGCGTGCCGTAGCCGCTCGTTGAGTCGTTCATCTGGTTCGTTGCCGGGCTGGACGTGCTGCCATGGCTCGACGAACCGCCACCGGCCGTGCCACCAGCTGTCTGTGCATAAGCGCCGCCCGACAGCGCGAGCGCCGCGACGGCCGCGATTAATGCGCTGGTTGCCTTGTTCATGATCCGTTCCTCCTTGATTGAACTGGAATATCGACGCAGACGATCGCCGCCTGCTCGACCATGAACTGAGCAATCACTATGCCGCGCTCTTATCTGCACTAAACCAATACGCGTCGCAGATCCAAGCCTGATGCGATCGGCATCAACCTATCCAAACGGTCAATCGAAGTAATGGGGTGCGACGCCCAGACACTTACCACGGTACAGGCCACTAGCCAAAGCGGATGCACCTCAACTTTCCAGAATTCTCTCCCACGCACCCGATCGCGCCGAGCGAAACACGGCATCGATCACTCGCATATTTGCGCGCGCATCTTCTAGCGGAATAGCCTGCGGGGTGCCACTCAATATCGCCTCCGCGAACGTGGCGGCTGCGACGCCATATTGATCGCACACCGGAATTTCCAGCCAGCGATCAGTCCCGACACCGGCGCTTGTGTTTTCACTCACTAACAGACGCGTCGGTCGATCGTTTGGTGCATTGAATGGAATCTCGACCTCGATCCGCCCCTTGGTCCCGTGAAATTGCATCCGCTGATACGGGTGGGTCTGAGTCGAGTAAAAGAAACTCGCCTGCACACCGTCGAAGTCCATCAGCACGGAGCCGAGCCGGTCCACGTCGAATACCGGATCCTGCTCTATCAGTGCAACCACGCGCTTTGGCTCAGACCCGGAAACGAAGCGTGACGTTGTGATGGGGTAACAACCAATATCGAGCAGACCGCCGCCGCCCATTCCGCTCTGGTTGCGGATATTGTCAGGGTTCGTGTTGTTATAGGAGAAGCCGCCCGTCACCGCCCGCAATTCGCCAATCGCACCTTCGTCGATCAAGGTCCGCACCTTCAACCATTGCGGATGCGTGCGAACCATGAAGGCTTCCTGTATGCATCGACCGCTCCTGTCGCGCGCAGCGATGAGTTGTTCAACCTGTTGCGCGTCCAGCCCGATCGGCTTCTCACACAGGACGTGCTTGCCCGCCTCGACGGATTTGATCGTCCATTCCACGTGGATGTGATTGGGTAGCGGAATATATACCGCGTCGATTTCCGGGTCCGCGAGGAGCGCCTCGTAGCTGTCGTATGCGACACTCAAACCATATCTGGTTGCAGCTTCACGAGCCTTCTCCGGGGATCGCGACGCGATTCCTTTCACCCGACACTTCGGCGCGTTGTGCATGGGCAGGACAACCTTGTCGTTGATCTTCGCGGCGCCCAGGATCCCCCAGACAACTTCATTCTTTGCCATGACATTCCCTTTTCCGATTGAGTCTCTGAAGAGAGCAGGTGGAACAAGCGCGTGAGTCGGCAAGTCCATGAGCCCGCGAGGACCAGAAGCGTCCGGTCACGCCAGTGTACTAACAGCCGAGATTTCCGCCGAGATACGCAACGACCGCCCCTGTCAGCGCGATGCCGTGCAATTCCTCCGGCGATACCAGATGCGCCGCGACAATCTCCCGATTATCGAGCCGCAGTTCGGGCATGCGATCGAGGTGCAGTTCGAAGAAGTGCACCCGGTCTCTTCGCCCCTCCCAATTGCCGCAGACGCTGCCCGCGGGGCGTAGTGCGTACGACGACAGACCAATCTCCTCCTCCATTTCGCGCCGCGCCGCCGCATCAGGCGTCTCACCGGGATGGAGACTGCCGCCGGGGAAATTCCACTCGGGACGGTATGATGACTTCACGAGCAACAGTGCCCGCCCGACGTAGATGGCTACTAGCGCGCCCTCATGAGGAGGCCGCCGAAGCTGCCACCAGACGCGAGCGAATCGATATCCGAGGCGAAGCACCATGCGCCAGACAAAGTCGATAAACATGGCCGGTCGCACTCGCTCAAGGCTCGGCATTGACTTCTCTCCTTTGGTTTCATGGCTAGAGGATCTTCCGGGGCGCCGCGTTAGTGCGGTTTCCGTCATTCCGCGTCTATCACACCATGTCCCGATTCGATTAACGGAAGGCGCTCCCAGAGCGGAGACGATAACGCTGAACAACCATCAGCAAACAGATGCCGACTGACGCCATGATGTTGACAACTGGATAAAAAGCGACTGCCACCGTCCATTGTCTCAGGGCCAGTATTGCAAGAGCATATTTGACAACGCACAAAACGAAATAGGCGAGGCTTTCGCCCCAAGGGTCGCGAACAGTCTTGCGGACCGTCGGACCGAGGCCCGCAAGTTCGATGAGCGTCACCAGACAGACGGAGAGAGTCGGATCTTCAGTCAGTATCCAAAGAGGTATGGCTAACAGCGCTGCCCCAAGAAACATCCAGTCGGATCTTGTCCAACTTCTCTCACCTCGATAGATGCTCGCCAAGAAAATCAGAATACATGTTACGGCGATCGCCGCCGTGCACCACGCAGAAGGGCCCGCACCCGCAACAAATTGACCAGCAGCCGCGATGGTCGTGACGATCGACCAGATTAACCACGTGAAAAGATGGGGACGAACGGTGCGCCTGAGAATCGCGAGCCCGTAGGGAACGGCTGCGAAGAGCGATACAACTGAACCGATAACTCCAAATATCGAAGCGGCATCGTGGTCAATGTTTACCATTGCAGTGACGTCTGTTCATACACTCGGAAGCCGCCATCATCACGCCGTCCCCCTGCTTTTGCCTCCGCTCAACAGGGCGCAGCAGACGCGAGAACCATGCCCCACAAACCAGCTCAGTCCTGGACGTTGCGCTCGCAATCTTCCCAGTACCGAAGCGGGTCGTGATGCTGTGGATAGTGTGTCTTGAGCCATACCGACAGCCTGGTCCAATCTGGATGGTTCGTACCAGTCTGGGCAGACCAGATCGACGACCGCTCAAGAATTTGACCGTTCATGCGATCACGGACAAGCAAGCTGCCTAATCCGCTCGAACTGTTCGTCTGTGACTCGACCAGGTACCGCGGCAGAATCCTGAGCTCGGCATCCTCGGCCCACCCATACAAGGCGCGCACCACGCCGGACGGATCTCGCAACTCTATGGGGCCGCTTTTCGGGCGAACGGCTGTCCACCCTTCCGGAAAGTCGGTGACAACCTCGCTCTTACCTTCCCTCACCCACTTCACGCGCCACGCTTTCACCATCGACTCGCGCATGCGAGATATCGACTCGTAGCCGGCAGGCAACTCGATCGCCATCGGAAGTGAAATGAGGTTGTCTTTCCAGAGTTTGGACTCCTCGTCCACGCGCTCAACCACGTCGAACGCCCCTGCTTCGAATGGGTTCTCAGGCCGGCTCGATGTTTTCACGCTCCCGGCAGGCAGTCCTTCGAAAAGGCGCTCAGCATCATGGCGGGTAAGTTTCGTCTTTCCTTTCTTCATTGGATTTCTCTGCAGCAAGGTTGTCGCGAACGGCTAGGCATAACGACCGAAATTGGGCGCCACTGCCGCTCACGCGTCTGAACGTGCTTACGTTCCTGTTCTGCGCTATTCGCCTGTTACCAGCTTCCGCGGCGGCAATGGCACGGCTCGTGCCGCCACCCTGCCGCCAGATGCCGTTTGGATCGCTCCACACAACGGCAAGAGGGCGTGCGTACAACAGATTATAGGCCGCTCGAACCGGTGGACGCCCGATCGGGTAGGCGGCAGCTTTCGGAGCAGAAGCGTTATCACTTTGCCGCGCATTTGCGCACCGCATGCCGGCCTTCGGCGGAGCCGCTCGTCGTCTCGTTCTGGAGCGCGTCACAAAACGGCGAGGAGGTCTCGAAAGGCGCAAACTGCTTCGATAACACAGCGCCATATACACAAGCGGTCCAACGGAGAAAATCATGTCTGCGACCGAACCCTGGATATGTCCGACGTGTGCCATTCACGTCACCACGCCTTTCTGCCCGATGTGCGGCGAGAGCCCACTTCGGCCGCCCGACCTTACGCTGCGCGGGATCGGAGCAAAGGTCCTGCACGCGGCGACGAGCATCGACGGGCGCCTGCTTCGCACGTTCTGGGCATTGCTACGTCATCCAGGCGAGCTGACGGTCGCGCATCTGAATGGAAAGCGCATGCCTTATGTCCCGCCGTTCCAACTGTTTCTCATCGCAAACGCGTTCTTCTTCGCGATGCAGTCGCTGACCGACACCCAGATCTTCGGCTCGACTCTGGTGTCTCATCTTTATCATCAGGATTGGAGTCCGCTCGCGCGGTCGCTGGTGGCCGAACGCGTCGCGAAGCTACGGACGGATCTGCCCCAGTACACGTCCACTTTCGACCGTGCTGCGGTGATCAATGCCAAGTCCCTCATCATTCTCATGGTGGTTCCGTTCACCCTGTTGTTACGGATGACCTTCCTCCGTGCGCGCAAGCCATTCGTTACCTTTGTCTATTTCTCACTGCATCTCTATACGTTCTTGCTGTTGCTGTTCTCGCTCGCGCTGGCCGTCGCAGCCATCGAGATGCGTCTAGGCGGCCTCGGCCTCGCTTCACCCGTCGTCGACAACCTTCTTTCGATCATCAATCTTGGCCTCTGTGGCGGCTATGTGTTTCTTGCTTTAAAACCCGTGTTCGGCTCTCACGGCATAACGCGGCTCGTCAAGGCGGCAGCTATGGCGCTGGCGGCGGGCCTCATCGTTCCAGGCTATCGGTTCGCAATCTTTCTGATCACGCTATACACGGCGTAAGCGCGGAACATCGACGTCGAGCCTGAGAAGCTGATCGGCTCTGTACGATCGCCCGACCTACTCGGATCGCCCCATTGCCGTCCCTCAGCATGGCAAAACGAATGACCGAAGTCCGTATAGCATGCGACGGTCGCCCGCCGCGCCCTGGCTAACGCTCTTCGGTCATGGGGGTTGCATCATCTCTACCTGATCGTCGGAAAACGCCCCCGGTTCTCCGAGCCCGCATCCAAGCTACTCGACAAACAGATTTCGTGCCGGCGCATGCGTACGTTGCCGTGTCTCCCACCCCTCGGCCAGGCCCACATCTGCGTCGGACGCGGGCAACATAGGGATCCCGCGAAGCAGATCGGACGCACGCTCGGCGAGCATGATCGTCGGTGCGTTCAGATTGCCATTGGGCTCGGTCGGGAATACGGATGAATCGATGACTCGTAAGCCCTCCATGCCACGCACCCTCAACTCGGAATCGACCACAGCCATGTCATCCTCCCCCATGCGGCACGAACCACACGGATGCATCGTGCTTTCCAGGTTCGCCCTGACAAAGGCGTCGATTTGCTCATCCGTTTGCACGTGCGGGCCGGGAGCGAGTTCGGCATCGCGAAACCGGTCCATCGCCGGTTGCCCGATGATTTCTCTCGTCAACCGGACGCAGCGTCGAAAGCCTTCGCGATCCTCTTCGTGATCCAGATAGTTGAAGCGGAGTTGCGGATGCGTATAGGGATCTGCCGACATCGTCCTGACGTAGCCCCGGCTCTTCGGCTTGTTCGGTCCGGTCAATATCATGAACCCGTGTCCCTTGAACGGCTTGTCGCCGTCGTAGCGCATGGCGGCGGGCAGGAAATGGAACTGAATGTCAGGCCAGCGCAATCCCGCTTTCGAACGGATGAATCCACCGGCCTCGAAATGGTTGCTTGCCCCAAGTCCATCCTTGAACAAGAGCCACCGAAGCCCGATCATGAATTTGCTGAACGGATCCATTTTCGCGTTGAGGGTGACGGGCTCCTTGCAGGCATACTGAATATAGATTTCCGCATGGTCCTGCAGATTTTCGCCCACGCCGGGCAAGTGATGCTTTACCTGGATCCCAGCCTTGCGCAGCACCTCGGCCGGCCCTATTCCGGAACGTTGCAGCAGGTGAGGCGAACCGATCGGACCCGAGGCGATCAATACTTCAGCACGGCATCGCGCAACGTGCGTCCTTCCGCCCTGATCGTATTCGACCCCAACCGCGCGCTTGCCTTCGAGAATCACGCGGCGGGTCATCGCATTCGTCACCACGCACAGATTGGGCCGCTTCATTGCCGGGCGCAAGTATGCATTAGCAGTAGACCAGCGCACACCATCTTTGACAGTCATATGCATTGCGCCGAAGCCTTCCTGCATATGACCGTTGCAGTCTTCTGTCTTGATGTATCCGGCCTCTGCGCCTGCCTCGATCCACGCGCCGTACAGCGGATTCGCCATGTTGTTGCCATTGTTCGTGGACAGTGGTCCGGCTGCGCCCCGGTAATCGTCGCCACCGAACTTGTAGCTCTCAGCGCGCCTGAAATACGGCAAACAGTTGCGATAGCCCCAGCCTCGCGCACCCAATTCCTCCCATTCGTCGAAGTCGTAAGCGTGGCCGCGAATATAAACGAGGCCGTTGATCGACGACGATCCGCCCAGCACCTTGCCGCGCGGGCAATGCAATTGACGGCCATTCAGATGAGCTTCGGGGGCGGTCTGATAGCGCCAGTTGTACTTCGAAGTGTTCATCGGCATGGAAAATGCGCTCGGCATCTGAATGATGACACTGCGATCGCTTCCGCCGTATTCCAGCACCAGAACGCGGACCGCCGGGTCCTCGGTGAGCCGGTTGGCCAATACACACCCGGCCGATCCAGCGCCAACAATGATGTAATCGAATTGCTCGGTAGCCATGATATTTGCCTGCTTCCTGAATCTTGATGGGGTCGTCTATGGTTCAGTAGCGACCTTTGTCGCCGGTGGTGTACTGCGGTGATGTCTTCTCGATGGAGGCGATAACAGACTCTTCGTGCTTCAGATCGAGTGAGCGCGACAATGCGTAGTACGCGAGGCCGGATACCAACAGACCGACCAGCCAGGCCAGATCGACGCTGCCCATCGCGCGGGCAAGCGGCCCGACATACACCTCGTTAGCGCCGTCGAGCACGCAGAAGAACGGAATCATCGAAACGAATCCGATCGCGTAAGCAGTCAGACCGCGCGAGCCCCATGTCCCGTACAGGTTGTTATGAGGCAGGAAGAAGTGTGGAATGGCGTAGCGCCCCTTGCGGACGAAAAAGTAGTCCGTCAGATTGACAGCGGTCCAGGGCACCAGAAAATACAGCATGACGACCAGGTAGATATTCAGGACGGAAAGACCTTTCCCCGACGTATAGATGCTAAGCGCCACACCGAGCTGAAGGATCACCACGAAGATAATCGCGAGAATGCGAGTCTTGGGGGTAGGCTGGAGTTTCCGGAATGAATCAACTGCGGTGATCGCGGTCAGTTTTGCGCTATATATGTTCATCGCGATGACGGGTAGAAATGCCAGGATCGTGACGCCAACCACAACGCTGCCCATCCCCGGTGCGAGATCGTTACCCACCTGATTCAACGCGACTAGCACGTCGGTCGCCTGCAGATGGTCCGCCAGCCAGCCGCCAATCGCGATCATCCACGCCCCCGACAGCGATGCACCAAGGAACACGGCCGCAATCAGTTTGCCGCTCGGCGTGTTCTTCGGCAGGTAGCGCGAATAGTCGGATACATACGGTGCGTAGGCGATGTTGTAGCTGGCCGCCGCTGCGAACTGTGCGATGAAAGCGATCCAGCCGAAGCCCAGCGGGGGCGGTGGAGCGACCCCCGGCGCGACACCGGGGAGCGGCACGTCATGCACCCAATGCAACAGCACGGCCACCGTGACGAGTCCATAAAGGGGCAGCGACAGATACAACGCCCATTTGAAACTCCGGTGCATCCAGTCGTGACCGAGAATCGCCAGAATCGAAGCCGGCAGGGTCACAGCCAGCGCCACCTTGACGGGGTCCCAGTTGAACAGTGCTTTGAGGCCTTGCATCATCAGCACGAGGTTGACGATGTTGAATCCGGCAAACACAAATAGCGTAGCCAACAGCACGACGATGACCCCGCGA
Source organism: Paraburkholderia sp. SIMBA_054 (assembly GCF_046534875.1). Lineage (NCBI taxonomy): Bacteria > Pseudomonadati > Pseudomonadota > Betaproteobacteria > Burkholderiales > Burkholderiaceae > Paraburkholderia > Paraburkholderia sp. SIMBA_054. Next base: position 87,700 of record NZ_JAWRXV010000014.1, on the reverse strand, counting down.
TAGCCGAACTGCGCTCTAGACTGAATCATCTGCGGCAGGCCAAGGTGAGGACCTTGCGATCCGTGAAAAGCCATGAACAAGGTGCCGAACATGATGCCCAGCGTGCCGGCTATGGTGGTCCACAGCGCGCTCAGTCCAATGCTGGGACCCACAAAGCCAATGGTCATGGTAAAGAAAGTGAAATTACCCAGAAACCAGAACGGTCCCTGTCTGGATAGTCTGTCCGTTCGTTCGTTATCCGGAATAAAGTCTATCGAATGTCCTTCGATGGCGCCGTGCTCAACTCCCGCTACGGTGCCTTTCACTGTATCGTCTGCTGCTTGCATCATGTACCCCTGACTCGAGTGAGAGGTTGATGGAATGAGAATAGACCGGTCATGCATGCCACGCCGGGACACCCGCTCGCTGGGCTACGTTCGATTGGGACGCCGCCGGCGGATTGACGGCTCAGTGCAACGTGATCCAGACCGCCTTGCTCTCCATCAGATGATCGAGTTGTTCGGGGCCGAGGTCTTTGCCAAAGCCGGATTCCTTGAATCCACCGAATGGCATCGACGGGTCGATGGTGCTGTGCGCGTTGACATAGACCGTGCCGGCGCGCAACTCCGGAATCAGTCTATGTACGTGGTTCAGGTCGTTGGAATATATTGCGGCGGCAAGACCGTATGGCGAGTCATTCGCGAGCGACAACGCGTCGCTGACATCGTCGAAGGGTGCGGTCACCAGCACGGGACCGAAGATTTCTTCGCGGACAATCTTCATGTCATTGCGGCAATGCGCAAAGATCGTCGGCTGAACGAAATAGCCTTGCCGATCCAGTAAATGGCCACCATACGCCACTTCCGCGCCTTCGCGTCGCCCAGCTTCAATATACGACTCGACACGATCCTTCTGGAGCGCGGAAACAAGCGGGCTGATGAAGCAATCCCGATCGAGGCCGGGCGCGATCTTCATCTGACGCGTGTGTTCGACCAACGCATCAACAAACTTGTCGTGAATGCCGCGCTGGATGTACACCCGTGCCCCCGCATCGCACACCTGTCCGGAATTGAAAAAGATGCCGTTTGCTACGGCTTGGGCAGCCGCCTCGATGTCGGCGTCCTCCAGCACCAGCACCGGCGATTTGCCGCCCAGTTCGAGCGTGATGCGTTTGATGCCACCCACGGCCGCGTGCCCGACCGTGCGGCCCACTTCGGTGGAACCCGTGAACGTGATCTTGTCGATACCCGGATGGGCAGCCATCGCCGCTCCAATATCGCGTCCTCGCCCCGTGATGACGTTGACGACACCGTCTGGAATCCCGGCCTCGTGCACCAACTCCGCGAAGCGAAGCGTCGACAGCGACGTCAGCTCGGCCGGCTTGATGACGGTTGTGCAACCCGCGGCAAGCGCGGCCGCCACCTTCCACGCCATCGTTTGCAGCGGGAAGTTCCAGGGGACGATGACGCCGATGACACCAATCGGTTCCTTGCGTGTGTAGGCAACATAATTGCCAGGCAGGGAGGGTTCTACCGTGCGGCCATGGAGCTTTGACGCCCAACCTGCAAAATAACGGAAGGTGTCGATCGTGCCCTGCACGTCGACGTCACGTGCATTGGCGACTGACTTGCCCACATCGATCGATTCGATCTCGGCTAACTCGGTTGCATTCGCTTCGATCAGATCGGCGAGGCGATGGAGCAATCGTTCACGCTCAAGAGGCTTGAGCTTTCGCCACGGTCCCCCGTCGAATTGTTTGCGGGCAGCTTCGATCGCGCGATCCAGATCGGCGGTCGTCGCCAGGGGAATCTGCGTGATCACGCCCCCCGTGGACGGCTCGAGCACCGCGCACGACTCGCGGTCGCCTTGTGAAACCCAGGCACCGCCAATAAACATCTTCTGCGGCTTGGTGAGAAACCGTTGAGTCGCTTCGCAGATCCCGAAGGTCTCCAGATAATTTTGTACGACTTTATCCATCATTGTCTCCTGTGTTACGGATTAACTGCTGCACGGCCTCTGGTGGGCCATCGGAAAACGTCGATATAAACCTGGCTTGTGGCAGCGCGGCCTTTTGAGAGACTATGAGCGACACGGCCGCGGGGAAAAATCACGTGGATCAGATATTCATATCGGAAATATCGAAGCAAGCGGGCTAAACGGAGCGACGACAGTGATCCAGTTGCAGGACGTGGACCTCAAGCTTTTAAGGGTCTTCATGACAGTCGTGCGATGCGGCGGCTTTTCCGCCGCCCAGGCAACCCTGAACGTCAGCCAGTCGACTATCAGCGAACAGATGACGACGCTCGAAACGCGCCTGGGGCTCAAGCTTTGTGAGAGGGGGCGCAGCGGCTTTCGTCTAACCGAACATGGCCTGGCGACTTACGAGGCCGCGCAGCGACTGCAACTGGCGGTGGAGAATTTCTGTGTGGACACGGATGCACTGAAGAAGAACGTCTCAGGCAGGCTGTACCTCGGCATCATCGACAACACGGTGACCGACTCGGCTTCACCGCTGCCGCAGGCACTGCAGGCGTTCGTATCGAGGGGGCACGACGTGCATCTGGATGTCTACGTCGGTATGCCTGCCGAACTGGAGGAGCGCGTACTCGATGGCCGGTTGCACATTGCAGTCGGGCATTTTCCACTGCACGTACCAGGCCTCACCTACACCGACCTCTATGGCGAACCGGATGGTCTGTATTGCGGGAAGCATCATGTGCTCGCTGGCCTCCCACCCGACGATGCCTCACTCAAACAGGCCATCGCGTCCAGCCGCGTGGTCGCGCGCGGCTATCTGCAGCAGCACGACCTGCGAATGCTCAGCGTCAGCAAAGCCGCAGCGACCGTGGACAACATCGAGGCGCAGGCCATCCTGATTCTATCGGGCGCGTACATCGGATTTCTGCCGATCCATTACGCTGCCCGATGGGTCGCGCGCGACGAGATGCATCATATATGCCCCGACCAGTTCGGCAGCCGATGGCCATTCTGCGCAATCACGAAGCGGGCCGCCGTGCCCCCTACCATCCTGCAGGTATTCATGATGGACCTGATGGAAAGCTACCGTCTGGCCCAGCAGGCAGCGGACGCGACGTAGGGATTGCGAAGCGTCCGCTTCGATCTAGGGCTGGGAAGATGCCAGCGGCGTCGGCTCACCGTTTCGATAGGTATAAATGGTGATTGGCGAGTCCTTCAGATCGCGGTTCTGGTCAAATCGATAGTGCCCTGAAACCCCTTGAAAATCGATGCCGGCGAGTGCAGCACGATACTGTGCCGGCTCGATGGCATTGGCCTTCTGCATGGCCCGCGCGACGATGTTCATGCCATCGTATAACGCAGCGCTGTAGGTCAATGGGTCCGTATGGAAGCGCTGCTTGTAATCCGCCTTGAACTGCCGCCCTTCCTGAGTCTGGTCGAGAACGGGGCCGCCTTGCGGACAATACACGCCGGCATCGACCGTGTCGCCGCCGACTTTTGCCAGTTCGGCATTGCACATGGCATCGCCGCCAAGCAGGTAACCGTTCATCGCGAGGCGTTTCATCTGTTTGCGCAGCGCGCCGGCTTGCGCGTAGTAGCCGCCGTAGAAAATCCCTTCCGCGTGAGCGCCCTTGATGTGTGTGAGGATCGAGACGAAATCGGTCGCTTTGTCGGTCGTATATTCCCGATCCACAATCTCGATGCCGTTGGCTTTGGCTGCGTCGATAAATTCGTCGGCGAGACCCTGGCCGTATGCTGTCCGGTCGTCGATCACAGCTATCCGCTTGATCTTCAACTTCCTGGCCGCAAATTCGCCCATGCGGCTGCCAAGCTGCGTGTCGCTGGCGGAGATGCGAAACACGAACGGATAGCCGTGTTGCGTGATCGACGGGTTCGATGCGACGGTCGCCATCACGATTCCCGCGACATTCACCAGGTTTGAAATCGGAATCGCGACGCCCGAATTGAAAGGCCCAAAGATGACCTTCACGTTGTCGTCGACGAGGCGCTGCGCAACCGTCATACCGGTACGCGGATCGGCGGCATCGTCTTGCGAGACCAGTTCGAAACGGGTCTTCCGACCGCCGATCACTAGCCCTTGGGCATTCAGACGCTCGATCGCCATCCTGACGCCGTTTTCATCGTCCTTGCCAATGGCGGCCTGCGGGCCAGTCAAGGGTCCCGTCAAGCCGATTTTCACCACCTGCTCCTCCGTCGCCGCGTGCGCCGACACCATGCTCAAGGCGACTGCGGTCAACCATGCACCTGCGTGCAATTTTTTCATCGTGCTCTCCTCACATCGTGAAGTATCAAATCGCCCTGCCTCCGGAGGTGGCGGACGCGTTGCGCTTTGGCCTGGAAAACTTCCCATCGGACCCCACTGTCCGTTTGCCTTCATGGAACCCACGGCAGTGCAGTTGACAGCAATTCTGTGTAGCCAAATTCCCCAATAAAATGCACCATTGATGAAACACATTTCGGTAATTTCCGAAGTAACCGAGGGACCGCACGATGCAAGTTCAGGACACAGATCTCAAGCTGTTGCGGATCTTCGAAACCATCGTCCGTTGCGGCGGCTTCGCCGCAGCGCAACCGATTCTCAACATTGGCGCATCGAGCATCAGCGAATACATGTCGCAGCTGGAGACACGCCTCGGACTACGACTGTGTGAGCGCGGACGCGCGGGTTTCCGGCTAACAGATGAAGGGGCGGAGCTGCACGCCGCCGCACAGCGTCTGCTCGGTGCGGTCGATACGTTTCAGATGGAAGCAGGTACGTTGCGCAATCAGCTTTCCGGTGTATTGCGCTTCGGCATGATCGAAGCAACGTTGACCGACAAATACTCGCCGCTGCCGACAGCGATCCGGGAGTTCGGCCAGATGGCGCCCGACGTCCGTCTGCATGTGCAGATCGACACACCTGGCAGCATGGAGCAGCACGTGCTGGACGGGCGCCTGCATCTGGCCGTGGGGCCATTCCCCGCGCAGATTCCCGGTCTCGACTACTTGCCACTTTATAGAGAGGAGCAGGGGCTCTACTGCGCATCGACCCACTCGTTATACGAGCGGGCGGGCGGCCGTGTCCCGTTGTCGGTGCTTGGCAAACAACGCCTCGCTGCGCGTGCTTACCTCGGCAGCCAGGAGCTCAAGCTGCTGCACATGGCACAGGCCGCGGCCTCGGTCGACAACGTCGAAGGCCGCGCGATGCTCATCCTGTCGGGCAACTATGTGGGCTTTCTGCCGCCTCACTATGCGCAGCCTTGGGTCGACGGTGGACTACTGGCACGCATCGATCCTGAGCACTATGTGACACATCTGGACTTTCAGATCATCACGCGCAAAGGCGCTGAATCGGCGCGCGTCGTGCAGGCTTTTTGCAACCAGCTGCGAGCGGCGGCCAGGAAAGTCAACCGGGCCGCACGCAGCAGCAAATAGCTAACGAGAACTCAACGGGACAGGTTTCGTTTGACTTTGCGTTGATGCATCACGCGGCCAATCGTATTCAGCAGCAGTTGCGCCGCCAGGATCGACGTCGAGCCCGAATGATCGTAGTCAGGTGCGACTTCCACGAGGTCGATGCCAATCACGTCACCCTGCTCAGCAAGGCCAGCGAAGAGTTCGAGTCCTTCGTAATACAGCAGGCCGCCGTGGCTCGGCGTGCCCGTGCCGGGCGCGATCGACGGATCGAAGCCATCGATATCGATGGTCAGGTAATAGCGCACGCCCTTCGGGATACGGTCCAGGACGCCCTGGATGCCGAGGCGTCGAAGGTCGCGCACCGAGATAATGTCCGAGCCCATCTCGCGTGCCTGGGCATAACCTTCGCGCGCAGTAGACGACACGTTGCGGATGCCGATTTGCGTCATGCCCGATACCACGCTTTTTTCCGCCGCGCGCCGCAGCGGATTACCGTGACCATGGCGCACACCATGGCGCTCGTCGACGAAATCGAGGTGGGCGTCGATATGGACGATGTGAAACGGCTCCTGACCTTCGAACGCATTGATGCACGGAATGTTGATCGAGTGATCGCCTCCCATCACCACCGGCAACGCCCCAGCCGCCAGGATCTTGCGCACGCCGTACTCGATGTTGGCGTGACTCTTCTCCGTGTTGGTGTGCACCATGTCCGCATCACCGATATCGACAATGCGAACTTCGTTGCTGGGCAAGTAGACGACGTCGTCTTCGAAGTCGTACGCGCCGCCGTGTCCGAATGAGAACAGCGTCGATGCATCCCGGATCGAACGCGGACCGAACCTTGCACCCGCCCGCCACTGCGTACCGCAGTCGAAAGGAGCGCCCATCACCGCGACATCCGCATCGATTTTGTCCCAGTCAAGACACAGCGGAGACTTCGCGAACGTGCAGATTCCAACAAAGGGCAAATTGAGGCGACCGGTTTCGTAACTGTTTTCAGACATGATATGGCACTCGTCCTGTTGTTCGTTCAGATAGGTGCGGCGCACCAGGCGCCCTCGTCACCGCCGCGGCGTCGTCCGTTGTGACAGGCAGGCGGTGCATCTGGAACGGAGTCTATGCAAACAAATTCGACGGAAAAATGCCAAAAATCAGAAACGCACTTCGGGAAAATCCGAAGCATTTCTGGACACATCCAGATCGCGATAGAGCCGCTACGCACCCGGGCGGGAAGTTGACTGCCGTCTATTTGAAAAGACTTGCTGTCGTTTCTTTGAGGTAGTAGCCTTGCGCTGTTCTACAACGAAGCACGGGAGAGATCGTCCACCCGCGACGACGCCGACGGAGCAACCGCCCCGGAAACTCTCAGGCAAAAGGACCGTGCAGCGAGAACATCTGGAGAGCGGCGCATGCGCGCCCACCGAAGGGGAGCTATTACCGTAACCGGTATTAGCGAAACTCTCAGGTACATGGACAGATGGGGCATTGACGCCGGTAATCATCGGCCGGCGATGCTCAACTAACACTGGACCATGTCATGTCCCATATTGCCATCATTGGCGCCGGAATTACGGGCGTCACCACTGCTTATGCCCTCGCCCGGCGCGGTTACCGCGTCACCGTTCTCGAACGTCATCGCTATGCGGCAATGGAAACGTCATTTGCCAACGGCGGTCAACTATCGGCCAGCAACGCTGAGGTCTGGAACAGCCGCTCCACGGTGCTGAAAGGCCTGCGTTGGATGTTTAGCCGCGACGCTCCGCTCCTCATGAATCCGAGACCGAGTTGGCACAAGTACAGCTGGATCGGCGAGTTCCTGCGCCAGATTCCGAACTATCGCAGCAACACGATCGAAACGGTGCGGCTAGCCATCGCTGCACGTGAGCACATGTTCTCGATCGCGGAGCGGGAGCACATCGATTTCGACCTGGAACGACGTGGCATCTTGCATTTCTATGCCACCCGCAAGGAGTTCGACGCCGCGACAAAGGTCAATGCATTGCTAAGTGAAGGAGGTCTTGACCGGCGCCCGGTGACACCCGACGAAATCCGCGCCCTCGAGCCGGCGCTTCACGGGCAGTTCCACGGCGGCTTCTTCACCGAGTCGGATTCGACCGGTGACATTCACAAGTTCACGCGTGGTCTTGCTGAAGCCTGCGTGCGTTTGGGTGTCGAGTTCCGCTACGACACGAGCGTGCAGTCCATTTCCGAGGCCGCAGAGGGTGAATTGAGGATTGCTTTCGCGCACGAAAGTCAGACTGATACGGAAAGCTTCGACCGGGTAGTGATTTGTGCGGGTGTCGGAAGTCGTGCGCTAGCCGCGTATGTGGGAGACCACGTGAACGTCTATCCGGTGAAGGGTTATTCGATCACGGTCTGCCTCGAAGACACAAAAAGCCAACACGCCGCGCCTTGGGTCAGCCTGCTTGACGACAACGCCAAGATTGTGACCAGCCGTCTCGGCGTCGATCGCTTCCGTGTTGCTGGAACGGCTGAGTTGAACGGCCTGAACCGTGACATCCGTTCGGATCGAATCCAGCCCCTCGTCAATTGGACACGCACGCATTTTCCGGGTATGTCGACGGCGCGCGTCATTCCGTGGGCTGGCCTGCGCCCCATGCTGCCGGGCATGCTGCCCAAAGTGGGCTCCGGTCGCCGACGCAATATTTTCTACAACACTGGGCACGGGCATTTGGGGTGGACCCTCTCGGCAGCGACTGCGGAAGCTGTTGCAGAACTCGTGGCCAATAGTATGCCCAACTTAATGAGCGTGAAGCCCGCGAGAAAGCGAACAGGCCTGCCGGTCAACGTCTGATAAGCGTTTCCAGCCGACAGCACAGGCCCCGCGCGGCGCGGGGTCTCGAGTTTTAGCAGGTCGCCCATTCCGGCTGACCAACCCATCCCATTCGAATTTCCCGCACCGCGTCACGGTCAAACATGACGTAGCGCGAGACCGCTCACTCATCCACAGCGTCATGCAGGTGGCTTGCGAGGTAGTCGATCAACGCTCGCACCTTCGACGGAAGGAAACGGTTAGGCGGATACAGCAGCCAGACGGGACCCATGTAAGAGCGCGCCTCGAATTCCCAGTCGACGAGCACCTGAACGAGGCTGCCTTGCTGCAGTGCCTCTGTAGCGGCGAAGTCGGGCAAGCCCGCAATGCCCAGATCCTGCAACGCAGCCTCAAGGCGGGCGCCCGCATGATTGGCGATATAGCGCCCTCTTACTTCCAGCGACTGCGTCTCGGTGCCGCGCCGGAAATGCCATCGATTGTCGTCAACCGTTTCTCCGAGATACAGGCATTCGTGCCGGCTGAGATCGCGTGGCACGACGGGTGTCCCATGCACGTTGAGATAAGCGGGCGACGCGCATAGCAACCACTTCACGGTTCCGAGCCGCCGGGCGGCCAGGCCCAACGGAGGCGAACGGGTCAGGCGGATCACCATATCGACGTCATCACGCAGCGGATCGACTTCGCGGTCGGCGAAGATCAACTGGACGTCCACGTCCGGCAAGCTACGTAGAAATCCCGGGATCAGCGGATGGATGACGGACTTGGCGAATGCAACCGGTGCGCTGACGCTCACCTTGCCACGCGGCTCGCCAACCACTTGTCCCGCGACATCGACGGCACCTGACGCCGCGCCCACCATGTCGCGGCAATACCGGTAGACCTGCGCGCCCGAATCCGTGACCCGGACGCTGCGCGTCGACCGCTCCAGCAAGCGCGTGCCAAGCGCCTCTTCCAGGCGCTTGATCTGCCGGCTTACCGTCGACGGCGTGCTGCCCAGCTGGCGCGCGGCCTCCGAGAAGTTGCCTGCGTCGACGACGCGGGCAAAAGTCGCCATGTCCGGCAACAGTGCAAAAAGCTCATTGGGATTCATTTGTCGTGCTCACACCGGCCGAACGCATCTGTGCATCTGTGACATAAAAGATGTTCCGCGAGACCCAATTATAGTTTTGCACGCAATACTCGACAATCTGGACTGTTCGAATCGAGATTGAAGGTCCGCCATGTCGAAACAAAAGCGCTTGCTCTGGATCTCCGACCTGATGCTGCTCGCGGTCGCGATGGTGTGGGGCACAAGCTATGGGGTCGCGAAAGGCGCGCTCGCGTTCTATCCCGTGCTGGGGCTGTTGGCGCTGCGCTTTGGGCTGACGTTTGTCGTGCTGTCGCCCGCGTTGCGTTCGCTCCGGCGAGCGAAGGCGTCCGAACTGATCGGCACGCTCGGCACGGGTGCGCTACTGCTCAGCATCCTGTTGGCCGAGACATTTGGAATATCGTTGACCCGTGCTTCGAACGCAGCGTTTCTCATCAGTTTGTGTGTCGTACTCACGCCGCTCGTCGAATGGGCGCTGCTGCATAGAAAGCCGTCGCACGTTGAGGGTATCGCCGTCGTAGTGTCGTTGGCCGGCGCCACGTTGGTGAGTGGTGGCGTGTTCATTCCGACTGCAGGCGATGCGCTGATTCTTCTGGCTGCGCTGCTCCGCGCGGTGATGATGTGCGTGACGGGGCGTGTGATGCGCGACTCGACGCTCGCTCCGTTGTCGGTGACGGCGGTTCAGGCGGGCACCGTCGCGTTCGGCAGTGTCATCGCAGCGCTGGTGTGTCCGTCGCAGCCGTGGCCTGCACTGCCAACGCTAGCTGGGCATGGCAGCTTCTGGATGAGCATCGGCTATCTGGTGTCTGCGTGCACGCTGTTTGCATTCTTCGCGCAGAACTTTGCCGTCAAGCGCAGTAGCCCAACGCGCGTAGCATTGCTGATGGGCAGTGAACCGGCGTTTGGTGCGCTGTTCGCGTATGCGTGGCTCGGGGAGCACCTGTCTGTCTGGGGATGGGTCGGAGGTGGGTTGATGGTATTTGCCTCGGTGCTTGCGACAGTGCGTTGGCAAAGAAGTGACGGCACTTCGGTCGACATGCATCCGGTGATTTCGAATGAGGCTTAACGAGGCAGAGGTTCTCCGACGTCTGTAGCGAAACCGAAAACGGACGTCGGAGACAACGATTTGCACGGCGGTTGTTGGCCGACCCCTGAACGTCCAACACCCAGGTTTCATTGGGGTGGTGGCGCTGGCACCAGCCCGTACCTGGACATGACATCGATAAGCTTCGAGCGGTCGGGCGGCCCGCCGGCGCTTACGATTGTTCCGACATCACGAAAATACTGAGCACCTACGTCCGGCGTAAGGACGATCAGTGCGCGGGCCGTGCCATTGTGCGGGTTGCTGAAGTGATGAACCGACCCACGAGGGGTAAACATCCATTCACCCGGCACCAGGTCTCGGACTACTCCGTCGACCGAGTACCGAAGCATGCCCTCCAGCACATAGACGCACTCTTCGTTACGTGTGTGGCTATGTGGCGGCGGGACTTGAGCGCCGGGAGCCACGGTCAATTCGAAAACGCCCATCCCGCCCGTGGCAGTTCCATCAATCAGATACTGAATGCTCAATTGACCAATGTTGATGGGTTCGATCGGAGCCGCGCCGCCAGTTGTCATTTTCGAACTCCTTCGGATTAAGGATTCTCACCAGTCCGCGGGGCGTGCCGCTTACGGCGCGTCCGCCGACCGAACGGAACGCAATTCATCTCGGATTATGCGCCTCTCAAGAACGCATTTTGTCCGGGAGCGGCGACAGGCCGCTATTGGCCCGAACCCTGCCCACTCACGCACCGATGTATTGATTCGCCACTTCGGTCGCTGCGGCCAACGCGCATCGTCAATTCACACTGAATGGTGACACCATCATCGCCTTGGCCGCACTCACGCCCGTCCCGCTCGACGCAGGCGGCGTCCAGCGATACAGCACAATGCTCGAGTCGTTGTAGTTGTCCTTCGTTACTTCATATTCGCCGTTCGAACGCTGAAACGCCCGAAGTCCATACATCGAGTCCACGTCGTTGCCCACATCGACTGTGTTCGGATTGCTATTGACGAGCGTGATATCGAGGTTCCCCGTCGTGAGGTTGAACGCATCGATATTCGGCACGGTATGGACGTAGCCCACAAAAAGATAATTCCCGGCGGCCACAACCGATTTGGGATTGACGCTAGTAAGGTTGATCACCGGATTCGGCGCAGTCCTGTTGCCGGCCAGCCAGCCGTGATACACCTCGACACGCGATCCGACCGCGGTCCAGTCCGTGCTGCCGGTGATCCCTGTGAGAATCATCGTGTCGCTTTCGGGCAGGTACATGATGCGCGTCAGTTGCCCAATCGTCGCCGGAATCGGCATCGTGATCGCGGCACCCCACAACGGTTTGCCGTTCGTATCGAAGCCGTTCAGCGGATAGTGTGAAATCGCGTTGGTCTTGTCGAGGCCAGCCCAGATATCGCCCTTGCTATCCAGGCAGAAGCCGTTGCGGACTTTTGTCGTCGTACCGAACGACGCTCCCGGCAGCGTGCTATCGGGAATCGCAATGTACCCGCTTGCCTGATTGAAATGGAAAAAATAAAAGGTATCGGGATTCTGGCTCGCTGCGACGAGTATCCGGTGTCCGCCCACGCTGACGACCTGAGCGAAATGCTCGCCGCGTTCGTGGTCGGCGAGATTGATGCGCGGATCGGAGGGGTAGGTGAATGGATCGATTGTGTTGGCAACGTAGGCGCCTCCCGGGGTGCCCGCATAAATGTTCATACCGCCGTAGAAGATCGCCCCGTCGGTGGCTGGATCCGGTGCGGCGTTGCCTTCAAAGTTCACTGACTGGAGCTGCCAGCGCAGAACTCCCGTGCCATCGTATGCGTGGATGTCGGTGCCGCCGTTGCGGCCGAGATCCCACGATCCGCCCCACGGGTTGTTCAGCACGTAGAGATTGCGCGCAGAATCCCTGCCGATGCCGGTAACGCGCGTGAACCGCCTGTCGCCTACCTGTCCCTTGATGCCGGTGACCGTATTGAGGAAGCCGCCTTGAACACCAAACGTACCGGCAACATACGGTGCGCTGGAGACGTCATAAATCTTGATGTTCATATCCGGCCCCTCGTCGCCGATCCATAACTGCCCGGTGAGCGAGTCAAAATACAGCGAAGAGGGTTGCGCTTTGGCTGGCAGCTGGATGGTGTTTCCACGTTCGCCGGTTGGGCTGAACTGGACCACAGTACCCACGCTTTGTTGCGCGACCCAGATGTTGCCGCCCGCGTCCACCGCGAGCGCGCCCGGCCCTGCCACGCCGATATCGCGCAGCCAGACACCAGACGTCGTAAACACGCGTACGCGGTTGCCTGGGAAATCGCTCGCGTAGAGCAGCGAGCCCGACGTTGCGAGTCCGGTGACGACATCCGCGAGGTGTTCGGTGGTTGTGTCGCTGACCGTGATCAGCAGGTCGCGCGTTCGGCTTCCCCGGTCGTATCGACCAACCTTGCCGCTTCCGTACGTGGCGTTGAACTGCAGCGCAGCGAACAGCGAGGTCGAGTTGCCGGTGATCGCACCGCCCTGAAACTCGCCGTGCGCCCCGATCGATCCGATGTTCTGTCCGTTCTGATAGATCGCGATGCCGCCCTGGTCCTCATCCCACATCGACGCGGTGTAGATCACCCCTTCGGATGCCACCCACATCGAGCGAGCCACATTGCCTACCCGAGTCGTCGCCGTGCCATGTGTGTTGGCCATCCAGCTGGTGGAGTATTGCGCTTCGCAAACGGACGCAGCCGCTACGTTCAGCATTACCGCGACTAACGCGGTACAGAGTCCTTTGAAAACCATGAGGGATGTTTGTCCGATCGCACGCCGTGCAGTACGGGTGTCCATAGTGCGGTGTTGCCAACCCTGGCAAACTTGCAGTCCGAACCCTCACGATTCGAGCCCGTACGTCGCGAAACGGGCGACGTGACGCGTCGAATTGGTGTGGGATATCGTCTGAGTTAACGGCGAAGCGCGACTCGAGTTGAGCGATTTTTCAACTGGACCATGATGACGACGCCACGAGCCGGGGCTTTGCTTATCGTTTATCGGTCGGGCGCTCGGTGAATTTTGGGCGGCGTAACGACCAGTTGATTGTTGCCGGATCGGCTGGTGAATCAATTTTGAGGGTTGTACGTCGCCCGCTCATGTGGGCAGACGCAAGCGCGCAACGAGACGAATCGGCAGACCTTGAATAAACATCAAGACAAGCTGTCGTTCCAAACATCATTGGCAGTCACGGCGAAGGCCGACGGAAGGTCTGCGTCGTCAGCGTGCCTGAGATGTGCATCTCACATTGAAGTTCTGGATGACCCTCACAAATCATCCGTAACAGACACCGTCCGTCGTGAGGTTCGACGACTGCGGTACCTCGCCCGTCAATGCAGCACCGTGATGGGCGTGGGACTCAGGCGCCACAATTTCGCGAGCATGCCCCACCTTCGGAAGAAGCCGAAACCGCTCGCGTCGAGCACCACGACGTCAGCGCCGTTCATCGCGGCATACGCGGCAATGGTCTTTTCAGGGGGGCCAAAAACACGCTTCCACGTATAGGGCACGCCGGCATCATCGAGTACCGCGCGAGTCCGTGTCAGAGCATCGCGCATCGAAAGCTTCTCGCGCCGCCGCAATGCCGAGCGCGACTGAAACGCGACCGTGCGGCCCTCTCCCACTTCTTCCAGTACCTCGATCAGCTCGACCTGCGCCACGCATTTTTCAGCAAAGAGAAACGCTGCGTGGCGCGCAGCTTCAAGTGCGCCCGCCTGGGAAAGCACTGGAATGAGCAGTCTCAACATCTTCGACCTCGACACGACGGGAATCACCTGCTTTCCATTGCAGCACTCATCGCGTCAAGACACCGAAAAGCTTTAGATCACGGGCATAAAAATGCTGTCAATATCCAGTGGCGTCAGGTTCACAGCGCGTACGTCGACACTGGACAACAATCGCCCGAGGCGTCGGCGGCCTGTCCACTACCTGACGCCCACAAGCCGATAACCCACCCCTAGCTCGGTGACGATATGTCTGGGTTGCCGCGCGTTGTAGTTCAGCGCAGCAGCGCGGCTAGCGCAAGGCGGCGGAACTCAGTTCGAGGTGCAAGACGACGAGCCAGCGTTTGGGACAATCAGCGGCAATCTGCAAGCCATCGCGGCTCTCGCCTTCCGCGCGGACATAACCGTTGGTCTGCGCGAGTGCAAATGCACGGCGCGCATCGGACTGGAGCCATAGCGTCAGCAACCCGCACGTCACGCAACTGAATAGTGTCACTGCCTGGTTGTCCAGACCGAGATCCAGCGTCTGCGCCAGATATTCGAAGATATTCGTCAGGAACAGGTTCACTGCGATCGCGATGAACATAACCTTGCTCATCCCCCTGAAAAACATTGCTGCCTTGGTGCGGGTCATTGCTTTCCTCTGGCTTCGCCAAACCCGCGAAGTGTAGGGTTCGTCATTGAAGCGCCGCAAGAAAAAATGTCGTAAAGAGCGACAGACAGACGCTTCCATTTGCAGCGCCAGTCAAACCTGATCCGCTCTTGCTCATCGCGATCTGGCTCGTCGGCGAGCACCAGGGGAATATCAGGTAACACATCGAAGATTCGTCGCACACGCAAGTGCGTATGTCAGGTCTCGCGGCCAGTCTGCGCGGTTCGCGCCGGCTCGGTCTCCGACGCCGCAAGCCCGCCTTCGAGTTCGATATGAAGCACGACCAGCCAGCGTCTCGGACAGTGTTGCCGGATCCACACCGTGCGACCGCCACGTATCAACGCGGAACTCAGAAAACCTGCGTCACGCGCGTGAAGCCATGCGTGCTTCGCGTCCGAGCGGATCCAGGTACTGAGAATCGCGCACAACAGAAAACTGAAAAGCGTCGTCAGGCCGAACGCAATGTCGGGATGATTCTCGTGCGCGAGAAACGCGAAGCTGGCCGTCAGAATCTGGTTGACCAGCACGACAAGGACAATGATCTTCACCAGTGCTCTTGTACGCGGTGCCCGTCGATGTCGACTTCTCGTGGGCTGGATTCGCATGGGATGTTCCTCTTGTGTCAAAGCCATCACGCGGTCTCGTGCCGCTGTTCTACGCCATCGATCCATCCGGACGAAGGCATCGTGCCGTGCCGGTTCGGGTCACTCTCGGCGTCGCGTCATCCTGATCACGCGCGATATCTGCCTGAGCGTGAATCCGCTGACTTCCAGATATGGCGCCACGCAGCGGCGCTGCAAAGCCAATCCGCAATCGTAACGAGCCGCTTCTAAAATCCGCGTAAAGACACCTGACGCGACTTATAAAAATCGTATGTTGATCGCGCGCTCGCATATGCTGAATTAACGGCGCGCACCTATGGTTTTATAAATTTGTTATACGGCAAGTAACAGAATCTCAACGTTAAAGAAAGCGAGGTTGTGCATGCTTCGGTTGAGATTTCGTCAATACACAAGTACGGCAGAAACCGTCGCGGAAGCGACCGTGGATAGAAGCGTCATCGCAGGCCGTCAAATCCAGCACCGCTGGTGCGTCGGACTGGCAATCGCCGCTGGCGTTCTCGGGTTGCTGGCGATCAGCCTGGGCTTTGCTACGTTCGGAATCTCAGTCTATATCGCTGCGATTTTGCCGTTCGCATTCTTTTCGTAGACGGTTGACGCAAGCGCTTGCAGGAATACGCCAGGTGGTCGGGGGCGGCAACGGCACGAAGTGCATGAATCGTGCATACACCGGACGTGTTTCTGCGAGCGCTTGCGACAGCGTTGCGCTACTTGCGACGAGCGCGTCTGGATCGTGCCGGATCTTCCGTATCCCTTGCTATCGGACAGAATCGTGTTGGACAAAGATCGAACCAAGACCCATTTCACCGCACCCACCCTCACTACCGACTCGTCGGTGTGGTTTTCCGCGTACGGTTTCGGCTGGGGATACTGCGCCTTCGCGCTGCCTGCCGAAGTGATGTGCGAGGGACTGGGTGCGGCGGACCAGACGCCAAGACAGTTGGTGCTCGCATTCGAGCTCGGTAAACACCGTCTCCGGAAAGCGATCGCCGAGAGGCAATTGCCGCGTACAGGCGAGCGGATTACGCTCTGCGCCGCCGATCTTTAACGCCACGCTTCTGCGAAGCATCAACAATTCACGGGTGCATGGCCTGAAAACGGCCGATTTCGTGACTTCCTCGAGACCATTCGCAATCGCGCACGGCCGAAACGGTTTCACTACAGTCGATGATCTGTCGCCCGCGCTGCACCCGTTACGCCACGCTCCGCAGCATCTTGCACCTCGAAATCGGCAAAAAGCTCGCATACGGCGTGGGGGTCTGCGCAGGCGTGAAGCCGCTCGCGAAACCGTTGATCGCAAAATCGTTCCGCCACTTCGGCCAGCAGGTGGAGGTGCGTCATGTTCGCCCACTCCGGGACAAACAGCACGACCAGGTCGGTCACGGGTCTTCCGTCCGGCGCATCGAATGGAATCGGCATGATCGGGCGCACGTACAGCGCAACGGCGCCGTGAATCCCCTTGACGTGGCCATGAGGCACGGCAACCCCCTGGCCAAGCGCCGTCGAACCCAATGCTTCGCGCGCAGCCAGCCCGGCCGTGACGGAGGCTGCCTCCAACCCGTAGTGTTGTTCGATGAATTGCGCAAGGTGTGCGAAAAGCGCTTCGCGATCGGCAACCGCCAGATCGAGCAGAACGTGTTCCTCGGTGAGCAGATGAGCGATCGTGTCTTCGCCCGTGGCCTGGTCCTTGTGCCTCCCATACGCATCGGCAAGCGGCGGCTCTGCATCATGCATGAGCTTGCTCCACGCGTCGGTGGGCGCGTCCGGCACCTCCAGCAACTGCCCAATTTCGGCAGTCGGCGCGAAACGCGTCACGCGCTGCATCGCGTCCTTCAATGCCGATCTCGGCAAGTAGAGCATCAACCGCACGCGATCCGTTCCGTGCAGCGGCGTCATGCGAATCGTCCACGACTGCCCGGCGCAATCGCGGATCAGCGCCTGGCGCAACGGCGTCGCATGCTGCGCATCGAGTGTGATGCGCATAACGACATCGCGGCCCGTGGCGGGCTGTGCAGCGCGATGCGGTGCGGCGTGTCTCAGGCCGAAGAGGGCTTTCAGGTCTGGCAGGGCGTGTTTCATGTTGTCCCTTGATGCATGCGTTCCCGTTTCGCTCCGGGTTTCAGCAGCGGCTATGCAGGCGGTCCATAGCGGCGGCGCAAATCGAGGTTCACCTCGAGCACATTGACGAACGGATCGCCGGCGAGCCCGCCGAACGGTGCGTGCGCGTTATCACGCAATAATGCGCCGATTTCCGCGCGCACGGCACCAGGGTCGCGTTTCGTGTCCTTCGCCCACGCTGCCGCGACGCGATCGAGCTGATGCATCGCGTTCGCCAGCGTGATATGCGGATCCAGGCCCGAGCCGGACGTGGTGACGAAATCGCCGGGCACGTCCTGCACGGCGACATCGGGTTGATCCTGTCTCCACATGTCGAAGAACATCGACTGGATGTCGCTCCCATCCTTCATGGGTTCGAGTGTCGTCACGCTCTTGCCGTCGCTGCCCGTGCGGTGACGGGCATCAGGCGCCTTCGCTGCGGTGAGACAGGTTCGTATAAAGGTATAGGACGGCGCGAGTAAAAACGGTGTAAATCCGGCGAGGGAGCGTGCATAAGGAAGATAAGCGGCAAGCCGCGCAAGTTTTTTACGACATTTTTTCTTGAGACACGCAGATGCCAACCCTAGACTTTGGATAACTCATGAATTTCGGAGCGATGCCATGTCGAAACGCCGTGCCACAGCCGCAAAACATGCCCCTGTCGACCACGTCAGACCGAGCATTCGCAACATCCTGCTAAGGCGCTTCGATCCGTCGCGCGACTCGTACGAGCAGCTCACGACGATGCTGCACCACGCGTTTGCGCGTCTCGGCATGATGGGGCTGAACTGCACCTGTGTTGATCAGGATGTGGCTGTCACGATGCGGCGGGCCAAAGCTGGCGACTGCTTAGTGGTGGTCAGCGAGGGCAAGGTGATCGGCACCATGACGCTGTATGCGCCCGACAACGAATCGGCCTGTGAACATTATCATCGGCGCAATGTGGCCACGATCCGCCAGTTGGCCATCGACCCATCGTGGCAAAACCGCGGCATCGGCAAATCACTGCTGGCGTTTGCCGAGCACTGGGCGGCGACACGCGGCTACTCGGAAATCGCCCTCGACACGCCCTATCCGGCTTCACATCTCGTTGCCTTCTATCGTGGGCAGGGGTTCCGCATTGTCGATGCCGTGCGCTTCGCCGGAAAGGTCTATGAAAGCGCGATACTCAGCAAGGCGCCCGTCGTCGCACGGACACTCGCAGCATGGACACATCAGATCGCGCTGCCCAGCGCTCGCTACGTCCGCTTTGCAGCGTGAATCACAACGATATGCAGGAGCCACCTCGGCGGAACGATCGTTCCGGGCACAAAGACCCGCAGGAGGAAGCTCGCCTGAAGGCGGCGATGCGTGCGCGCGGCTGGCTAAAGCTCGTGCTCGTCAGCATCGTGGCGAACCAGGTAATGACCACCGCCTTTGTGTATGTTGCGCAGCAGGTCAATCCCGGCCTGACGATGCTTCACACGCTGCTCTTCAGCTGCGTGACGTGTGGGCTCGTCGGCTACTGGCTGCAGGCGGATGCCCGGCGTGCGTGGCGTGACGCATTGGACAAGGGCTACATCGGCGCGCCGCACACCAGCGATGACCAAGACGTGCTGAAGATCGCCGACAGCTGTCCAAACCGCTGGCTCGTCGTGCTGCACATCGAACTGAATCCGGAACTTGCAGGACCCTTCTGACCCGTCGTACACCGCTCGCATTCAGAGTCGCGCGGCGCGTTGACAACATCACGCATAGCCCTGCAACGGACGCCAGTGCCGCGCACAGTGTCGTCGTCCAGGGCGGCAAAATGGAAGGCAAGGAGACCCGTTCGGCGTGGCGACCTCGGCGCTCTATGCCACCGTAACAACGAGCGGCGGCGACGGCACGGTGGATGCGATGCGCGATTCGTTGACGCCCGTTGGCGGACTCGTACCGCTGGTGCTGATGCAGACAGCCTGAAGGTCTTCCCCAACGGTTACCGTTGACAATAAACAAAACGCACCGCAATGTTTGCGCAGATGCTATGTGACCGCTGACACTCCGGGATCGATCTCCATGACCGACAACAACAACCTGCCCGATGCCTTTGAACTCCTGCGTCGACAATCCCTCGCGATGCTCGTGCAGGAAAGTCTTCACCGCAGCATCCTGTCGGGCGAGTTCGCGCCCGGCGAAAAGCTCAACGAAGTTGAAATCGCCACGCGTCTGGGCGTGTCGCGTGGCCCCGTGCGCGAAGCGTTCCGCGCGCTGGAGGCGTCCGGGCTCCTGAAGACGGAAAAGAACCGTGGCGTGATCGTACGTGTCGTGTCGCTGCGGGAAGCGGAAGAAATTTATGAAGTGCGGGCGATGCTCGACGAATCGGTCGCGCGGAAGCTGGCGAATCACATGCGGCCAGACACGCTCGCCACGTTGAAGGGCATCGTCACTGCGATGAAAACGGCGAAGAAAACACGCGATCTCGCGCGCTACACGGAGCTGAATGTCCAGTTGCACGGTGCGATGGTCGAAGGCGTCGGCAATCAGCATCTCGTTGCGACGTACCGCCAGCTCGTGCTGCAACTCGGCTTGTTGCGCCAGGCGGCGATCGAAACGGATCAAAGCGCGTTGAGCGAATCCGTCGCCGAGCACGAGAAGATCGTCAACGCGCTCGCAAGCGGCGATGAAGACCGCGCGGTTGCGCTCGTGCGCGAGCATGTCGCGCACGGTATCGCCAGGATGCGGCGCGCGCATGAGCGCTGGATCGAGGCCGCCAGCTCTAATGGGGCATCCGTCGCAGAGGCGTAGAACTACACCCGACTACGCCTTGTCCGATTTACCCGCCGCGCTCGCAAACCGGCTCAGCCACCGGTCGACCAGCCACGGCTGCCGGTCCTCGTCCTCGGCGCGCTCCTTGCGCCGAATCGCGTTGCGCACGGTGATCGAACCGACATACCGTACCGGCTCCGGCGGAAAGTGGCCCAGTGGGCCGCGCGTCAACGGGCTGCGTGTCCACGCGTTATCGAGTCCCAGCAACAGCGAAGACAGAATCTGTCCGCCCATGTAAGTCGGCCCCACGCCGTTGCCTGAATAGCCGAATCCATAGAACACATTGGGTGAGTCGTCGAGCCTGCCGAAGAACGGAAAGCCCGTCACCGAACGATCCGAAGGACCGTTCCAGCTCGCTGTCACGGGCACCTCGCGCAACGCGGGAAAGAACGCGTGCAAACCGCGTGTCAACTCGGCTTCATACGGCGAGCGCTGATCGAATACGGGCGCAATCCGGCCGCGCCATGCGAACGTGTTGCCGCCCTTGCCCAGCATCAACCGCCCGTCAGGCGTGCTGCGGTAGTAGTAGACGAAGATGCGCGAGTCGAGCACCGACACGCCATCCGTCAGGCCGCTGCGCGCCAGCAGTTCGGGGCACTTCTCCGTGACGATCATGTCACTGGACACGATTGCGAGCGTGCGTTCGAATTGCCTGAAGCGGCTCGCCATCCACGCATTGATCGCGAGCACGAGCTTGCCGGCCGTTACGCTTCCCGACGGCGTGCGTACTGTCACACGTTCACCGTCTGAAAAGTCGAGCATCGGCGTGCGCTCGTAGATCCGTATGCCCATCTCGAGCGCGACCCGCCGCAAGCCGCGCACGAGTTTGCCCGGATGCACCGTCGCCGCCGTAGGAGAAAACACGCCGCCCAGATTGCGCGCCGAGCCGGAGCGGCGCGCCACCTCATCGGGTGAAACGTCATGATACGAATGGATGCCGTGATCGCGCAGCGCGGCGATGACGGGGTCCAGCGCGCCCATCTGCGCGCGCGATGTCGCCGTATAGAGCGTGCCGTCCATGCGCAGTTCGGCATCGATACGATGCGCCGCGCAGAAATCGCGGATGCGGTGAACGGCTTTTTCGGATGCCTTGACCAGCCGCAGTGCTTCCGCTTCGCCAAACAGGCGCCGCAATGTGAAGAACTTCGTGGACCACGTCAGCATGCAGCCGCCGTTGCGGCCGCTCGCACCCGCGCCGCAAAGATCGCTTTCGACGATCACGATATCGATGTCGGGCTTTTGCAGCTTCGTCTGAATGGCTGTCCACAGTCCCGTATAGCCGCCACCGACGATACACACGTCCGCCGTGGTCGTGCCTTGCAAGGCAGGTGACAATTCGCCATCGGAGAAAAGCGCCTGTTCGATCCAGAAGGGTCGCATGTTTGCTCGCAGAATAGGTTTGCCGGAACCCGCGCCGATGCTCCGAAGACCTCGCGCCTATGAGAACGCGCGAGACCACGCGAAGTCTTCGAAGCGATCAGTCAAGTCACGCAAGTGCTTTCGGCGACACTTGCGCAATCCCCATTGCCTTCAGCGTGTCCGCGATTGCCGCAACCGCGCCGGGGATACCTGCATCGCCGAAATGCCCGATGCACCCGACGCGGAACGTTTCGATCTGCGTCAGCTTGCCGGGATACAGGATATAGCCGCGCTTTTTCACCTCCTGATAGAAGGTTTTGAAGTCGTAGGCGGGATCGTCGGGTGCATGGAACGTCACGATGATCGGCGCCTGAATCGACGGGTCGAGAAACGGCCTGAACCCCAGTTCCGCCATCCCTTCGATCAGCGCGCGGCAGTTGCGCGCATAACGTGCGCCCCGTGCTTCGAGGCCGCCCTCCTCGATGTACTGCGCGATGGCCTGATCGAGCGCTGCGACAACATGCGTCGGCGGCGTGAAGCGCCATTGCGTCGTGCGGTTCATGTACGCCCATTGATCGTAGAGATCCATCGCGAGCGAATGACTGTTGCCTTCACAGCGTTCGAGCGTGCTGCGCCGGGCGATCACGAACCCCATTCCCGGCACGCCTTCCAGGCACTTGCCTGACGCGGCGACGACGGCATCGAACGGCGTCTGGCGTGCGTCGATATCGATCGCGCCGAACGAACTCATCGCGTCGACGATCAGGCTGCGCCCGTGCTTCGCCACCACCATCGCGATCTCATGCAGCGGATTGAGCACGCCCGCGCCCGTTTCACAATGGACCAGCGCGACGTGCGTGATGCTTGCGTCCGCCGCGAGGGCGCGGTCGATATCGGCCGGTTTGACCTGCTTGTCTTCCGGATAGTCGATGCTCTGATGACGCCGCCCGAGCGCGCGGCAGATCTTCACGAGCCGCTGACAATACGCGCCGTTGTTCGGCACCAGCACATGGCCGTCGCGCGGAACGAGCGTGCCGATGGCCGCTTCGACCGAGAACGTGCCGCTGCCTTGCAAGGGCACGCACTCGTGTGTGTCTTCACCATGCACGATGCGCAGCGTCTCGCGGCGAATCCGCGCGGTGATCTGGTTGAAGTCGCCATCCCACGATCCCCAGTCGCGCAGCATGGCGTCGCGCGTGCGGTCGGACGTGGTGAGCGGACCGGGAGTGAGCAAAATCGGTTGACGGGGCAGATTCACGGCATCTCCTTGATGGACACGATGAAAAGTTCGTTTCAGCCACGGCGCGTGGTGCGCCATGCCTGGGTTCGACGCAACACGCCGTGCGAAACGGCGGCAAACAGCAGACACGCAAATGCAGCGGTAACGAGGACGAGCGTCGCCATCGCGGCGGCTGGTCCGATCTGACCTGCATCGTCGAGGTTCAGGATCGCCACCGATGCGGGTTGCGTGTCGGGCGAATAGAGGAACGCGACAGCCGATACCGTCGTCATGCCGTTGACGAACAGATAGCGTGCGATCTGCAGGATCGAAGGCAGACATACGGGCACGGTGACGCGCCAGAACGTCTTGTAGAAAGGCACTTTCAGCGAAGCGGACACCGCCTCGAACTCGTTGTCGATCTGCCGCAACGCGGTCACTGCCGTCAGATGGCTCGACGAGTAGTAGTGGACCACCGTCACTATGGCAAGCAGCGCGAGCGTGCCGTACAGACCGTTGAGCGGATTGGCGGGCGCATTGAACAGAAAGATGTAGCTGATGCCGAGCACGAGCCCCGGCACGCCCATCGGCAGGATCGCGCAGAGGTTGATGAAACCGCGCAGCCAGCGCGGCCCGCGCGTCTTCTCGACGAGATACGCGCCGCCGAACACTATGGCCGTGCCGCCGAGCGCCACGCATGCCGCCATCTGCAGGCTGTTCTTGTACGCATCGAAAATGCCGGCGGCGATCAGGCCCATCTTGTAGTGCTGCAAGCCGAGGCTCATCTGATACGGCCAGAACTTCACGAACGATGCGAACACCGAAATGCCGACCACGGCGATCATCAACAGACACACGATCGCGCAGTAAGCGAGCATCGCCATGTCGAAGCCGCGCGACGGCTTCGGCTGGAACGGCGTCGAACGCGCGCCGAGTTGCGACTGCTGCTTGCGGCGAATGAAGTAGTCGACGGCGAACGCAACCAGCGCGGGGCACAGCAGAAGCAAGCTGACCACTGCGCTGCGATTGAAGTCCTGCAAGCCGATGATGAGCTTGTAGATATCAGTGGACAGCACTGTGTACGGCCCGCCGATCACAACGGGAACCCCGAAGTCGTTGATGCAGATCGTGAACGACACCATCGTCGCGCTGATGAGGCCGTACTTCGCGCCCGGCAGCGTGATCGTCACGAACTTGCGCAGACGGCTCGTACCCATTGCATCGGCGGCTTCATACAGGCGGCCATCCGAGAGCGACAACGCCGTGACGAGAATCATCAGCACATGTGGAAACGCCGCGTAGACGAGACTGCACACGATGCCGGAGAAACCGTAGATCGAATGTCCATGCAACAACGGCTTCAGAATCCCCGAATTGCCGAACCAGTAGATGAACGACACCGCCGACAGCAACGTGGGCGCGAGCAGCGGCAGCAAGGCCACCGTGCGGACTGCGTTCTTCATCGGCATGCATGAACGCGTGAGCGCGTAGGCGAACGTGAACGCCATCGGAATGACGATCGACGTCACCGTGCACGCGACGGCCACCGAATGCAGCGCCGACGTCCAGACGGCAGAGTTGGCCAGATAGCCGCTGAAGTTCGCGAGCCCAATAAACCTGCCGTCCGCATCGACGAAGCATTTGCCGATCACGAGCGCCAGCGGCATCAGCAGAAACATGGCGAGCATCGCGGACATCAGCAACAGCGCAAGCTGTCCAATCCTGTCATGCCAATGCGTGATTTGCCGCACTTCGGCGTGCGCTTCTTCGCCGCTACGGCGTTCGATCAGGACGGCGCTCATTGCAGACGCTCCTTCGCGGCCGTGAACACGCAGACGCTTTCGCGTTGAATGGCAAGGTCGAAACGCGCGCCCGTTTGCAGGCCCGTGCGGCGCATCTCGTGGAACGACAGGTCGGCGACGATCTCCTGCCCCGCGAGTCCTTCGACCTTGAAACTGACGCGGCAGAACGCGCCGAGAAACTCGAGCTTTTCCACCCGCGCTGCGAGCAGGTTGTCGGGCGCGCTGCCGGGCAGGCTGATATGGATGTCTTCCGGACGCACGAAAGCCGAGACCTGCGAACCCGGCGCGGGCTGCGCGCTTCCGCAGCCGTAGTGCAGCCCGATCTCGCCCGCCTTCAGCGTGCCGTCGCGCATCACTTCGGCGGGAATCATGTTGACCTTGCCAATGAAATCCGCAACGAACGGCGACGCGGGCTCGCGATAGATCTCGTGCGGCGAGCCGATCTGCTCGATCACGCCATGATTCATCACGACGATGCGATCCGCCATCGACAGCGCTTCTTCCTGGTCGTGCGTGACCATGATCGTCGTGACGCCGAGCCGTTGCTGCAGCTGGCGGATCTCCTGGCGCAAGCGCACACGCACGCGCGCATCGAGCGCCGATAGCGGCTCGTCGAGCAACAGCAAGCCCGGCGACGTCGCAAGCGCCCGTGCGAGCGCGATGCGCTGCTGCTGGCCGCCCGACAACTGGTTCGGATGCTTGCGATGCGAATCCGGCAAGCCCACCAGCGCAAGCAGTTCGTGCACGCGCTCCGCGATCGCCGCGCGCTTCATCTTGCGATTCACGAGGCCATACGCCACGTTGTCGAAGATCGTCAGATTCGGAAACAGCGCGTACGACTGGAACACGATGCCGTAGTCGCGCAACTGCGGCGGCAAGCGCGAGATATCACGGCCGTCCTGCATGATGCGCCCCGCGCTCTGCGTTTCGAGCCCGGCGATAATGCGCAGCAAGGTCGTCTTGCCGCACCCCGACGGCCCCAGGAAACACAGCATCTCGCCCTTCTTCACGCCGAGATGGATATCGTTCAGAACGGTCGTCTCGTTGAACCGCTTGGA
Organism: Paraburkholderia sp. SIMBA_054; assembly: GCF_046534875.1. NCBI lineage: Bacteria > Pseudomonadati > Pseudomonadota > Betaproteobacteria > Burkholderiales > Burkholderiaceae > Paraburkholderia > Paraburkholderia sp. SIMBA_054. The sequence goes on along the minus strand of NZ_JAWRXV010000014.1, from coordinate 62,058 downwards.
AACCTGCTCCACGCTCAAATACGCTGTCATCTGATCCTCCGACTTCGCTTCTCTTCCGCATCGCGGCAGCGCGAGCAACGCGCAGGCGCTGCCCGCCCCGATCGAAGCGCACGCGTCGCGCGCGCTTCACGCGAGACCCGTCGCTACTTCTGCTCCTTGCTGCCGTAGCGTTTCTGCCAGTCTTCGAGAATCGACTGGCGGTTCTTCGCGGACCAGACGAAATCGTTCTTCACGAGCAGTTGCGGATAGTTGTCGGGAATGCCCGACAGTTTCTTTGCGACACCCGGATAGGCCACGATCGCCCACCATTGCGCGGTGATTTCGTTCGCCTGACGGCTGGCCATGAAGTCGGCGAGTTTCTTCGCTTCTTCGGGATGCTTCGTCGTCTTCATGACGCCCGTCGCTTCCATGTCCCAGCCGAGTCCCTCTTTCGGAAAGATCAGGTCGATGGGCGCACCTTGCGCCTGTAGTTCATGACCGCGGAATTCGAACGAGATGCCGATCGGAAATTCGCCCGTGCCCGCGAGCGTGCAAGGCTTCGAGCCGGAGTGCACGTATTGCGCGACGTTCTTGTCGAGCGCGTCCATGTACTGCCAGCCTTTCTCGTCGCCGAAGGTTTGCAGCCACGACGTGACATCGAGATAGCCCGTGCCCGACGACACCGGGCTCGGCATCACGATCATCCCTTTGTAGACAGGCTTGGCGAGGTCTTCCCACGAGGTCGGCTTCGGCAGATGGCGCTTTTCCGCTTCGACGCGGTTGTAGCAGATGGTCGCGCCCCACACGTCCATGCCGACCCAATGCGGCGGCGTGTTGCTGTCGCTGTATTTGCGCGTCAGGGCGTCGAAGTCCTTCGGCTGATACGGCATCAGCATGCCTTGCAGGTCGAGCAACGTGAGGCTCGATGCGGCAAGTCCAAGCACGACGTCGGCGCGCGGGTTGCTCTTTTCTGCGAGCAGCTTGGCCGTGACCGCGCCCGTGGAATCGCGCACCCAGCGGATCTCGATGTCGGGGTTCGCCTTTTCGAAGGCGTCCTTGTACGGCTTCATCGCCTCGTCTTCGAGCGCGGTGTAGACCAGCAATTGCGTCTTCGCCTGTGCGGCCTGGGCAGCGCCGAACATCACCGACGCCGCCATCACACAGCGCGCCGCCACCTTCAGAAATCCCTTGCAACCGTTGAATCCCGCTCCTTCCTTCATTTCCAGACCCCTTGATGAGTGGCGTCGCGGCCAGCGACGGAAACGGCCAGAACTGCGACATGCGGCATCGACTACTGCGGCCCCGAGGAGACTTCTTTGTTGTTGTCTGTTGTTGACAATCTACAAAGTGTCAATTTTAATGTCAAGTATTGCCGCACAATGCCACACAACGCCACATCATCAATTCCCGGATTACCCTGGTCAAAGGAGAAGCGAATGAGCACATCCCCTGCATCCGTCGAAGTGAACGGCCGCCGCTACAACTGGATGCGCAGGCCCGTCGTCGTGGTCTGTGTGGACGGCTGCGCCTACGAATATCTGGAGATGGCCGCCGCGGCGGGCGTCGCGCCCTTCATCGGCAAGCTGTTGAAGCCGGCCACCGCGCTCAAGGGCGATTGTGTGGTGCCGAGCTTCACGAACCCGAACAACCTGTCGATCGTGACGGGCGTGCCGCCCGCCGTGCACGGCATCAGCGGCAATTACTTTTTCGATCGCGAGAGCGGCACCGAGGTGCTGATGAACGATCCGAAGTACCTCGTCGCGCCAACCGTGCTCGCGCGTTTCGCGGAGGCGGGCGCGAAGGTTGCCGTCGTCACAGCAAAGGACAAGCTGCGCCGCCTGCTCGGCAAGGGCCTCAAGGGAATCTGCTTTTCATCGGAGAAAGCGGATGAGGCTTCGCTCGAAGAAAACGGCATCGACGCTGTGCTCGAACTCGTCGGCAAGCCGGTGCCGAGCGTCTATAGCGCCGAGCTGTCGGAGTTCGTGTTCGCGGCGGGCGTGCGTCTGCTGGAAACACGCGAGATCGATCTGATGTACCTGTCGACCACCGATTACGTCCAGCACAAATGCGCGCCCGGCACGCCCGGCGCGAACGCCTTCTATCAGATGATGGACGGCTATCTGCAACGGCTCGACGAGCTGGGCGCCATCGTCGCGATCACGGCCGACCACGGCATGAACGCGAAACACAACGAAGACGGCGAGCCGAACGTGATCTATCTGCAGGAGCGCTTCGACGAATGGCTCGGCAAGGACCAGGCGCGCGTGATCCTGCCCATCACCGATCCCTACGTCGTGCATCACGGCGCGCTCGGTTCGTTTGCGACGGTGTACCTGCCCGAATCGGCGGATATCGATGCATTGCGCAGCAAGCTCGCGGCCGAACCCGGCATCGAACTCGTGCTGACCAGCGAAGAAGGCTGCGCGCGGTTCGAGTTGCCGCCCGCGCGGATGGGCGACCTGATCGTGATTTCCAGGCGCGACGTCGTGCTCGGCACGCAACGCATCCGGCACGACCTGTCGGGGCTCGATGCGCCGCTGCGCTCGCACGGCGGCCTCGCCGAGCAGAGCGTGCCGCTGATCTTCAGTCAGCCCGTCGCGAAGTCCGCCGCGCAACGCGCGCGGCTGCGCAACTTCGACGTCATCGATATCGCACTCAACCATCTCCAGTGACGAGGACACGTTCATGAACGCTATTGCAGACACGACGAAAGCACAGGCGCAGATTCGGCACGAAGCGTTGCGGATCGATGGCGAGAAGATCTGGCGCGATGAAGTCATCGAAGTGCGCAGTCCGTATGACGGCGCACTGGTCGGCACGGTGCCGAAGGCGACACTGGAAGACGTACGCCGCGCATTCGCCGTCGCGCGCGCCTATCGCCCCACGCTCACGCGTTACGAGCGTGCCGCGATCCTGCGGCGCGCGGCGGACGCGGTACGGGCGCGCACGCAGGAGATTGCTGCCGTCATCACGGCAGAAGCCGGTTTGTGCATAAAGGATTCGACGTACGAAGCAGGACGTGTCGCCGATGTGCTCGTGTTCGGCGCAGGCGAAGTGATGAAGGACGACGGCCAGATCTTCTCGTGCGATCTCACGCCGCACGGCAAGAAGCGGCGTGTCTACACGCAGCGCGATCCGCTGCTGGGTGTGATCTCGGCCATCACGCCGTTCAATCATCCGATGAACCAGGTCGCGCACAAGATCGTGCCGTCGATTGCGACCAACAATCGCATCGTCGTGAAGCCATCGGAGAAAGTGCCTTTGTCGTGCTACCTGCTGGCCGACATCCTTTACGAAGCGGGCCTGCCTGTGCAGATGCTTCAGGTGGTGACGGGCGACCCGGCCGTGATCGCGGATGAACTGATCACGAATCCCGCGATCGATCTGATCACCTTCACGGGTGGCGTGTCGATCGGCAAGTCGATCGCGTCGCGCATGGGTTATCGGCGGGCGGTGCTGGAACTCGGCGGCAACGATCCCATCATCGTGATGGAGGATGCCGATCTGGACGAAGCCAGCACGCTTGCCGTTTCGGGCTCTTACAAGAACTCAGGGCAGCGCTGCACCGCCATCAAGCGGATGCTGGTTCATGAAGCCGTTGCCGATCGCTTCACCGACCTCGTCGTCGACAAGACGCGCGCGTGGAAATACGGCAATCCCGCCGATGCATCGGTCGATATGGGCACTGTGATCGACGAAGCCGCCGCGCGCTTCTGCGAGCGCCAGGTCGACGATGCGCTCGCGCGCGGCGCACGCCTGCTGGCGGGCAACCGGCGCGACGGCGCGCTCTATGCGCCCACTGTGGTCGATCGCGTGACGCCGGATATGCCGCTCGTCAAGCACGAAACCTTCGGCCCCGTGTCGCCGATCATGCGCTTTGGCAACATCGACGAAGCGATCCGCATGTCGAACAGCACGGACTACGCACTGTCCTCGTCTATCTGCACGAACCGCTTCGACTACATCACACGTTTCATTTCGGAACTCGAGGTGGGCAGCGTCAACGTGCGCGAGGTGCCCGGCTACCGCCTCGAACTCACACCCTTCGGCGGCGTAAAGGATTCCGGCCTAGGCTATAAGGAAGGCGTGCAGGAGGCGATGAAGAGCTTCACCAATACCAAAACCTATTCGCTGCCGTGGTGAACATCTGAGGATTGACGCGTCTGCATGGCTGGCACGCAGTTCCATATAGGAGGCAAATATGCACATAGGCGTTCCAAAGGAGATCAAGAATCACGAGTATCGCGTCGGTCTCACGCCGTCGTCGGTACGTGAGATCGTCGCGCACGGACACACGGTGAGCGTCGAAACGGGAGCGGGCGCGGGTATCGGCGCGTCCGACGACGCATACCGTACGGCTGGCGCGCAAGTGGCGCTGAATGCCAAGGCGATATTTTCGGCAGCCGACATGATCGTCAAGGTCAAGGAGCCGCAACCGCGAGAGCGCGCGATGCTGCGTGAAGGGCAAATTCTCTTCACTTATCTGCACCTCGCGCCCGATCCGGAACAATGCGCCGATCTCGTGAAGAGCAACGCGGTCTGTATCGCCTACGAGACCGTGACACAGCGCGGCGGGGGATTGCCGCTGCTTGCGCCGATGTCGGAAGTTGCGGGCCGCATGTCGATCCAGGCGGGCGCTTTCTGTCTGGAACGCGCGCACGGCGGCAGGGGCATCCTGCTTGGCGGCGTGGCGGGTGTGCCCTCAGCGAAAATCGTGATCCTCGGCGCGGGTGTGGTCGGCAGCAATGCTGCGCAGATGGCCGTCGGCACGGGCGCACAGGTGGTGGTGATCGACCGCAACGTCGATGCGCTGCGGCGCATGGACCGGCTGCTGGGCGCACGAATGATCACCGTGTATTCGAATCAGGACAATATCGAGCAGCACGTGCTCGATGCCGACCTCGTGATCGGCGGCGTACTCGTGCCGGGCGCTGCTGCACCCAAGCTCGTCACGCGCAAGATGGTCGAGAAGATGCGCGCGGGCTCCGTCATCGTCGACGTCGCGATCGACCAGGGAGGTTGCTGCGAAACCGCGAAGCCGACCACGCATGCGGAGCCGACGTATCTGGTCGACGATGTCGTTCACTACTGCGTCGCGAACATGCCGGGTGGCGTGCCCCACACATCCACTTATGCGCTGAACAACGCGACACTGCCCTTTGTCCTGTCGATCGCAGACAAAGGGTGGCGCAAGGCGCTCACCGACGACGAGCATCTGCGGCGCGGCCTGAATGTGGCGTTCGGCAAGGTGACCTGTCCTGAGGTCGCTGAAGCACTGGGCTACGTCTGCGAAGACGCAGGCGTCATCGCCGCTGAATAGGCATGGTGTAGAGAGGACGCGTGGCCGGTTTATCCGGCCGCGCCTCCGCGCCTGCACGTCGACGCGGTGCATGGATTCGTTCCTGTTGATACCGGATGTGACGGATAACGGCCGCGCGCCGCCGCGACTGATTACAATCAAGCGCGCCGCACCTTTCAACCGTTCACCGCCGAACGGTTTGCCGTCGACCCTCATCACACGAAGCCATGAACTCAGACGATCTCGAGCTGTTCGCGCGCGTCGCAAAAACGGGCAGCATCTCGCGCACCGCGATGGATCTCGGCGCCAACCAGTCGACCGTCAGCCGCCGCATCGGCATACTCGAGGCCGAACTCGGCGTGCGCCTGTTTCGTCGCAGCGGCCGCGGCGTGGGGCTGACTGAACACGGCGAACAGTTGCTCGGCTATGCGCTCGCCATGGAGAAAACGCTCGACGAAGCGCGCATCGCGATGCAGGACAGCGGCAAGCGCGGGCCCGCGACACTCTCCATCGCCGCACAGCCCACCATCGCTCGCATCATGTTCGGCAGGCTCGGGCATCGGCTGAAAGCGCGCTCTGCCGGCACGCGGATTCGCTTCGTCGAAGGACTGGCGACGCATATCCTCGGCTGGCTCAACGACGGCGATGTCGATCTCGCCGTCATGTACGTGCCCGAGCATCCGGGCGCGAGCCAGTTCGATACGCTGCTGTCGGAACAGGTGTGCCTCGTGACACCAGCCGCATCGTCGCTGCCGGACGGTCCTTTTGCCGTCAGCGGGCTCGCTGGCGTGCCGCTAATCTTGCCTAGCACGCATCACGGCTTGCGCGTACTGGTGGAATCGCTGGCGGCACGACACGGGTTCACGCCCAACATCGCGCTCGAATGCGATGGCTCCATCTCGATCACCAAGCGTCTCGTGATCGAGCAGTGCGGTTCGACTGTGTTGCCAGCGGCTGCCGTGGTCGAAGAGGTGGCGTCCGGACGCGTGCGGTGCTTCCCGCTAACGGACCCTGAGGTGCAGCGCGAAGTCGCGCTTGCCTGGCCGCAGAACCGCGTGATGCCGGAGGGCGTCTGGCATGTCGCGCAGATGATCCGCGATCTCGCTGCCGATCTTTCCGCCGACGGCAGCTGGCCGAACACGACGTTGCATCCGGCCAGCAATGCGTAAAACGGCTGCGCGTGATTGGCCCGCCCGGCGAGCGTGATCGTGCATCGTTGCGCCGGCAACGCGTGCCGGCGCCCTGCCCGTCGTCACTGAGCCTGGTCGCGCACCAGTTGACCGTCCACCAGCCTCCAGATCCCATGCGGATTGTCCGCCTGCAGCGCTTCGGGCAACAGCGTATCCGGCACGGCCTGATAGCACACGGGCCGCAGGAACCGGTCGATTGCCGATGCGCCAACCGATGTCGTACGGCTGTCCGACGTCGACGGGAATGGTCCGCCATGCACCATCGCATAACTGACCTCGACGCCTGTCGGGAAGCCGTTGAACAGCACGCGCCCGGCCTTGCGTTCGAGTGTGGGCAGCAGCTTGCGCGCGAGCGCGTGGTCGTCGTCGTCGAGTTGCACCGTCGCTGTCAATTGCCCGGACAAGCGCCGCAGCACACGATGCAACTCGTCGAAGTCGCGGCACGCAATCACGAGCGAACTCGGACCAAACACTTCGTCTTCGAGCGATTCATCGGCGAGGAAGCTTTCTGCGTCCGTGCGCAGCAACGCAGCGACGGCCTCGTAAGCGCCGCTCGCCGGCTTGCCCGCCGCGAGTTTTGCAACGCCGCTGCGCGTCGCCAGACGCTCGACGCCACGACAGTACGCACCATGAATGCCCGGCGACAGCATCGTCGTCGCCGGCTTCGCGATCAGCGCTTCGACAGCCGCTGCGCAAAACGCGTCGAACGCGGGGCCTTCGATCGCGACAACAAGACCAGGATTCGTGCAGAACTGTCCCGCGCCGAGCGTCAGCGAGTCGACGAAATCGCGTGCGATGGCAGCGCCGCGCGCTCCGAGCGCCGCGGGCAGAAGCACGACAGGATTGATGCTGCTCATTTCCGCGTAGACGGGAATCGGCTCGCGGCGGCTCTGCGCGATCCGTTGCAAGGCGAGGCCGCCCTGCCGCGAGCCCGTGAAGCCAACAGCCTGGATCGCGGGATGACGCACCAGCGCTTCGCCGATCGCGATGCCGTCGCCGAGCACCATCGAGAACACGCCCTCGGGCATGCCCGTGTCGAGCGCGGCCTTTGCAATCGCGCGCGCGACCAGTTCCGACGTGCCCAGATGCGACGGATGCGCCTTCACGACGACGGGACAACCGGCAGCCAGCGCCGAAGCCGTGTCGCCGCCCGCAACCGAGAATGCCAGCGGAAAGTTGCTCGCGCCAAACACGGCCACCGGGCCAAGCCCGATGCGCCGCAGACGCAGATCGGGCCGCGGCTGCGGCGTGCGCTCCGGTTGCGCCGCATCGATCACAGCGCCGTGCCAGCGGCCGTCCCGCACGAGGCTCGCGAACAGCTTCAGCTGACCGACGGTCCGCATGCGCTCGCCTTCGAGACGCGGCAGCGGCAAGCCCGTTTCCAGATGGGCGCGCTCCGTCAGCACCGCGCCGAGATCGACGATCGCTTGCGCGATGGCATCGAGGAACTGCGCGCGCTGTTCGTCGGGCAATTGCCGATACGCATCGAACGCCTCTTCGGCCAGCGTACAGGCGCGTTCGACGTCGTCGCTAGTCGCCGCGCCGAACGCGGGCTTGAGGCGCTCGCCCGAGGCCGCCGCAATCGCGTACACGTCGCCGCCGCGCGCCTTGAATGCGTGCTGACCGATGATCAATTCGCCACGGATTTCCATCGTCGGCCTCATGCTGCGTTCAGGCGGTTGGTCGGTGTGATCTGCCGGGGATCGGTGACGAGTTCGATCAGCGCCGCGACGCCCGCCTTCTGCGCGCGCTCGAACGCGGCAGCGAAGTCCTCGGTGCGCTCGACGCGTTCCGCGTGAGCACCGAACGACTTCGCGAACGCGATGAAATCGGGATTCTCAAGCCGTGTTGCCGAAACCCGGCCCGGATATTCGCGCTCCTGATGCATGCGGATCGTGCCGAGCATCCCATTGTTCACGACGATGACAATGAGCGGCGCACCGAACTGCACTGCCGTCGCCAGTTCCTGCGGATACATCATGAAGCAGCCATCGCCCGCGAAGCAGACGACGCTACGCTTCGGGTCACGCAGCGATGCAGCGATCGCGGCAGGAAAGCCATAGCCCATCGCGCCGTTGGTCGGCGCCAGTTCCGTAGCGGGCTGGCGGTAGCGATAGAAGCGATGCACCCAGACCGTATAGTTGCCCGCGCCGTTCGCGATGACGGCGTCGTCGGGCAACACTTCGCTCAGGTGACCGACAACCTGCGCGAGATCCACACCCGCGATTTCCGCCGATGGCGCGGGCGGCGTCGAATGGGCGACGTAGTCGGCGCGCGCGTCCGTCGTCCACTGTTGCCAGGCTTGCGAAGCGACCGGCGCGATGCCGTCGAGGGCCAGCGCGAACTCGCGCAGACCAGCGTTGATAGGCAGACGCGCCTGATAGACGCGGCCAAGCTCCTGCGGATCGGGATGCACGTGAATCATCGTCTGCTTTGGCGTCGGGCTTTCGAACACCGTGTAGCCCGACGATGTCGTTTCCGCCAGCCGCGAGCCGACGACGATCAGCAGATCCGCAGCGCGCGCGCGTTCCGCGAGCTTCGGCGACACGCCAAGTCCCAACTGGCCGACGTAATGCGGATCGCGGTTGTCGAACAGGTCCTGGCGGCGGAACGATGCCGCGACGGGCAGATGGTTCGCGACGATGAAGCGCCTGAATGCGGCCGTCGCGTCGGCATCCCAGCCGGTGCCGCCGACGATCACGAGCGGACGCGACGCGCGTTCCAGCAGCGCGCGCAATTCGCCAAGCGCAGCAACGGAAGGCGCGGCCTGAACGACACGCGCCACGGGCGCATCCGCGACGGTTGCCGAGCCGAACAGCACGTCCTCGGGCAGCGCGATCACCACGGGGCCCGGACGGCCCGACATCGCAATGCTGAACGCCTTCGCCATGATTTCGGGAATGCGCTCGATGCTGTCGATCTCCGTCACCCACTTCGCGATGCCGCCGAACATCTGGCGGTAATCGACTTCCTGAAACGCGCCGCGACCCATGAAACTCTGTTCGACCTGGCCGATGAAAAGAATCATCGGCGTCGAGTCCTCGCTGGCAGTGTGCACGCCGTTAGCGGCATGCGTCGCGCCCGGCCCGCGCGTCACGAAGCAGATGCCGGGGCGGCCCGTCAGCTTGCCGTACGCGTCGGCCATGTTGGACGCCGCGCCTTCGTGACGCGTCGTGATGGTGCGAATGCCGTGCGCGTCGTGCAGCGCATCGAGGACGGCGAGATAGCTTTCGCCCGGTACGCAGTAGACGGTATCGACGCCATTGCTGGCGAGCGCGTCGACGAGAATGCGGCCGCCGTTGCGCGGTTGTCCATGGTCAGACATGAGATTCAAGCTCCATATTGCGGGTTTCCGGAAGGAACACGGCGACGATCAGAACGAGCACGTACGACAGGGCAGCCCATATGCCGATCGACTTGGCGAGGCCCAATGAGGCGCTCGTGATGCCGACGGCTGCCGGGACGAGCGATCCGATGCCGCGCCCAAAGTTGTACGAGAACCCGCCCGCCGACGCGCGGATCTCCGCGGGGAAGAGTTCAGTGAAACAGGCGCCCATGCCTGAGACGATGCCCGACTGGAACAGACCGAGCGGGAAGCCGAGGATCAGCAGCGTCGTCATGGGCAGTTGCAGCCGCGTGTAGGCCAGCACCGTGAGCGCCGCGCCAAGTGCGGACAGCGCGAAGGTCCAGCGTCGTCCGATCGCGTCGCTCAGATAGGCCATGCCGATGTAGCCGCAGAACGAACCGAAGATGTTGACGCCGAGATAGAGCGTCGTGAGATTGACCGTCAGGCTTTGCGTCTCGCGCAGATACGTGACGAGCCACGTGAGAATCGTATAGTTGCCGCCGAGCGCGCCCGCCGCCATCAGCGAAGCGAGCAGCGTGCGCGACAGCACGTTCGGCGCGAAGATGCGCGCGAAAGTACCGAACGAATTGCTGTTCTTGCGGAAGGTCGCGGCAGCCTGGAAGGCTTCCGATTCGTCGATGTTACGACGCATCCACAACACCAGCAGACCCGGCAGCAGACCGATCAGGAACAGCACGCGCCACGCCATATGTTCGGGCAGCAGACCGAACAGGCTCCAGTACGCGAGCGCGGCAAGCGCATAGCCCACGGGCCAGCCGCTTTGAACCGTGCCCACCGCGCGTCCGCGAATGCGCTTGTCGACGACTTCGCCGATGAGGATCGCGCCCGCCGCCCATTCGCCGCCGAAGCCGAGCCCTTGCAGGCTGCGCGTGATCAGCAGTTCATGAAAGCTGTTGGTGAACGCGGACAGGCCCGTGAAGAGGGAGAACCACAAGATTGCCAGCTTGAGCACGGCGACGCGACCGATCCGGTCGGCCAGCACGCCCGCAATCACGCCGCCGATCGCCGACGACACCAGCGCCGAGGTGCCGATCACGCCCGCCTGCGCCTTCGTCATGCCCCAGGCCGTCAACAACGTGGGGATCACGAACGCGAAGAACTGCACGTCCATGGCATCGAGAACCCAACCGAGAAAACACGCCCAGAAGGTGCGGCGCTGGGCTGGCGCCATGGTGCTGTACCACGGTTGCATGTGGCTTATCTCCATCAGGCAGAGGCCTGTCGTTGTTGTCGCTGTCGGTCTTTGTCGAGATGCCGTCGCGGCTGGATTCCGTGCTGGAATCACGCGAGGCACGCGAGTTGGCGTCCAGGGATTATGCGGTTGCAGTCGTGCCTGCTCATTGCAGGCAGTGCATACCAGCTATGCTTCTCGTGGCGGGAAAGAGGTACATGTCGCGTGTCGCGATGCAAAAGGCGACGCTGCGAGCGGATGCAGACAGGCCTCGGCATTCCCGCCGAGGCCCGATGACGGACGGGGGCAAGTCCCGTCACGCGATGGCTGGGCGGGGTCCACCGCCGCCCGAAGATCAGACTTAGGCCGTTGCACCGACCCTGAAGATCGACACGGCGTCGCTGAGTCCGCGTGCCTGATGAGCCATCGATTGCGCGGCCGCCGAAGCCTGTTCGACAAGCGCCGCGTTCTGCTGCGTGACCTGATCCATCTGATTGACCGCGGTGTTGACCTGGCCGATGCCCGTGCTCTGTTCCTCGGACGCCGACGAGATTTCCCGCAGGATGTCGTTGACGCGCGCGACGTCGCGAATGATCGCGTCGATCGTGCCACCCGCGTCCCGCACGAGCGTCGCGCCTGTATCGACGCGCGACGTCGCTTCGCCGATCAGGCCGCGAATCTCGCCGGCGGCCGTCGCAACCCGCTGCGCGAGCGTACGGACCTCCGACGCGACGACGGCGAAGCCACGGCCCTGATCGCCTGCGCGCGCCGCTTCGACGGCTGCATTGAGAGCGAGAATGTTGGTCTGGAAAGCGATGCTTTCGATCGTGCCAATGATCTCGTTCATGCGCGACGAACTGGACGAAATCCCCTGCATCGTCTCGACTACGCGGCCGACCACTTCGCCGCCGCGCTGCGCCGTGTCGGACGCCGTGCCCGCGAGCTGCGTGGCACGCTTCGCGTTGTCGGCGTTCTGCCGCACGGTGGCCGTCAACTGCTCCATGCTCGAAGCCGTCTCTTCGAGCGACGCGGCCTGTTCCTCGGTGCGTTGCGACAGATCCGTGTTGCCCGCCGCGATCTCCTGCGCGGCCGTGTCGATGGCGCTTGCGCCCTCCCTGACCGTGCCGATCATTTCAACGAGCTTGCGCTGCATTGCCTGAAGGCCACTCATCAACTGGCCCATTTCGTCATGGGAGCGGACTTCGACGCGCGCGGTCAGGTCGCCGCTTGCAATCGCCTTGAAGTGAGCAAGCGCTTCCTGTAGCGGCCCGCCGATCGCGCGTTGCAACGAACGCCATGCGAGCGCAGCGGCGATCAGCGCGAAGGCGACGCCCGCGACGGCAATCGTCACGAACCAGTCGAAGCGCGCTTGCGCCCGTTCGTAGGTCGTGGCGGCGACGGAAGCCTGCTTCTTCTGCAGCGTGTCGATGCCGCCCGTCACATCCTGATAGAGCGCCGAGGACGAATTCTGCACGGCGCTCTTGATGCTCGCGCCGTCACGCGTCGCGATGGCCTGGAAGATCGGCTCGTAGCCGTTTGTCACGAGGTTCTGAAGCTTGCCGTTCAGTTCGTTAGCCTGGCTCGCTTCGGCGTCGTCGGCGAAAGGCAGCTTGCGATAGGCGTCCCACGCCTTGCGCGAGTTCTCCAACTGGTCTCGCGCGTTCTGCGCGAACTTCTCTACGTCAGGGACATCGGGATTGAGCGCGATGCGGAACAGCCAAAGCCGCGATCTTGCCAGCGCGACACTCGCTCCACTGAGCTTGCGGGATGAAGAAAGCTGGTCGGAATACAGGTTCTTGAGGTCGCCGTTTGTCATATTGACACCGACGATACCCATTGCGCCTCCCGCGATCAGGAGAACACCGAGAAAACTCATCGCCAGCGCAAGGCGGGCACGGATCGTAATTTTTTGGAACATATTGCCAGGCAGTCACGTTAAGCGTGCAGAAAGGAATTAGCCAAGGCTCTCGCGAAGACCGTGAGGCCCTGATACGAATTACGGCTCATCGACTGGGAACTTGAGCCGGTCTTTGTCACCGTGAATTACCACTCCTCTCCGCATCTGCGTGACCTGACCCGGTCTCGCCACGGGGAATTATGCCGAATCGTGATTTAACACGCGTGAATCAGAATATTCTTTCAATTGCCATTCATTTCCATTGGGCGTATTTAACAATTCACCACGCAACAATTGCCGAGCGATTTAAACATTTTCATTCGATATTTCAGCGCGCCTGAAGAGAGCGGCAAATCACCGTAAAATAGCGCGGCCAGATAAAGCGCTTTCACGTATATCAAGCCGCCGCGGGAGCTAACTAGTAAATCCGTATCGATATCATTTCGATACCGGAAATGCCCCGATTGGGCACCGATCCTATCGGGTCTTCACGTCGCGCTGCGGCTGCACCAGGGCGCCCGCGCTTTCCATCGATTTCTGAAACTCCATGCGGCGCGAATCCGCGATCGCCCGCGGATCAAACTTCTCATCGAGCATGACGCCCCAGATCTTGCGCATCTGCATGCCGATATTCCCCGCGTCATACAAGGGAAAGACAGCGGCTTCGCGCAGGAATTTTTCCATCGGATGCTGCTTGTCGAGCGCATTGACACCCATCACCTGAAGCGCCCGAAAAACCGTGGTGAACAGTGTCTCTCCGCAAAACACCTTCGCCATCGCGCCGACGGCATGTCCGTCGGAATCGAACAGATCCATGTAGTGCGCGGATTTCCACGAGAACGCGCGACACGCTTCGATTTTCATCGCGATATCCGCAAGCATGTAGCCGACCGCCTGGTGGTGGATCATCGGCATGCCGCCACCGGCGCTGCGCGTCTTCGACCACTGCAACGCGAACTCATAAGCCGATCGTGCGACGCCGACGGCCGCGATGGCGGCAACCGGTCCCGACCATGTGAATGCCTTGCTGATGACGAGATCCCCATCGCCAACGGCGAAGATGTTTTCTTCGGGAACGCGGCAGTCAGTGAAGGTGATTGCATTGTTCTGACACAAGCGATGACCTAGCTTGGAGATCGGTTCACCATAACTGACACCCGCCGTTCCTCTCGGAACGATGATCGCGCTCAGTCCTTTTTGCCCGCCCTTTTCAGCGTCGGTGCGGACGATGCACACGTTCACGTCCGCGCCCATCAAGTCCCATCCTCCTGCGTTGCACGGCCAATACTTCTTGCCGTTCAGCACATACTCTCCCCGCGCCTTGTCATGCGTCGCGACAAGTCCGATACCTGCCGGACGCGCGCCGGGATGATCGAAGTTCGCCGTCCCCCCGGTCTCATCGACCGGCTCGCTCACGGTCCATCCGGCGATGTACTCGCCGCGCGGATCGCTCGTTGCCTGTACGAGCCACTTTTTCTTTTGAGCTTCCGAGCCGAACCAGACAAGCGGCATGAGGGCGAGACCGTTCACGAGCAGCACGGTTGCGAACCCGGGATCGACTGCCGTTATCTCCTCGGCGACGATCTGCAGATCCAGATTGCTGATGCCTCCGCCTCCGTATTCACGGGGCAGGAAACCGGTAGCAAAGCCAAGCTTGTAACACTCCAGGTAAGCGCCCTTCATCAATACGAAGGCTTTTTGCGTGTCCCGCTCTTCGTCCGCTTTCTTGACCAAAGGCTGGAGAATTTCCAACGAGAATTCGCGGGCGTTTCGCTGCAACTTTTGTTGCGCGGCAGTCAAAGTGAAATCGATCGACATGGCAGGAACTCGAAATTTTTCAGGTTGCCAATCGGCGCGTCGCGCCGCCACATTTCATCGAAGCATAGTGCGCGGGGTTGGTAGACAGCAAACTGCATCATTCCCGTGTGTGCGCAACAAGTGCACGTGCGACCTAGCCGGTTGCTGCCATGGGCCTCTGAAAATAGATGGACTCATCGTCCATGGCCGCGCGCGGGTTGAAGCTTTCATCCGCGAGGACACCTTTCACCCGGCTCCGCTGCATAGCCATGTTGCCGCCATCGAAGATCGGCAATAACGCGGCATCGTGGAGATTTCGATTAAAGCTGTATCGGTTGTCGACGTTATGCACGCCGACGATCTGCATGCATTTGAATACGCAATCGAACATCGTTTCCGTAACATTGATCTTGCACATCGCACCGAAAATTTCCGCGTGATGATCGTGCTTGTCCAGGTAGTCCGCGGCACGCCACGCGAAATAGCGGGCAGATTCAATCTTCGCTGCGACCTCACCCAGCACATAGCCCACATGCTCGAATTGCCTGATAGGTGGAAGTGATCGGCCCGAATATCGCTTCGAAAATCGCAGCGCCACTTCATAGGCTGAGCGTGCAACGCCGGCCGCCGCAATCGCTGCCACAGGACCGAACCACGCGAAATTCCGGTTGACGACCAGATCGCCCCTGCTTTCAGTCCCGCGAAGCAGGTTTTCGGCGGGTACGGCTGCGTTGTCGAATTCAATGAGCGCGTCCGTTGAGGTTCGATAAGCCTTGTGCGCCGGGAAACCGCAGCTCACGCCGGCCGTGCCGCGCTCCACGACGATTGCCGACAGCCCTCTCATGCAGCCAATCTCCCCGCCCGTGCGGGCGATGACGATCTGTGAGTTCGACCCCCGGCCATCCCATCCCGCAGCCGATGACCACTTTTTCCGGCCATTCAGGACATAGTGATCGCCGCGAAGCGTCGCCGTCAGTCCGATGCCGGCGGCCGTCAGTGGGTTGTCGAAGCTTGTTGCAGCACGCGTCGCGGCAGGCGGTTCGGCCGCCGTCCACGCGGCGAGATATTGCTCGTCGGAATCCGAGGTGGCGGCGCCTACAAATCGACGCTTTTGCGCTTCGTCTCCATACCAGACAATCGGCATCAATCCGAGTCCGTTACACAGCACCGTGCAGGCAAAGCCCGGATCGATTGCGGAGATCTCCTCGGTAGCGATCGTGAAGTCCAGACAGGACAGGCCCGCGCCGCCGTATGCCGAAGGCAGCATCGCAGTGGCAATACCCTGACGATACGCTTCGATGTACGCAGGCTTGCGCCTGACAAATGCGCTGATCAGATCGAGTTCCCGGTCGGCGTCGGGAATCATTGACGCTAGAACAGATTCAGAAAATTTGCGTGCCTTCATCTGCACCGCTTTCTGATGGGCCGACATCGTGAAATCAATTGTCATCTGGCGCCTCCTTGAAGAACCGCAGGCAACAATGGGTTGCTGCGCGACTCGGAGTGGGTCGGTGACATCAGCATAGGCAGGGCTTTTGACGTCATCAATTGTCAAAAGTGTCGAAAGCCGGGACTGTTACAAATTTGTTTTCAGTCCGCGCGTACCTCATCTGGCGGGGCGTCTGCGGCGCGAAAAGCAGGCATGCGAGCGCATGATTTGGTGCGAGCCCGAGCCATCAGGCAGGCGTGGTGATCAACGGCAAAGACGTGACTACCGGTTGCGACCGGAAGAGATGCTAGGCGAACGGCTTGAAGCGAAACCGGCAGGTATCGCTGCCGCGTTGCATGCAGGTCTGGTGCTCGACCTCCGTTCCCATCAGACCGGACAGGAACCCAATATCGAAGCGGCAAACTTCAGGGTAATCCTTCGTGAGATCGTGATACACGCAATTCGTGCATTCCACCCGCGGCAGCTTCGACGCGCCTTCCGGATCGATTTCCGCGGCGCGAAAGCCCGCTTCGTTCATGATCGCGACTGTCTCCGTGATCCGCTCGGAACGCGTCTTCCCCACCAATCGCGGGATCAGGCTTGCCGAGGTCTTCATGCCCAGATCGAACATATAGCGATCGAGTCGCTCGGGACCCAGCTCGCTGCGAAGCGTGGACACCAGCAGGGCCGAAAACCACGAATACTGTTTAGGGAACTGGTTCGTCCCTTCCTGAGTCAGGATGTAGGTCTGAACCGGTCGTCCCCCGGTTTTTCGCGGCGAGCCCTTCTGAATGAAATTGCGGCGTTCCAGCGCAATCAGATGCTGATTGACGGCGGTCCTGCTGATGCCGACTGCCGCGATGATTTCATCGACCGTCATACCGTTCTTGTGTTCGAGGAGCTGGTCCAGAATCCCTTGCCGGGTGCCGGACATCGGATCGGTAGCCATAACGTTGGGGGGCGTAATGAAGGGCGGCGCATAGCCTCAAACAAGAATACACCCCTCATCACGGCGATACCAATCGGGATTCATGTCAAAAGGTGCTCGAACAGATTTTGGCAACAGCCATGTCAAGACGGCCAACAGGCTGTCCCTTCCACCCGCTGGGTTAACAGCGTCCGCCGTAGAACCCTGACGGACGCGCATTCAGGCCACGTTAAATCGCTCGATACTCCGGCGAGTACGCCACCGACCTGATGTGTCCGACGAGATCATCGGGCCTTTCGACACGCGCGAGACCATGATCGAAGATGTACTTCGCGACCACGGCCGCGACATGCGTCGATGCCTCGAAGATACGGCTTTGCGGCGGGTAGATCAGGCCTTTTTCGAGGCTTTCGTCGCTGACCTGCTCGGCCACCGCTTTAGCCGCGACGATGAACATTTCCTCCGTCACGCGAGTGGCCTCCGTGGCAAAAACCGCCATGCCCATCGCGGGGAAAATATAGACGTTGTTGCCCTGCCCCGGTACGAAATGACGACCTTCGATCTGAACGGGCCCAAACGGGCTCCCGCTCGCGAAGATGGCCTGGCCTTTCGACCATCGGTACGCTTCCTCGGCGGTGCATTCGGAGCGCGAGGTCGGATTGGAGTACGGAAAGATGATCGGCCGTTCGTTAAGTTCGCTCATCGCTTCGATCACCGGCTGGCTGAAGAGCTTGGGCACGGTGCTGACGCCGATGATGCCCGTAGGCTTCAGCGCCCGGACGGCATCGACGAAAGCGTCGATGGGCGCGTGATCGATTGCGAAGACTTTCTGGAAATCGGCGAGGTCGGTGCGCGACTGCACCATCAGCCCGTTGACGTCGAACAGGTTGTTGCGCTTGCGAGCCGAGTCGATGTCGAGGCCCTCCAGCACCATCGCCTCGCTGATCAGTTCGGCGATACCCGTTGCCGCCGATCCTCCGCCGAGAAACAGAAAACGCTGGTCGGTCAGCTTCTGCTTCGAGATACGCAGCGCGGCATAGATGCCTGCCAGCGCGACGGCGGCCGTGCCCTGGATATCGTCGTTATAGGTGCACACCTGGTCCCGAAAGCGCGCGAGCAAGGGCACTGCGTTGAAGTTGGCGAAGTCTTCCCACTGGATACAGCACTTCGGATAAACGTCCTGCACCGCGTCTACGAACTCATCGACGAATGCATGATAGTCGTCGCCGCGCACGCGCTCGTGTTTCAAGCCGAGATAGAGGGGATCTTCGAGCAAAGCGACATTGTTCGTGCCGACGTCCAGTGTGACGGGCAGGCAATGCATCGGCGGCACGCCTGCGCAGGCGGTGTACAGCGCGAGCTTGCCGATCGGAATACCCATGCCGCCGACACCCAGATCGCCCAGCCCGAGAATGCGTTCCCCATCCGTCACCACGATGAACCGTACGTCCTGTTCGGGCCAGTTGTGCAGCAGTTCTTTCACGCGGCCGCGCGCGTTGATGGGGAGATAAAGACCGCGCGTGGCCCTGAACACGTGATCGAACTTCTGGCAGGCCTCGCCGACGGTCGGCGTGTAGACGATCGGCATGTAGGTCGCCGGATCGGACATCAGGAGCGCGTAGAAGAGTGTCTCGTTGCGCGCCTGCAAATCGGACAGGAACAGGTAGCGCTGCAGATCGTTGTCGAGTTGCGCCAGTTCGGCATGCGTGCGTGCGATCTGCAGTTCCAGCGTATTCACACCGGGAGGCAGTAATCCTTCGAGGCGGTACTTCTGACGCTCTTCCTGCGAGAAACCGGAGCCGTGATTGAGTCGTGGATTGTGCAGAACGTCATAGCCGTAGGCCTGTGTGGACATGATCGTTTCCTTCCTGACGTGAGCGGACAGTTTCACGAAGACGTCGATTCAGACCACTTGCGTCATGACCGACGTGGCAGTGGTGACACCCGGCAGGTATGGCGGTTTCAAAAGCACCGGCCGGCGGCGTGCATGGGCGCGATGAGTTTCGGCGCCAGGCGCCCTCTCCCGAATGACACTCCATCTGTCGGGAGACGGGCTCGCTGACCGTAAGTGTAGACAGGGTTCGAGATTTGGTCCGCGAACGTACACGGCAGTCATTCGTCTGCGTAATCGCCGGTCAAACATCAGATGCTTTGCACGCCGGTTCGCTATGGCGATGCAGATGGGATCGCTGAGAACCGTTTTTTCGCGCCCGGATAGCCGATGTATCGGGAACGGATCGGCGTGCTGTCGCGTGTGCCCCAGCCGCCTACACCTTGGCCCCAACCCGTCCGCGCTTCTTCGCCTCGGACGTCGACGCCGCTGGCGCCGCCTCTGCGGGTGCGCGCTTGAAAAGCGGCGAACTGAGTGTCGCCGCGCCCATGTCCGCCGCAGCGCTCAACAGCGAAGGCGCGAGCTCCTTCAGACGCGACTCCGGCAACCGGCTCGTCGGCCCTGCAAGACTCACGATGCCCACCACCTCGTCGGTGACGGGATTGCGCACGGGTGCGGCAATCGAAGTCATGCCCGCCTCGTACGTCTCGATCGCAACGCCATAGCCGCGTTGGCGCGCGCCGTTCAAATCCTTGAGGAATTGCTGAATGGTCTTCGGCGCACGCGGCGCATTGAGCGATTTCGGGCCAAGGCCGCCCTGTTTCGACACCAGCTCGATTGCACGTTCGTCCGACAGCGTCGATAGCCACGCCTGTCCGCTCGCGGTGCAATGCAGCGGAGGCTGGCTGCCCATGTCCGGGTCGTAACGCAACCCCGACTTCGCGCCCTGCGCCTTGCCGACAAACGTAATGTGGTCGTCCTCGACCACGCCCAGGCGCGCCAGCTCACCCGAGCTTTCCGCAAGCCGGTCGAGCACCGGCTGCGAAATATCGGACACGCCACTCGTCGACAGATAGATCAGCCCCAGCGATACCAGCTTCAGCGCAAGCATGTACTCGCCGTGGTCTTCGTCCTGCCGCACGAAACCTTCGTCGATCAGCATCGACAGCAGACGGTGCGTGCCGCTGCGCGGAATGTTCAGCGTGTCGGCGATGGCCGCGAGCGGCATGCGGCCGCCATTCTTCGCCAACAGTTCGAGCACTGCCAGCGCCCGCTCCAGATTGCCTGCCATAGTGCACTCTCATTTAGACCGTATCGTGCAAATGAGAACATGATTCCATAGTGGAATTCAAGCAGTTTCGCATGTCCTTCGCTGCGGGCGGCTAACAATCAGTGCCCGCGCTCACGTCGCTGTCGCGTAGGCCTGCTCGATCACCGCGCGCGTCGCCTCATGCAGGCGGCGCGCGCGATCGACAGCGCGGGTCGTCTTCGCCCAATGCTGCGTCGGTACTTCGACGCTCACCGGCAAGTGCTCGGGCAACGCGCGCAAAATGCCGCCGAGATCGAGACCGCCCTCGCCCGGAATCATCCGTTCGCAACGCGCCTGAAATAACAACGTATCGAGATCGGTGGGACGCTCGGCGGGCGCATCGCAGAACTGCACATAACCGAAGTACTCGCGCGGCAATGCGCGCAATGCATCGAGCGAATCTGCCGCACGGTCGAAGTGAATCGGATCGATGATGAGGCCCGTGTTGCGCTTGCCGCTCGCTTCGACAATGCGCGCGCCCTGCGCGATGTTCTTCACATCGGTCCACGGCATCGGCTCGAGCGAAGGCGTGAGGCCGAGCGGCGCCGCGATGTCGCACAGCTTGCCGAGCCGGTCGGCCATGCGTGCTTCGTCGGGGTCGTTGCCGGCTACGAGCACATAGCGTGCGCCGAGTTCGGCGGCTGTTTCGAGCATCGGCTTGTACGACGCCACGTCGGTATCGGGCTTCAGCCGGACAATCTCGACATCGAGCACGCGCATGCCCGTGTCCTTCAACACCGCGAGCGTCTCGCGCTTGAGCGCCGTATCGCCGACGATTTCATGCCGCACTTCGTGATCGGTCGCAGGCAGCAGACGCAGGCCGACAAAGTCGTAGCCTGCATCAACCGCGCATTGCACCATTTGCGGCGGCGTCAGTTCCAGCACAGTCAGCGCCGACAGCGATAGCGCGCGCGCATGAGCCTGAGTCATCATGTCTCCTTTATCCAGTTCGTATCCTGCGTTGCGTACACCGTTCAGCGCAGCGGTGAAAACGGCGCGGGCACGTAGATCGTCGACTCCATCGTCGTCAGATGCGCGGGTCCGCCCTTCGGCGGCCAGATACCGTCCTTCACCGCTTCCGCGCGAATGCGCGAGCGCTCGTCGACGCCCGCATACGGCCAGATGTTCAGAAAACGCGGCACGGTGCCGTCGAGCGAATACATCGCGCCGATCAGCGGGGAACGCTTCGTGCGCTCGGGCACGGCCTTTTCCCATGCGTCGATCGTATGCTGCAGGCTCGCGAGCTTCGTGCCATAGACGCGCATCTCGTAGATGCCGCCATGCACGGCCGGTTCGATGGGCGGCAGGAACGGAAAGAGCGCGTAGCTCTCCACCTTCACGTCCTCGACGAACTCGCCGCAGCCGAACGGATTGCCTTCGAGCAGCAGACGCTTGCGCTCGTTCACGAGCGCCGCTTCCGACTCGAAGCCGCGCAGCACCATCACCTTGCCGAGCGCGCCGATGTCCGAATACCAGCAGCCGAGCAACGTCGAGCCGGGCTGATTGCCGCTCGCCTTGATGCTTTCGAACACCTGCGCGTTCGTGCCGATTTTTACCGTGAGCGTGACTGTGTCATAGAGTGTCATTGCGTGGTTCCTTGATGTGAACTGGAAGAGCCGGTGCGCGTCGAAAGCTGCGCTGCACCGGCAAGAGAAAGTCCCGCGAGATAGCCGAATGTCATCGCCGGGCCGAGTGTGATGCCACCGCTCGGATAGCAGCCGCCCATCATGCTCGCGCTGTCGTTGCCGACCGCGTAGAGGCCGGGAATCGCGTAGTCGTGGCGATCGAGCACGCGGGCGTGCGCATCGGTGGCGAGGCCCGCGAACGTGCCGAGGCTGCCCGGCAGCAACTTGACGGCGTAGAACGGTCCGTTTTCGATTGGCGCGAGACAGGGATTCGGCTCGTGCGTCGGGTCGCCCTGCACGCGGTTGTACGGCGTCGAGCCTTTGTGAAACTGCGGATCGAAGCCGTCTTTCGCATACGTGTTGTGGGCGGCAACCGTGTTCTCCAGGCCCTGCGCATCGATGCCGCACGCGGCGGCGAGTTCAGCAAGCGTCTCGCCTCGCTTCAGATAACCCGAACGCACGTAGCTCGAAACCGCAAACGGAAAAGGCTTCGAAAAACCGAGCCCATAGCGGCGCTGAAAACGGTGATCGCAAATCAGCCAGGCACAAACCTCTTCACCACGCGGCGTCGTGCCCAGCAACGCGGACATGAAGTCGTGATACGACGATGCCTCGTTGACGAAGCGCTGTCCCGCGCGCGTGACGGCAATCACACCCGGCTTCGCGCGTTCGATCAGATGCGCAAACGGCACATCGCCGCCGCGTTGCGGCACGAGCGAAACGGGCGCCCAGGCTGCCGGCGCATCGAGCGCATCGTTGAAGCGCCCGCCAATCGATTCTCCCAGGCGGATGCCGTCGCCCGTATTCGCGCGCGGCGCCGCCGACCAATGTTCGTTGCCCGAAGGCGTATAGGCAAACGTGTGTGCGCGCCGCGCGACATCATGTGGAAAGCCGCCGCATGCGAGCACCACGCCGCGCGACGCACGCACTTCGTGCACCACGCCGTCGATCTCGACGCTTGCGCCCGTGACGCGCGCGTCATCGCGCAACAAACCAATTGCCTTCGCGCGCGTGCGCAGATCCACGTTGCGATCTGCCGCCGACTTCAACAGGCGCGCCACCAGCGCATTACCGTTGACGAGATGCATCGAGCGTCCATGACGCAGCTTTTGCCACGCGAACGCAGCCAGCCGCCGCGTGACGTAAAGCGCGGACTTCACGGAGCGCGTCGCGCGATAGAAGTGCGCGAGGTCCTGCCCCGACGCCAGCGCCATGCCCTTGATCGTCATCACCGACAGCGGCTCCCGCAGCTTGTGGATCAACGGACCCAGTTCCCTGCCGTCGAACGGCATCGCGCACACTGAGCGACCGCCCGTCGCCGCGCCGGGTGTCGTGTGGAAATCGGGAACGCGATTGCCGTCGACGAAGCGCATCGCCGTGTGCCGCTCGAAGAACTCGATCATTTCGGGTCCGCGCTCCAGCAATGCGTCCGCCTTGTCCGCATCGAACTGCGCGCCGAGTTCGCTCTTCAGATACGTGCGCGGCGCGTCGATGTCCTCGCAGATGCCCGCGCGCGTCGCCAGCGGATTGCGCGGAATCCACATCCAGCCGCCCGACCACGCGGTCGTGCCGCCGAATACGTCTTCCTTCTCCGCAACCATCACGCGCAAGCCCTGCGCCGCCGCCGTCACGGCAGCCGACAACCCGCCCGCACCGGAGCCCAGCACCAGCACATCGCATTCCAGTATCGCTTCACGCTTCATCTTCGGCTCTGCTCTTTCAGAAACTATGGAACTAACTTTCTTTGTGGAATACTATTCCACAAATTGCGATCTTGCAAAGTTTTTGTGACGATGAGGAGAAGGGACATGCGAGTACTGGTAACGGGTGGTAGCGGCTTTCTGGGCGCGTGGATCATGCGGCGGCTGCTTGCGCACCGCATCGAATGCGTTGCGTTCGATCTGCAGGCGAAGCCGCAATTGCTGCATGCGCTGTCGCCGGAACAGGCGGACACGGTCCAATGGCGAACGGGCGATATCGCCCAAGCCATCGACGTTGCGCGCGCGCTGGACGGCTGCGATGCCGTGATTCATCTCGCGGGCATCCTCACGCCCGATTGCGCGGCCAACCCGGTGCGCGGCGCGCAGATCAATCTGATCGGCACGCTGAACGTATTCGACGCAGCACGCGCGGCGGGTCTGCAGCGCGTGCTCTATGCGAGCAGCGCCGGCGTGTTCGGCCCCGACGACGGCGCGACGCCGTATCCGCAAACGCACTACGGCGCATTCAAGCTCGCCTGCGAAGGCTCGGCGCGCGCGTACTGGAACGACCACGGGATCGCGAGCGTCGGCTTTCGCCCGCTGGTCGTCTATGGCGCGGGACGCGAGACGGGATCGAGCGCCGGTCCGAGCCTCGCGTGCCGGGCGGCCGCGCGCGGCGAGCGCTACACGATGCCGTTCACGGGTTCGACTGGTTTCGTGTATGCCGACGACGTCGCCGCCGCTTACGAGGCAGCCTTGCTGCGTGACGTGGAAGGCGCCCATGCGTTCACGCTCGCAGGAGAGATCGCTTCCGTGCAGACGGTGATCGACGGAATTGCCTCGATCGTGCCGGGCGCGCGCATCGATGCCGCTGGCGCTGCGCTGCCCATCGCGACTGCGTTTCCGCACGATCCCGCCCTGGAACGCCTGTTGCCGGGCCTGCCGCAGACCTCGCTCGAAGCAGGTCTGCGGCAGACGGTAGCGTTCTACCGTCACACGCACGCCGTACAACACTGACGATAACCCGACCTCAAAGCGCCGACGCGACGGGCCCGCGCGCCGCCACGGCCCGATGCATCGCGAGCGTCGCGGCCAGCGTGCGCGCGGCGTCCTCGACCGAACACAGTGGCGCTTCCTCACGCGCGATCACGGCGGCGAAGTGGCGCAACTGCTCGTGATACGGATCGGCGCTATGCGGCGTGCTGCGCTCGACGGTCAACGGTTCGTGCCAGCCTTTGCGCGAGCGGTATTCCCACAGGTCGAGTTGCGGCAGCGTGAGCGACGCATCGGTGCCGATCAGAAAATGCGTGTTCACCTGCTGGCGCGGATAGTGCGCCGCTTCGCCCGCCGCAAGGTCCCAGTTCCACGGCGCGGCCGCGCAGTCCGAAACGGCGAGTGTGCCAAGCGCGCCGCTAGCGAAGCGCAGCAACACGGCAGCCGTATCTTCGACCTCGAAACCACGCACCGCATTCGACGTCAGCGCCTGCACCTCGACGATCTCGCCGAGTAGAAATCGCATGATGTCGATGTCGTGGATCAGATTGATCAGCACGGGGCCGCCGCCCGCGCGCCGCCGCCATTCGACGTCGAAATAGGCGTCGGGCTTGTAGAACGTCGCGAGCGCATTCGCGGTGACGGGCGTGCCCAGCCGCCCGGACACGACAATTTCCTTCGCGCGCCGCAGGATCGGATTGTGCCGTCGATGATGCCCCACGAGCAGCGGCACGTTCGCGTCGCTGGCTGCGCGGCTCAGCAGTTGCGCCGCTTCCACATCATCGGCAACGGGCTTTTCGATCAGCGCGGGAATGCCGCGCGCGATGCACGCGAGCCCCGCGTCGACATGCGTCGCATTCGGTGTCGCGACGATCGCGCCTTCGGGGCGTACTTCGTCGAGCATCGGCGTGTAGTCGGCAAACCAGCGCAGCCCTTCCTGACGCGCGAATTCGCGCGCGGCAGCCGACGGGTCCGCAATCGCGACCACTTCGGCCTGCGGGTGTAGCCGCGCCCGCTCCACGTGCATCCGTCCGATTGCGCCCGCGCCGATCACCGCCAAACGTCTCCTTGCCATTTCCTTCCTCTCCTCAGGTTGAACACAGGGGTTATTCAAGGGCTTCCAGGTGAATACCCGGATTTTATGAAATACACTTTAATTGTTGAATACTATTCCAATTCAAACTACAGTTCATCAAAAGTTTTGATCGTCGAAAGTTTGCGAACGGATACGGACAGGAGCGGAGAGACATGAAGGACGAACACAAGCAACGCAAGAACCACGAAGCGCAGAGCGCGCCCGACAGCGCGGGCATGACGCGGCGCGCGTGGCTCGCCACCGCGGGCAAGACGCTCGCAAGCGGCGCGGCCGTGCTGGCGGCGCCCGCAATCGTGCGCGCGCAAGGCGAGCAGCCGCTCAAGCTGGGCCTGCTGATGGCCAAGCAAGGCGTGTGGACCGAGCAGGGCGAAGTGATCGCGAACGGCGTGAAGATGGCGCTCGACGATGCGAACAACAAGGCGCGCGGCCGCCGCGTGGATCTGGTCTGGTACGACGAGCCGAATCCCCAGTCGGCGCAGCAGAACATGCAGAAGCTGATCGAGCAGGACAAGGTCATCGCTGTGATCGGCGGCACGAATAGCGGCACGTCGCTGGCAATGTCTTCCGTTGCGGCCCGCACGAAGACACCCTATATCGCGCCCAACGCCGCCGCGCGCGAGCTGACGGGCAGCAGCTGCAACCCGTACACATTTCGCGTGCTCAGTCCGACGCCCGTCACGTGCCGCGCGCTCGCGCCGTCGTTGCTCGCGATCGGCAAGAAGTGGCACTTCCTCGTTGCGAACTACGCGTATGGGCAGGATATCCAGCGCTCGATGTCCGAGTTGCTGAAGCAGTCGGGCGGCACGATCGCGGGCGCAGATGTGACGCCGCTCAACACCACCGACTTCAGCTCATTCATTCTGAAGATCCGCCAGTCGAAGCCCGATGTCGTGCTGCTCGGCCTGCCCGGCGGCGATCTCTCGACCTTCCTCAAGCAGTACGCGGAAATGGGCATGAAGGACAAGATTCCCGTTGCCTGTCCCATCATCGGCGATTCGGATCTGTGGTCGATCAACGTGGATGCGGCAACCGGCTTCTACGGAAAGCCGTGGCACTACAGTTCGCCGGGCCATTCGCCCGAAGAACTCGCGTTCATCAAAAAGTACACGGCGAAGTACGGCAAGCCGCCCGCCGACAAGGCGTGGATCGGCTGGTTCACGACGCGCGCGCTGCTCGCGGGCGTCAACCAGGCGAAGAGCACGTCCGGCCCGGACATCGTGCAGAGCCTGGAGACCGTGCAGTTCGGCGACAGCAGCGGGCCTGCCTATTTCCGCCCATGGGATCACCAGATGCTGCGCCGCTGGACCGTCTTCAAGGTGAAGGACCACATCACCGACAAGTGGGACTGGCTCAACCAGGTGTCGGCCGTCCCGCAGAACCCTGCCGAACTCGACAGCCTTTACGGCACGAAACAGGAAATCGGTTGCACGATGGCCGCGCGGTAGCGCGCGGCGAATTCTGCTGCGGCGTCGGCGGGCCGTTGCGTGAATCTCATGCAGCGGCCCCATCCGTTCCGCAATTTCCTGCGGTTATCTGCATTCAGCTGGAGTAAAGGCATGGCAGAAATGGTCTTGTCCCAGATCGCCAATGGGTTGGTGCTGGGCTTTCTCTACGTGTTGCTCGCGATCGGTCTGTCGATCATCTGCGGGCTGCTTGGCATCGTCAACTTCGCGCACGGCGCGCTGTTCGCGCTTGGCGCGTACTTCGCGATCGCGCTGTCGACGCAGTTCGGCTGGGCTGCCGTGATCGTCGCCCCTGTCCTCGTCGCGCTCGCGGGCATGCTAATCGAAGTGATTTTCATCCGGCGGCTTTACGGCAAGGAGCCCTTGCTCGGACTGATCGTGACGTTCGCCCTGTCGCTGCTGCTGACGGCGCTGATCCGCCTGGTGTGGGGCGCGGGTGGCCTGCCGTTCAGTCCGCCCGCGGCGCTCAGCGGCTTTCTCGTCTACGGGCCGCTGCTCATCACGAAGTATCGTCTGTTCGTGCTCGCCGCGACGGTCGCGATTCTGCTCGCGCTGTGGTGGTTCATGAAGTTCACGCCCTATGGGCGCATCTTGCGCGCGGGCAGCCGCGACCCTGAGATGGTTGGCCTGCTCGGCATCAATCTGCCGCGCGTGCTGACGGGCGCGTTTGGTCTCGGCGCATTGCTCGCGGGTGCAGCGGGCGTGCTCGCCGCTCCGCTTCTGACCGTCACGCCCAGCATGGCGACGGCAGCCGTGATGCCCGCCTTCGTGATCGTCACGATCGGCGGTCTGGGCTCGTTTGCGGGCGCCGTCGTCGCGGGCCTGCTGGTCGGCGTGGTGACGGCTCTCGCCGTGCAGTTCTTTCCGGAGGGGTCGTCGGTGGCGATGTATGTCCTGATGGCACTCGTTCTGCTCGTGCGTCCGCGCGGGCTATTCGGCGAACGCTGGGAGCGCTTCGAATGAATGTCAAACTGTTGACCCGGCACCCCGTCGCGCTGCTGACCACGTGCCTCATCGTCGTTTCGATCGCATTGACCGCGAGCGGCACGCCGCTCGAACGCGCGACGCAGATCGCCATCTACACGCTCTACGGAATGGGCGTGAATCTTCTTGTCGCGTATACGGGCCTCGTGCCGTTCGGCGCCTCGGTGTTCTTCGGCACGTCGACGTATCTGGTCGCGATCTCGCTGCAACGTCTGATCGGCAACGAAATCGTTGCGCTGGCTGCGAGCGTGGTCGTCACGGCGGTGATGGCCGCATTGATCGGCGCGATCGTGCTCAAGCGGCGCGGGCTGTACTTCTCGCTCCTCACGCTCGCCTGCTCGCAGATCGCGTTCGAAATCGCGTTCAAGTGGACCGACGTGACGGGCGGCGAGAACGGCCTGCAGAACGTGCCGCGCCCGACCTTCGCGATGACCACTAGCTTTCATGTTTTCGCGTGCGTCACGGTGATCGCCGTCGCATATGGCCTGTGGCGCCTCGTCCATGCGCCGTTTGGGCGCGCGTTGCAAGCGCTGCGCGATAACGAGCAACGCGCCGCGAGCCTCGGCTATGACACGTACCGCCTGAAGCTGTACGCGTTCGTGATCTCCGCCGCTGTGATCGGTTACGCGGGCGGGTTGCTGTGCCTGATGCTGCAGGGCGCCTATGCGAACAACCTCAGTTGGGAGCACGCAGGCGACAGTCTGCTGATGACGGTGCTAGGCGGCGTGCACCAGTTTCTCGGGCCGCTGTGGGGCGCGATTGCGTTCATCCTGCTCGAAGACAAGTTGAGCAGCCTCACCGAACACTGGTGGCTGATGTTCGCGCCGATCATCATTGCGTTCGCGTTCTTCTCGCCCGAAGGCATTCAGGGTCTTGCGCAGCGCCTGCTGCGCCGGCCGCGCTGGACGCTCGTGCGCGACACCATTCCCGCGCGCCCCGAAGTGATCGCGCCATATCGCGCGAGCCGCATCGACATGAATCCGGATGCGCCGATTCTCAGCGTGCGCGGGCTGTCGAAGCAATTCGGCTCGCTCGTGACGGCCGACAAGATCGACCTCGACGTCTATCCGTACCAGCTGCACAGCTTCATCGGGCCGAATGGCGCGGGCAAGACGACCTTCTTCAATATGCTGACGGGCGTGCTGCCGCCATCGTCGGGCACGATCACATTCGACGGCAGGGACGTGACGCGGCTGGCGATGTTCCGCCGCGTGCGGCTCGGCATGAGCCGCTCGTTCCAGATTCTCAGCGTGTTCCGCAACCTCACCGTGTTCGAGAACGTGCGCGTCGCCGTGCAGGCCGCGCAGCGCGAACGGCTCGGCTTGTGGCGCGACGCGCATACGCTCGACATGCAGAACGCGCGCGCCTGGTCGCTGCTCGCAGCCGTCGGTCTCGTCGAGCGCGCGGCGGCATCGTGCGAGAGTCTCTCGCATGGGGAACAACGTCTGCTCGAAATCGCGTTGTCGCTCGCGACGCAGGCTCGTCTGCTGCTGCTCGACGAACCGCTCGCGGGCCTTGCCGAAGCGGATCGCGCAAACGTCGCGCGCATCGTGCGCGAACTCGCGAACCATCACGCGGTGCTGTTGATCGAGCACGACATCGACCGCGTGCTGACCATTTCCGATCGCGTCAGCGTGCTGCATCGCGGCCATCTGATCGCGGACGGCTCGCCTGCCGACGTGGCTGCGCATCCTGAAGTGATCGAGGCGTACATGGGTCACGCAAAGGGCCAGCGTCCCGTCGATGCGCGTCTCGCCGAACGCGCGCACAAGCGCGACACACCGGCGAGTCGGCGCGCGCTTCTGCAACTGCAAAACGTGAAGGCGGGCTACGCGGGCAACACGATTCTCGACGGCATCGATCTCACGCTGCACGAAGGCGAAGTGATCGCGATTCTCGGACGCAACGGCGTCGGCAAGACGACCGCACTGCGTGCGGCAACGGGCGTCGCGCAGATCAGCGCAGGCACCATCACGTTCGACGGACACGACATCACGTCGCGGCCAATGCACGAGATCAACCGGCTCGGTCTCGCGATGGTCCCTGAAGGCCGCCGCCTGTTTCCGAATCTGACCGTCTACGAAAACTTGCGGCTCGCCGCGCGCAAGGGCGGCGCGAGCGTCGACGAGATTTACGCACTCTTTCCGCGGCTCGCGAACCGCAAGGACGTACGCGCCGAACATCTTTCGGGCGGCGAGCGGCAGATGGTGGCTATCGCGCGTGCGTTGATGGCGCCCGCCAAAGCGATCCTGCTCGACGAACCGTTCGAAGGTCTCGCGCCTGCCGTCGTGCAGGAAGTGCTCGACGCCGTCGTCAAGCTGCGCGAGCGGGCAAGCGTCGTTATCGTCGAACATCAGGCCGATATGGTGTTGCCCATTGCCGACCGCGTGTATGTGCTCGTCAACGGCCGCGTCGCTTATGAGAACACGGCTGACGCGCTCGCTCAGGACAGCGCGACGCAGGCCAAACTGCTCGGCATCGTGCATGACGATGCCCGTTCTACTCTGGAGGTGAAAACAGCATGACTCAAACGACTGCAACGAACGTCGCCGTATCGCTCGACGAGGGACTCAGCGGCGCGACGCGCGTGTATTTCATTGTCGGCGATCCCATTGCGCAGGTGCGTTCGCCCAAAGGCGTGACGGCGGCCCTGCGCGAAGCAGGACGCGACGCGCTCGTGGTTCCCGCACATGTCGCGCCGGACGACCTCACGGCATTCTTCGCTGGCGTCGCGCCGATGCGCAACGTCGACGGCGTGATTATCACGGTGCCGCACAAGTTCAGCGCAGCCGGCTTCTGCTCGAGTCTGTCCGATGAGGCCGCGTTTCTCGGCGCGGTGAACACGCTGCGGCGCACGGCCGATGGCGGCTGGCATGGCGGTATGTTCGACGGCACGGGTTTCGTGGCCGCCCTCGAGGATGCGGGCTGCGATCTGCAAGGCAAACGCGCGTTGCTGATCGGCGCAGGCGGCGCGGGCTCGGCCATCAGCCATGCGCTCGTCAGTGCGGGCGTCGCTGCTCTCGACGTGCGCGACAACGATACGGCGCGCACCCAATCGCTCGTGACCCGGCTCGCCGCGATGCAATGCGGCGCCGTGCACGTGGCGGCGGCCGATGTCGAAGCCGGATCGTTCGATGTCATCGTCAACGCATCGCCGATGGGCATGCGCGCCGACGATCCGTTGCCCATCGACGTGTCGCGCCTGCCTGCTTCCACGTTCGTCGGTGACGTCGTCACGAAGCCGCCGCTCACGCCGTTCATCGAAGCGGCACGCGCGCGCGGCTGCAAGACCGTGACGGGCACGCAGATGTTCGCGCGCGTGTGCGACCGCATGGTCGAATTTCTGCTCGACGCACAAGCATGAGCGCGGCGCAGCGAGTCGCCGTCGTTACGGGCGGCGCGGGCGGGATCGGCCGCGCGATTGCGGCGCGCCTGCAACGCGACGGCATGCGCGTCGCGCTGTGGGACCTCGATGCGCGTGCGGCGCGCGAAGCCGCCGACGCGCTGAGCGCCGATGAGAACAACGCGGTCATCGGCGTGCATGCGGATGTGACGGACGAAGCCTCCGTCGCAGCTGCGCTCAAGACGACACTTGAACGCTTCGGCGCGCTGCACGTGTTGATCAACAGCGCGGGCACGACAGGCCCGATCTCGACTGTCGCCGACAGCGCGCTCGACGCATGGCAGCGCTGCATCGACGTCAATCTTCGCAGCGTGTTCCTTTGCTCACGCGCCGCCGTCAAACCCATGCTCGACGCGGGCTTCGGCCGCATCGTCAATCTCGCGTCGATTGCGGGCAAGGAAGGCAACCCGTCGATGTCCGCGTATTCGGCGGCCAAAGCCGGCGTGATTGCGTTCACGAAGTCGATGAGTAAGGAACTGGCGCTGACGCCGGTGCGCGTGAACTGCATCGCGCCCGCGGTGATCGACACGCCCTTGCTGCAACAGATGACGCCCGACGCGCTCGCCGCGAGTCTCGCGAAGATCCCGATGCAACGCGCCGGAACGGCCGACGAAGTCGCGAGCCTGGCCGCGTGGCTGGCATCGGGTGAATGCTCGTTTTCGACGGGCGCGACCTTCGATCTGTCCGGCGGACGCGCGACTTATTGAACGTCTGTTCGGACACAACCCAGCAAGTACGAAAACTGCGACAAGGCATCAGAGGAGACAGTGAATATGAACTCAGGCAGCAGTATCCATTGGGACGAAGAAGTCGATGTGCTCGTGTTCGGCGCGGGCGCGGCGGGCATGACCGCCGCGTTGATCGCGCATCATGAGGGCCTAGACGTTCTCTTGTGCGAAAAGACGGACGCAGTCGGCGGCATCACGTCGACGTCGGGCGGCACGACCTGGGTGCCGGGCACGCAACTGAGCGTCGATGCGGGCGTGCCCGACAGCGTCGACGACGCGCGCCGGTTTCTGCAATCGGTGGTCGGCGAACGCGGCGGCGACGAAGCACGCGAGGCCTTCCTGCAAAGCGGTCCGCTCGCCATCGACGAATTGCAGCGCATCAGCGACGTCAAGTTCGTCGCGGCGGCCGCGCACCCGGACTATGTGACGGGACCGGGCGCGGCATTCGGCGGCCGCGCGCTCGCGCCCTTGCCTTTCGATGCCCGCGTGCTGCACAAGGATTTCTCGCGCGTGCGCCCGCCGCGCAAGGAATTCATGGGCCTGGGCGGGATGATGGTCAATCGCAGCGACCTTGGCGCGCTGCTCAGTCCGTTCGGATCGTTCAGCCATTTCAGGCGCACCGTCGAAGTGGTCGGCCGTTATGTAATCGACCGCATGCGTTTTCCGCGCGGCACGCAGCTCGTGATGGGCAACGCGCTCGCCGCCCGGCTCTTCTATAGCCTGCGCAAGCGCGACGTGGCAGTGCGCTTCGAAACGCCGCTCGTCGAACTGGTTCGCGAGCAAGGTCGAGTAACGGGCGCCGTAGTCGGTTCGCGTGACGGCAAGCAGCGGCGCATTGGCGCGCGTCGCGGTGTCGTGCTCGCCACGGGCGGCGTCACGCGGCATCCGGCGCTGCGCAAACAGTTGTTTCCTGCTGCCGCACAACCGCTGTCGCTGTCTCCCGACACCCACACGGGCGACGGCGTCAGCAACGCGCTCGCCGTCGATGCGCGACTCGAAAACGGCGGCGACAGCCCCGGGCTCTGGATGCCCTGCTCGATCCGCCGTTCGCCCAGCGGCGACGATAGCGTGTGGCCGCATATCATCCTCGATCGCGCGAAGCCGGGGCTCATCGCGGTGAACAGCCGGGGCGAGCGGTTCGTCAACGAATCCAACTCCTATCACGACTTCGTGATGGGCATGTTGCGCGACGACGGCCACGGCCCGAGCGTGCCGGCGCATCTGATCGTCGATGCGGATTTTATCCGCGACTATGGTCTGGGCCTGCTGATGCCGGGGCGAAGCCGCGCGCGCATTGCGGAGTTCGAGCGCGCCGGGTATCTGGTCAAAGGCGACACGCTGGCCGCGCTGGCGGCGAAGTTGAATGTGGATGCGACAGGTCTCGCGCGCACCGTCGAGACCTACAACCGCGATGCCGCGTTGGGCAACGACCCTGCGTTCGGCCGCGGTTCCAGCCCGATGAGCCGGTTCAATGGCGACGCGGCGCAGAAGCCCAATCCGTGCATCCGTCCGTTGGGCAAAGGTCCGTATTACGCCGTGACCGTGTGGCCAGCCGACCTCGCGTGCAGCGCAGGACTGAGCGGAAATGCGAACGGCGAACTGCTCGATGTGAACGGCAACGTGATACCTGGACTCTTCGCGTGCGGCAACGATCTGGCTTCGATCTTTCGCGGCACGTATCCCGGACCCGGCACGACGTTGGGCCCAGCGATCGTGTTCGGATGGCGCGTCGCGAAGTACATCGCGGGTAAGCTGGATGACGCCGCTTCAAATAGCCGGATGCACGTGGATGCCTGCATGAACGAATTGAGGTAAGCCGTATCGGGATGCGGGGAATCGGCTGTTTCCCGAACGTGCGAGCGCATATATCGATATCAGCCTTCGTTCGTTTGCACGCCTTTCGGCTGTCAATAGAATGAGTGCGCCTGTCATCGCGCATCGTCCGATACGCATCCACCACGCACGCCCATGTCACGACGCATCCATCTCAATCTGTTCATACACGGCCGCGGGCATCATGAGGCGGGTTGGCGCCATCCGGGCGCGACGCGCAAAGCGCTCACCGACATCAACTATTTCATCGATCTCGCAAAGCGCGCTGAAGCTGGCCGCTTCGATTCGATCTTCTTCGCCGACGCACTCGAACTAGGCGACGGCGCGCGTTATGTCGCAAGCGGCGCGCTCGAACCGATTACGACATTGGCGGCACTCGCTCGCGAGACCTCGCGCATCGGTTTGATCGCCACAGCCTCGACGACTTATACCGAGCCCTACAATCTCGCGCGCCAGTTTGCTTCGCTGGATCATATTTCCGGCGGGCGCGTCGGCTGGAACATCGTGACTTCGTGGGTCGGTGGCGCTGGCCCCAACTTCGGCTACGAACGCGCGCCCGAGCACAGCGAGCGCTACGCGCGCGCGGACGAATTCGTGCAGGTTGTGAAAGCGCTATGGGATAGCTGGGCCGATGACGCGATCATCGACGACGTCGAGTCGGGCCGCTTCCTCGACCGTGAGCGCGTGCGCCGGATCGACTGGAAGGGCCAGTTCTACCGCGTCGCCGGTCCCCTCAATCTGCCCCGCTCGCCGCAAGGCTGGCCCGTGCTGGTGCAAGCAGGCTCGTCGGCGACGGGCAAGGCATTCGCCGCCAGGCACGCGGAAGCCGTGTTCACGGCGCACCTGACGAAAGAATCCGCGGTCGACTTCTACGCCGAACTGAAGCAGGCAGCCGTCGCCGCCGGACGTCGCGCGGAAGATGTGGTGATCCTGCCCGGCCTGAGCGCCGCGATCGGTTCGACCGACGCACAAGGCCAAGCGCTGCTCGAAGAACTCAACGGTCTCACGGATATCGAAGTGGGACTGAGCCGCCTGTCGAACCGCTTCGGCGGACATGACTTCTCGACGCTCGCACTCGACCAGCCGCTTTCGCGCGACGACTTCCCAGACCCGTCGACGGTGCAGGCTGCGCAAAGCCGCGCCGCCGCGATCACCGAACTCGTCGCACGCGAACGGCCGACGCTGCGCAATCTGCTTCGACAGCTGGCAGGCGCGCGGGGGCACTTCACGCTTGCGGGCTCGCCGGAGCGTGTCGCCGATACGATCGAGGACTGGATCGAGAGCCGCGCAGCGGACGGCTTCAATGTGATGCCGCCCATCTTGCCCGCGCAACTCGACATCTTCGTCGATCACGTCGTGCCGATCCTGCAGAAACGCGGGCTGTTTCGCCGCGACTACGACGCCGACACGCTGCGCGGGCACTATGGGCTCGCGCGCCCCGCCAATCCGCATTTCCCGGCCTGACGCTTCATATGATGGCGACGCTTCGCATGCAGTCATTCCGCCGCCCGCTGTGGCATGGGCTCGTGATTCTCATTGCGTGTCTGCTGCTGCATTCCCGCGCGCATGCCGAGGGATGGCCTGCGGCGATCAACATCGGCATTCAGAAGGGCGATCCGCTCGTTGCGCTACGGGCATCGGGCGAACTCGAAAAAGCGTTCGCTGCGCATGGCGTCGCCGTCAGATGGAAGGAATTCGTCTATGGCGCGCCGCTCGTCGAGGCGATCAATACGGGCGATGTCGACGTCGGCGCGGTCGGCTCGACGCCGCCGATTCTCGCGCAGGCGGGCGCGGCACCCGGCGTGGTGTACGTCGCATACGCGCCGCGGCTGCAAAAGAGCTACGGCCTGATCGTCCCGGCGAATTCGACTGTGCGTCGGCTCGACGACCTGAAAGGCAAGAAGATCGCCTTCGCGAAGGGCTCGCAAGGGCATCTGTTCGTATTGAAGGCGCTCGCCGACGCCGGTGTCCCGCCCACGTCGGTGCAATTCGTATATCTGAGTTACAGCGACGCGCGCGCGGCATTCGAGCGCGGCTTCATCGACGCGTGGGCAGTGCCGGACCCGCGCTATGCCGATACCGAACTCGCAACGGGCGCGCGTACGATACTGACGATCGGCCAGCTTTCCGTGCCGCAGTACGGCTTCTATATCGGCTCGCGCGATTTTGCGCGGCGTTATCCCGCTACGTTGCGGCTGCTATTCGATGTGCTCGACCGGCAGACGGCTATCGAACTCGCGCATCCTGCACAGACGGCTGAGTTCCTGTCGCAGAGCACGGGTGTGCGCCTCGACGTGTGGTCGAAGGCCTTGCCGAGGCTGGAATGGGGCGTGCACTATCCGCTCACCAGCGAAGTCGTCAAGGCACAGCAGGACGCTGCGGACCTCGCGTATCGCGAGCATGTCATTCCGAAACGCGTCGACGTGCGTGACGCGATCGTCGATATCCAGCAATAGCCGTCAACCGCGTACGTCGTCAATATGAGCCAGCCTTTTCTCTTTGACGTGTTCGGGCGGATCATGTTGATCGAGGCAAGCGAGGACGGTTGGGCGGCCTTCTATGTCGGACAGGATGGCAAGCGACGGCGGGCCGATTTCCAGATTCCTGGCTCTATCGACGGCGATGAACTGGCGCAGTATCTGGACGATCTGTTTCATGAAGACGCGTCGCCTGCGCGTCCATCGGTTGTGCCGCTTCCTGGTGATACGGGCGACGGCAACTGACAGCGCTGCGCATCAGGCGAGAATCGCACGAGGTGGCTTCGGTAAAGCGAATGCGTAATGTTCGACTCGCCGATCTCCTGAGCGGCGTAGTGCAGGCGCAGCCTAGCGAGCGCGCGCTTCACGAAGGCACACATCGCCTTTGCGTTTGGCGATGGCAGCGCTCGCGGCGGCATAGTCCTCGGAGAACGCTCGCTGCGCGAAGCACGGCGCCGACGTCGCGAGCAGCGCATCGATCTTTGCGAACTGCTTGTCGAACACCCAGGGCCGGCGTGCGAGCGTGCGGTCGTTGAGCCAGTAGGGACTCCAGTCGCGGGTCGTCTCGATGATCTCGCGCGCGAATTCCGGCCCGTACTCAAGCCCGCCCTCGATCACGACATCGATATACGACTCAACGAGCGGAAACCTGGCGTCCGGAACCGGAAGCCCTTCGCCCGGCGTCTTGCCTTCGGCTTTCGGCACGTAGACCCAGACAGTTCCCTGCGCCGGTAGCGGCTGCCACGATACGGCCTCGATGAGCGCGCGCGGCACCTCGACGCGCACGTATCCCTTCTCGCGCTCGTCGAACGCGGACATGTCGTTGCCGGCAACGGGATAGATCACGCCGTTGATTGTCATCGGCGCTTCACCCTCGAACGGACGCCGCAGGCCGAGCGCCGTGAAGCCGGTGCGCGCGCGGTCGCTCCAGCTGCGCACATAGCCGAACGCCGCCGAAACGCGTACCGGAATCGCCGCAACCGGTTTGCCGGCTGTGTCGTTGCGCGATGGGGTGTTGATGAGCGAGCCGTAGCCGAAGATGAACTGCGTCGGCTGATCGGGGAGACGCGTTCCCCAGAAGTCGGTGGTCTGTGCATGCGCCGCCGAGCTAACGAGCGCCAGTGCGACAACGAATCCTCGAATCTTGGCCATCGCTGACATCGTCAGATCTCCGTCAACTGCGTTGACGCAGATGATCGCTCATGCCAGGCCGCCCGGCAACTGCGCGCGCCGGATTGCGTGCGCAGTCGTGGTTCCTGAATCTGACGCCGCTGCTTTTGCGCTACGCGTAGTACTCGTCGGGCAGCAGCATGTCTTCGAAGAACGCGCCGAATCTGCCCTGTGGGTCGCGGAAATGGCATTCGACGACCCATCGCATCGCGGCGGGACGGCGCTCGAGTCGCGCCAGGGGACCCGCATGAATCGCGGCGTGCGGATAATCCGAAAGTCGGTGGCCCGCGACGACGGGATCGAGGAGCCAACCCGCCTTCGACGCGGCCTCGGCCGCGTGCCGGTACAGTTCGGCGCCGGTGAGCCCCTCGTTGATCCACAACGCGCGAACGTCGTGGAACAACGCTTTGACGTCGCGCGCGCAACGCGCATGCTCCGCATGATCGCCCACCACGAAGGTGTCGCCCGCATCGCCTTCCCATGCACCATAACGCGGGCCGATGTCGATGAAGAAAATGTCGTTCTCCGCGAGCACGACGCGGGACGCTGGCTGCTCCGTCAACGGCCTCGCCGTGTTCGCGCCAAAACGCACGATGACGGGATGCCACGTGCGCGCCATTCCGGCATCCGCGAGCAAGCTCTTCGTCAGCTGAACGGCGTCGTCTTCCGTCATCCCCGGCTCGATATGACTCGCGACTTCGCGAATCACCGCAAGTGTCTTCGCACGCGTGTCGAGCATCCCGAGAATTGAAAACCCACGCCCGACCTCTTCGGGATCTTGAACTTGCGAATCTTGCACATGAACCTCTCTTGAACTTCAACATCTCTCGTTTCGATAGACGCCTCATCACCAGCCTGCGAGAAATTCGCGCAGCAACGTGATGTAGAGCGTCGGCTCTTCGACATTGGGAAAATGACCTGAACGCTTCATCTCGACGAATTCCACATCGGAAATCAGGCTCGCGCACTCCTGACCGTCCTGCACGCTGTTGAGCCGGTCGTAGCGTCCGGACATGACCAGCGTATTGGCCTCGATGCGCGGCAGCGCTGGCCTCAGATCGAAGCCCGTCAACGCCGCTGCGGCCGAGGCCCATTCCGGGGGCGTCAACGGAAAGCGGCGCTCTTCGCTGATCCACGCCGCCTTCGTTGGCTCGCTCGCGTAAGGGCCGAAGGACAGCTTCAGCAAATATTCCTGCTGCTCGTCATGCGTCATGCCCTTGAATTCATCGGCATGTTCCGCAATCAGCCGCGCCGATGACGATGTCTCGCCATGACACTTCGGCACGACGAGCACCAGGCTGTGAATGCGCGCGGGGTATCTCGCAGCGAGACCCTGCGCGACGTAACTGCCCATCGACGATCCAACGACACGAGCGTCCGTCATCCCGAGCACATCGAGGACGCCTGCGGCATCGTCGATATGGTCGTCGAGCGTATAGTGCGCGGGACGCGCCGATTCGCCATGACCTCGCGCGTCGATTGCGACCGTCGTGAAGTACGGCATGAACGACTCGACCTCCTTCGACCACACACGCCCGCTCGCGCCGAGTCCGTGAAGAAACAGCAGCGGCGGTCCCGTCCCTTCTATCGCGACACTGAGGTCGACACCATTCACGTGCAATATCGGCATGGTTTGAGCACTCTTTCAGGCAGTCGTGGAAACGTCGGTGGACGCCGGGTACGTGTCGATGCCGAGATGCGCGCGCAGGAACATGGCGCCTTCTTCCAGCGCGGCATCCGCTTCGTCGAGAACGGAATGCCATATGTGCCATTCATGAATCATTCGTGGCCAGATATCGAGGCGCACTCTCGCCTGCGCAGCACCTGCCTTGCCCGCAAAGCGCACCGAATCGTCGAGCAAAGTTTCGTTGCCGCCGACGTGAATCAGCAACGGTGGCAAACCAGCCAGGTCGCCGAACAGCGGCGACGCGGACGGCGTGGTATGCGACTGTGCACGCAAGTAGTTTTGTGCAAAGAATGCAAGACCTTCCGGTGAAACGACGGGATCGACGCTCGCCTTTGTCAAGACGGATGGCCCCGACATGCTCAAATCGAGCCACGGCGAAATCAGGAACGCCGCAGACGGCAGAGCGAGACAGCGACGTTTCAGATCCAGCATCAGCGACGCGCACAGTCCTCCTCCCGCCGAATCGCCGACGAGCGCGATCGACTCCGGCGCGTATCCCTGCTGCAGCAGCCAGCACCAGGCGGCGACGGTGTCATCGAAGGCAGCGGGGTAAGGATGCTCCGGCGCCCGCCGATAATCGAGCGCATACACGTTCGCCGTCGTGCGCACGGCGATCTCGGCGATCAGTGTGCGGAACGTCTCGGGCTCACCAATCACGAATCCGCCGCCGTGCAGAAAGAGGATCGCCTTACCGGCTGACCCCTGTGGCGCGCTGCAATGGAGTCCCTTGAACCCAGGGGAGTCGACGGTTCTGAAACTCGCTCGAGGATTGACGGGCAGAGGTCCGTAAAGCGCCTTCAGTCCTTCGTGCAGTTGCGGCGCGGACATCTGCGCATGCGCGTCCTTGCTGACGCGCTCGATATTCGAAATGACGTTGATCAACTGTGTGTTCGACATGCTCTTGCCCCAGACGGTGACAGAGATTGAATAGCGACGCCGCGAACGTTTGCCCGTGCGGTTCAAAGGCTTTCCGGCGAAGGACCGACATGCAGCTCTGGCTCCCTGAACTCCGAAATCGGTGCATGCGGGTCGATCTCGATCACTTGCCCACCGAACACGAGCGACGGCAAACGCGATACGTGTAGCGCTTCAGCTTCCGCTACCGCCTCTCGCCGTTCCGACAGATTAACGACACGCAGCGCAAAGCGGGTCTTGTCGATCAACGTGTCCATGCTCTCGACCACTGCGACGCAGATCGAGCAGCCATCGTGATACAGCGTTATGGGAGTCACTTGCTTCTCCATCAATATAGTTCGGATATCTGCATGCTTACGACGCACTGCAAACTGAAGAGCATTGTCGGCTGGCCGCGCTAAGGGGTCCATGGCCGCGAGATTCGAACTCAAGCCAAAGAAGGGCATCGAACGGCCATCTCCGTACACGCATGCCGATGCCGTATCCGATGCGCTGCGCACGCGGCTTCATTTCCGGACACAACGCGTCAACAAAGCGCCATGCCGCGATCCGGATCACACCGCAGCCCTACACTCGATTGCGTTCAACGAATCGGGGGCAACGATGCATATCGGAATCCTTGTCCTGCCACGTCACAGGGCGTCGGACCTTGTTGCGGCAATGGACACACTCAGCCTGCTCGATGAAGGCTCTAACAACGGCGAACACTACCGGTTCCAGCTGATCGGGCTGGACTTCCTGTATGTGACGGGGAAAGGCGGCCTCGCCGTGATGGCCGATTCGACCATTGCGACCACCGCGCCCGATTTCGACACGCTGCTGATAGCGGGCGGCAAATCGGACCGGTCGCCGACCGCTGCGGCGCTCGTCGAATGGATCGCCGCAGCGGGGCAAAAGGCGCGCCGCATCGGCGCAGTTGGCGAAGCGGTACCGTTGCTTGCGAGCGCGGGCCTGCTCGACGGATGCACGGTCGCGCTTCACCCTGCCGCGCTTCGGCGGTTCTCGCAACGATGGCCGACCGTCATCGCGAGGTCCGATCAATCCTTCATACGTGACGGTAAGGTGTTGACGGCGTTCGGCCCGGAATCCAGCGTCGATCTTGCGCTTGAACTCGTCCGAGATGACTTCGGACAGTTCGCCGCGTCGCAACTGGCTCAACGTCTCGACACCTGCCGTCTGACGTCAATGAAACGGGCCGCGCGACCCTGTCTTCGCATGGGCAAACGCGCCTGCATCCGCGAACTTCAGCATTACATCCTGTCGCACCTGTCGGCGGATCTTTGCGTGTCCCGCCTCGCTGCCCGCGCCGGGATGAGCGAGCGTCATTTCGCACGCGTGTTCGTCCGCGAAACGGGCACCACGCCGCTCGAATTCGTGCGCACGCAGCGCGTCACGCGAGCGATGCGATTGCTCGTCCAATCCGCTCACTCCATTGCGCAGATCGCCCAGTTGTGCGGCTTCAGCGGAGCGCAGACGCTCAAGCGCAACGTGGCGGCCGTTCTCGGCACAACGGCGCTTGAACGCTGAGCGTTACCCGTCGCAGGCGAACTTCAGAACGCCTCTTGGCCGGCTGGCCGTTCTCTGTCCTTCGATGGCCGAAATTTGATCGTTGAGCGACTTTCGGCCACGCGATTCATGAACCAGAATTTGTTCCAAGACACCGGGCGCTTGCCCGATCGGAATTCAAAATATTCAGGAGGTTCATCATGTCCACGCTTTCTTCCCCCAGCTCACAAGTTGTCCGAAATAGCGCTTCCATCAAGAATCTGCCAGTGAACCTGTTTGGCTCTGTCATGGGTATTGCCGGCCTCTCCCTCGCGTGGCGGTTCACGAGCCACGAGTTCGGCGTGAGCCCCTATATTTCAGGCGCGATCGGCACGCTCGCCGTCGTGGTTTTCCTGCTGCTCAGCGGCGGATACCTCGTTAAGTGGTTCAGGCATCCCGACGCAGTGGCCGGCGAATTCCGTCACCCGATTGCAGGCAACTTCTTCGGCACGATCACGATTGCGATCCTGCTGCTGTCGTCCGTCATCGCGCCCGTCAGCCTGTTGCTTTCCGAAGTGGTCTGGACGATCGGCACCATCAGCACGGTGGCGCTCTCGTTCGTGATCGCGAGCCGTTTGCTGCAGGGCAAGATCGATGCGGGCCACGCGGTTCCGGCGTGGCTGATACCGGGCGTGGCGACACTCGACATTGCCGTGGCCGGCGGCACGATGCCGATGCCCTGGGCGCATGAAGTCAACCTGTTCGGGCTCGCCGTTGGCGCGATGATCGCGCTGCTGTTCTTCACGATGATCATGTCGCGCCTGATCCATCACGAACCGCTGCCCGTCGGGATGGTGCCCTCGATGGTGATTCTGATCGCGCCGTTTGAAGTCGGCTTCCTCGCGTACACGAACTTCACGCAGCACGTCGATACGTTTGCGGGCCTGCTTTTCTACTTCGGTCTGTTCGTGTTCGTGACGCTGGCGTTCAAGGTGTTCCGTAAGGGCATCCCGTTTGCGGCCGGCTGGTGGGCGATCAGCTTTCCGATGGCCGCGCTGACGAGCGCGTCGCTGAAGTACTCGATGTTCGTGCAGGCCTGGCCCGTGACGCTCATTGCGATCGCTCTGCTCACGCTTCTCACCATTGCGATCGCCGTGCTGTTCATCCGGACGCTGCACTTCCTGTTCAACGGCAAGCTTCTCGGCGCATAAGCATGGATGCTGCGGCATGAATTTCATGCCGCAGCAGGTCTTGCGTCACACCTGCCTCCACGCACCGCTATCGTCGCGGGCGTGGAGGTTTTGTTTCGTCTGCGCAAAAGTGAACTGGCTGCTGCCCTTGCCCGGAAGCGAAGAGCAGAGCATCAAGCAGCGCATTCAGGAACGATTCAACGACTTCATACGGCACGACGCACGTCGCGTGGCGTCCTTCAATTCGGGACCACACCAGTTCGACATCGAAACCATCAACAACCAGTTCCACCGCTGCGAGGATGAATCGCTCGCCATCGGATGACACGGGTAAGCGGAAATGGATGATGCATTCAGTCGATCTTCTCGAATGCATCAGGAGCGGGATGAACGCGGATGACAAGACGCCTCTCCCTGAATGAACGATGGATGCTACGGCAACTCACTAACCGCGTGACGCACGTGCGGACGCCACGCGTTGTGAAACGGATCAATAGACCATCTTCCGGTCGAGCCAGAGGCGGTAGAAGTCGTTCGACACGTCATAGTGGTATTGAATTGCCGCCTTGTCATCGCTCTTCGAATGCGCGTACTTACGGATCAGCTTGCCCGCCAGGCTCGCGCCGCCTGTCGATGGCGCCGGCAGCGCGGCCAGCTTGTAAGCGACATCGACGATATCGGCCACCTTGCCGTCGATATCGATTGACTCCCGTACGTAGGCCTCGCCAAGCGTATCGAGGCTCGGGTCGAGAAACGCACCGATAGCGCCGATGTCATTGATGCGCAGCGATACGAGAGGTGTATCGAACGACCCAAGGTCGTGACGGGTACCGTTCCATAGAGTCAAACGAACAGGAAGATCGAGCTCGTTTCGAACGCGCTCCATCCAGACCTGGAGCTTTGCGCCCAGAACCTTGTCTAGCATGTAAGAACCTGCAAAAAAATAAGACTGAACCGCCGGGGCGGACTACGAAGCCATTTTCAGACCGATGACGCCGACGACGATGCACCCGAGAAAGGCCATCCGGGCCGGCGACGCGGAATCGCCGAACAGATAGACGCCAAGAATGGCCGTACCCGCTGCGCCAATGCCCGTCCACACGGCATAAGCGCTGCCGATGGGCAAAGTCCGCACAGAAGCGGCCAGAAGCGTCATGCTGGCCAGCAACGACAGCGCGGTGCCGAGCGTTGGCCAAAAGCGTGTGAATCCTGCGCAATACTTCAGACCCGTGGCGAAGAGAATTTCGAAAACGCCTGCCAGGAACACACAAAACCAAGCCACCTGATGCACCTCCCCACAAAAAAAGAACGCCCAATTGCCAGATCATGGCCGTCCCATTCTGCCAACGAATAGCACCGAGGTGAGCCGTGGGAAGCCGTCAGAAACGGTCAAGTTGCGATAAGGTAAGGACACGCACGGACGGAAAGCCGCATCGGGTTACGAATGAGGCGTGATGCGAAATAACGGCCACACTCGGCCCATTTCCTGCCATCGGTTCTGGTGACGGCGTCCTGGCGCATACAATGCAGATAGCTTCAATCGATCAGCGTCCGGAGTCATGATGCGAATCGCTCTCTTGGTGTTTCCCGGCGTCCAGATGCTCGACCTTGCCGGGCCAATGGACGTGTTTACCGAAGCGAACTGTCAGCTCGGCGATCCGAATGCCTACGCGCTGCTGACCGTCGCCCCTA
Source organism: Paraburkholderia sp. SIMBA_054 (assembly GCF_046534875.1). Lineage (NCBI taxonomy): Bacteria > Pseudomonadati > Pseudomonadota > Betaproteobacteria > Burkholderiales > Burkholderiaceae > Paraburkholderia > Paraburkholderia sp. SIMBA_054. The sequence continues at coordinate 17,420 of NZ_JAWRXV010000014.1, read as the reverse complement.
CCCTGGAAACCATCTCCGCGTCGAATGGCATGCGGTTTCTTCCCGATGCTTCGATCGCCGACACGCCCAGCGACATCGACACCCTGCTCGTAGCCGGAAGCCCGCGCATTTACGAGTATGAAGAGAATGGGGAGTTGATTGCGTGGCTCGTCGGACAGTCCCGCTACGTGCGCCGGCTAGGCTCCGTCTGTTCGGGCGCGTTCCTGCTCGCCCGTGCGGGCTTGCTCACGGGCAGGCGCGCGACCACGCACTGGAATTCCGCGGCACGGCTCGCAAAGAACTATCCGAACGTGCGTGTCGAACCTGACCATATCTTCGTCAAGGACGGTCCTGTGTACACGTCTGCGGGCGTAACGGCTGGAATGGATCTCGCACTCGCCCTGGTCGAAGAAGATCACGGCCGTGGCGTGGCATTGCGCGTTGCCCGTGAACTCGTGATGTTCGTCAAACGCCCTGGCGGTCAATCGCAATACAGTCTGCATCTGGCGGCGCAGGTCACCGAACGCAGCCCGTTGCGGGACATTCAGGAATCGATCCTCAACGATCTGTCGGCGGAACTTTCCGTCGAAGTGCTAGCCAGTCGGGCGGGAATGAGCGTCAGAAACTTTTCGCGGATGTTCAAGCGTGAGACGGGCACGACGCCCGGTGATTTCGTCGAAATTGCGCGCGTGCAGGCTGCCAGACGAATGCTCGAGGAAAGCGACACGCCCCTCAAGAAAGTGGCGTACGTGTGCGGGTTCAGTGACCAGAACAGCTTGCGCCGCGCGTTCATCCGGCGTCTCGGCGTGACGCCGATCGAATATCGCCAGCGCTTTCGCGGCGAGGGTCCGGCGCTGCTGGAAACCGTGCGGCAGGCTATTGCCGCCACTTGAGACACTGTACTCCGGCTACCGGCAGCACGAGACATCACACGGGAGACGGCACAAGCCGTCTCCCGATTGCTATTCGTAATGGCTAAGAGAATGCTCGACATGCGCGCGGACTTCATTCATGTTCAATGTCCTCGTCGTCGAGATGATAGAAGTCAACTGCGACTGGGAATGCGCGCCCACCTGCCGATAGACGAGAATGCCCTCGCGAAGGATCATCAGCGTCGGTACCGAGCGTATCCCGGCCGCGGCTGCGAGATCCCAGCGTTCCTCCGTGTTGACCTTCACGAAGTCGATGTCCGGAAACGCTGAGGCGGCAGCCTCGAACACGGGTGCAAAATGCCGGCATGGTCCGCACCAGGGCGCCCAGAAATCGACGACCACGATCCCGTCCGGCGCGATGATCGATTCAAGCGTATCCGGATGCAGTTCAAGCAATGCCATTCATAACTCCTCTCAATTTCAACCAATTTCAAACGACCGCTCGCTGCGTACGAGGCGCTAGCGGTCAGAGAAATTATGAGGGGTTCGAAATGAGTCTGACGGTCAGAACGGCACCAGTTCCGGCCACCGCGAGGCGCGCTGCCGATGCGTGGCCGTCAAGCACATCAACGTGGCCGCTATTGCGACCATGTCACGCTTTCCGTCGCGGTCTCGGGCGTCCAGAATGACCTTGGGCATCGCAATTCCGCGTTGCCCGCCATCGCGAGTCTGAGGCTACTCTGCTGCCGCGACCGAAACGTGATGGGTCACTTTGGCACCTGTTTGTGTGCGTCCCGATATGAAACTCTCACATGCGCTTTCCCTTATCTTCACGCTGGGCTGTCTCGTGCTCCTTCGTGCTCTGCATCGCCGGTTGCTCATTGCCGCAACCTATGGACAGCTTGCTCACCGGGCCCTCTGCGGGCTCCACATCCGGTCAGGGACCAGAAGTTGTCGACGGTATTGATGTTTGGTTGCATGGCGCACCCACCCGTCCGTATGACATCGTCAAGCAGACGACGGTCACCAACTGGCTGCCGCTACCCGGCATGCATGGCACGACGTCGCGCATCGTAGATGCGGTTCGGCAAGCGGGTGGCGATGCCGCTATCGTCTACAACACGCACACGTATCGGGAGTCGACCAATACGCATCGACACATCTACGTGTCGACCATCGAGCGCGCCGAGATTGCTATCGTCCGATATCGATAGCAAGAATGCGCCATCCGTTCGACTTGAAACGACCAGAACGACCTGTTTTCGAGCGCAATGTTTATCACTTTCGTCACCGCAACCCATGACTCACCCGACCGTAGAAACACCATCCATGGCAAGCACAGGCGGCACCTCCTGCACCAGGAAATCCAGCAGTGCCCGCACCGATGGCAACTGATTCTGCCCATACGGCACGAGTGCCGTCAGTTGCGCATCGCTGCATGTCCAGTCGGCTGCACGCGCATCACGCGGCCATCGGCGAGTTCTTCCTTGCAGATGTAACCGGGCAACGCGACGATGCCAAGGCCTGCGACGGCCGCATCCTTTAGCGTGAGCATGCAACTCGTCATCAGCACCGGCGACACGCGATGTTCTCCGGCGCTTCGGGCAGCTTCGCGCCATCGAAGAAATCGGGGCTGCTGACGAGCATCACGGCGTCGGTGCGAGCGGGCGCTGGATCAACGTCGAATCCTGCAAGGGCTAACTGTGAGCGCGAATCGCGTCGAACCCTTCTGACGACGGAACGAGACAGGCGCCGCATGATCGAGTGCGTGAAGTTGTTTTTCGGCGCAGGTGTGTTCGCGTGGCTTGCGATGGAATCCGTCATCCCGCATCGCATGTTCCACGCCGCGCCGCCCGTGGGTTGCGACCGCAGCGGGGCTGGCCAATACACACGGCGCGCCGGAATTGCTCGCGCAGGCCACCTGGGCATATGGCGTGTTCCAGTTGCTATGGTTGCTCCGGCTTCTGCCGTGGATCATGAAGCAGCCGTTCGCGCCGTCGTACTGGGCGTTCGCGTGGCGCTTGCGGCGATGATCGTCGGCACTGGTGTGCGCGCCTGGCAGGGCAAGCGGGAACGAGAACGTTCCACCCTAAGCCTTTATGAATGATCAGCGACGGGCCCGACGTGGTTGAGCACGTGCCTGCAGTCCCCGCTCCCTGGAAGGGCTGTCACTCGCGATAAAAAAAATGGCGCCGCAGGCATTCGGCCCGCGGCGCCATTGCGTGGCGCTACGACGAGAACAACACGCCGTAGCCCAACAGCACGCTTACATCTCGACGGTGTCGGCCACTTGCTTGAAGTCTTCGATCTGGTCGAAGTTCATATATTGATAGATCTTGTCGCCATGGGCGTTGAGCACGCCCATGTCGGCCATGTACTCCTCTTTGCTCGGGATCTTGCCCAGGCGCGAGCAGATCGCCGCCAGTTCCGCCGAGCCGAGATACACGTTCGTGTTCTTGCCCAGGCGGTTCGGGAAGTTACGGGTCGAGGTCGACATGACCGTCGCGCCTTCGCGCACTTGCGCCTGGTTGCCCATGCACAGCGAGCAGCCCGGCATTTCAGTACGCGCACCGGCTGTGCCGAAGACGCCGTAGTGGCCTTCCTCGGTCAGCTGCTTCTGGTCCATCTTGGTCGGCGGGGCCACCCACAGCTTGACGGGGATGTCGCGCTTGCCTTCCAGCAGCTTCGACGCGGCACGGAAGTGACCGATGTTGGTCATGCACGAGCCAATGAACACTTCGTCGATCTTGGCGCCGGCCACATCAGACAGCGTCTTCACGTCGTCCGGATCATTCGGGCAGGCCACGATCGGCTCGTGGATGTCGGCCAGATCGATGTCGATGACGGCTGCGTACTCGGCGTCGGCATCCGGCGACAGCAGTTGCGGATCGGCCAGCCACTGCTCCATCGCCTTGATGCGGCGCTGCAGGCTGCGCGGGTCCTGGTAGCCTTCGGCAATCATCCACTTCAGCAGCGTGACGTTGCTGTTGAGGTATTCGATGATCGGTTCCTTGTTCAGGTGGACCGAGCAACCGGCGGCCGAGCGCTCGGCGGAAGCATCCGACAATTCGAACGCTTGCTCGACCTTCAGATCGGGCAGACCTTCGATTTCGAGAATGCGGCCCGAGAAGATGTTCTTCTTGCCTTGCTTGGCAACCGTCAGCATGCCTTGCTTGATCGCGTACAGCGGAATGGCGTTGACGAGATCACGCAGGGTCACGCCCGGCTGCATCTTGCCCTTGAAGCGCACCAGCACCGATTCCGGCATGTCCAGCGGCATCGTCCCCGTAGCGGCCGCGAAGGCGACCAGGCCCGAACCGGCCGGGAAGCTGATGCCAATCGGGAAGCGGGTGTGCGAGTCGCCGCCCGTGCCCACGGTGTCGGGCAGCAGCATGCGGTTCAGCCACGAGTGGATCACGCCGTCGCCCGGGCGCAGCGCGATGCCGCCGCGGTTGCTGATGAAGTTCGGCAGGGTCTGATGGGTCTTCACGTCGACCGGCTTCGGATAAGCGGCCGTGTGGCAGAACGACTGCATGACGAGATCGGCCGAGAAGCCCAGACACGCCAGGTCCTTCAGTTCGTCGCGGGTCATCGGGCCGGTGGTGTCCTGCGAGCCGACCGAGGTCATGCGCGGTTCGCAGTACGTGCCCGGGCGGACGCCCTGGCCTTCCGGCAGGCCGCAAGCACGGCCGACCATCTTCTGCGCCAGCGAGAAGCCCTTGCCGCTGTCGGCCGGCTGCTGCGGCAGGCGGAACAGCGTGGACGGAGCCAGGCCCAGCGCTTCACGTGCCTTGGCGGTCAATCCGCGGCCGATGATCAGCGGAATGCGGCCGCCTGCGCGCACTTCATCGAACAGCACGTCGGACTTGACCTGAAACTCGGCGATCACTTCGCCGTTCTTCAGCGCCTTGCCTTCGTAGGGGCGCAGTTCGACCACGTCACCCATTTCCATCTTCGACACGTCGAGTTCGATCGGCAGCGCGCCGGCATCTTCCATCGTGTTGTAGAAGATCGGGGCGATCTTGCTGCCCAGGCACACGCCACCGAAACGCTTGTTCGGGATGAAGGGGATGTCTTCGCCCGTGAACCACAGCACCGAGTTCGTAGCCGACTTGCGCGAGGAGCCGGTGCCGACCACGTCGCCCACGTACGCGACCAGGTGGCCCTTTTCCTTCAGCGACTCGATGAACTTGATCGGACCACGCTTGCCGTCCTCTTCCGGCGTGATGCCGGGGCGGGCGTTCTTCAGCATTGCCAGCGCGTGCAGCGGGATGTCCGGGCGGGTGGTGGCATCCGGGGCCGGCGACAGGTCGTCGGTGTTGGTTTCGCCCGTCACCTTGAACACGGTGATGGTCAGGCTTTGCGGCACTTCCGGACGGCTGGTGAACCATTCGGCGTCGGCCCAGCTTTGCAGCACGGCGCGGGCGTTGGCGTTGCCCTTGTCGGCCAGTTCCTTGACGTCGTGGAACTGGTCGAACATCAGCAGGGTTTTCTTCAGCGCTTCGGCGGCCACGGTGCCGATTTCGGCGTCGGGCAGCAGCTCGATCAGCGGCTGGATGTTGTAGCCGCCCAGCATCGTGCCGAGCAGTTCGGTGGCGCGGGCGCGCGAGATCAGCGCGCAGGCGGTCTCGCCTTTGGCCACGGCGGCCAGGAAGCCCGCCTTCACGCGCGCGGCTTCGTCCACACCTGCGGGCACGCGGTTGGTGATCAGGTCGAGCAGGGTCTGCTCTTCGCCGGCGGGCGGATTCGTCAGCAGTTCCACCAGCTCGGCGGTCTGCTGAGCCGTCAGCGGCAGGGGAGGAATGCCGAGCGCGGCGCGCGCGGCTACATGAGCACGAAAGTTTTCAAGCATGGGAGACCTGCTGGTATTGCGTTTCAGGGGAGGACTTTTCAGGCACGTCGAAGCTGCTCCGGGCACCGCTTTGATCGCGATTTTAATTGCAATGCCCCACGAGGTCAAATGTCTTATGTCTTATATAAGAGTTGAGAAACAGAAACGTTCAAGATGAAGGGCATTCAACCGGCTGTTCCAGCCAGGAAGCGGACCTTCGGGTCCGCACGCGCTATCAGGATCGCCGCGAAACCTGGCTCGGGCATGACCCCGTGGACTCGCGAACCTGTAATTGCGCACGCACCTCATGTCCATGCTGAACGCGCTTGCCATCGAGTGCGTCGAGGAGGTGTTGCGCCGCAAGCCTTCCAATCTCGGCGGTGTCGACCCGCATGGTCGTGAGTGCGGGGCGCATCTCTTTCGCGATCGCGAGATCGTCGAAGCCCGTTACGGACAATTCGCCTGGAATGGCGATCCCCAGGTCCTCCGCCTCGCGCAGCACGCCCAACGCAATGTGGTCGTTGCCGCAGATGATCGCGGTCGGGTGCTCGCCCGCCGATTGCCAGAGCGAGCGCAAGCTGCGCCGCCCGAATCCGATCGTCGATTCGCCTTCGAACATGTGCTCCGGCCTGACGGCGAGGCCGTGTCGTTCGAGCGCCGAGCGAATGCCTGCGACGCGCGCCTGGACCCGGTCGTTGTCGCGAGTCGGCTGGATGCAGACCGCGAACGAGCGGTGGCCGAGGCCAATCAGATGTTCCGTTATTTCAACGTAGGCCGCGTGATTGTCGAAGCCGATGCAGTCGTGCGGGCTGCCCTCGCGATACGCATACGTGACGGCATAAGGCACCCGATAGAGCCGCAATGCATCGAACAGTTCGGCCGGATGCGCCTCGCCAACTATAGCCATCGCCTCGACGCCGCGCGCGAGCATCGCGCGCACCTGCACGATCGCCTGCGCGGGGTCGTAGTTCGAGCAGCCGAGCACGAGCGTGATGCCGCGCGCCGCGAATGCCGCCTGCATGCCGCTCACCTGCGAGGCGAACACCTGATCGTCGAGGGTCGGAATGATGATGCCGGCGATATGGCTGCGCGTCGACGCGAGCGCGCGTCCCGCCGCATTCGGAAACCAGTTGAGCGTGAGCGCGGCGTGCTCGACGCGCTCACGCACGTTGGCCGAGACTTTGTCCGGCTCGTTATAAACGCGCGACACGGTCGCCGTCGATACCCCCGCGAGCTTCGCGACATCCGAGAGCACCGTGCGCCCTGTATTGCGGCGGGCGCGGCTCGTTGGCGTGCGGGCCAGGGCCTTGTCGGCAGCGGGCGCGGGAGAGTCAGGGGAGCGAGGCATCGGATCAGGCAGTGACGGTTGGACGAGGGCGGACGCAGCAAGCGCCGTCATCATACCGTCGCGGCGTTTCGCCGGGCACGCGCACGCTCATGCTCATGCGGGCGCGCCGAGCGCGGCGATGCGCGAGCGGAAATCCTCGGTGCCGGCGACGATCTTGTCGAGCACCGCATCGAGCGCCCAGAAGCGTTCGCGAACGTCGTAGTCGATCACGCGGCAGCGAATCGAGTCAAACGTGCCGATGCGCTGATGGTAAATCTTCGCGAGCGCCGGATAGCCAAGCGCTTCCGAAACGGCGGCGAGCACGAGAAACGTCGACAGTTCCTGCGCGAGTGCCGGGTCCTGTGCTGCATCGTTGCGCAGCCACTTATAGAGGTCCGGGTGAAAGTTCGTGAACACACCGTTGAAGCCTGCCGAGCCGGCCTTCATCGCGTCCCACGCGATCGCCGCGTTGGCGTTCAGGACCTTCAGCGGTGAACCCTGCGCCATCGCGACGCGCCGCTTGACGGTCTGGAGATCGCAACTCACGTCCTTCAGCATGATGAAGCGGCCCGTGTCGATGCACATCTTCAGTTCATCGTCGGAGAGGAGCCGCCGATACGGCGCCGGGCACTCGTAAAGGCCAAGCGGAATGTCGGGCGGCAGGCGCTTGAGAAGCCGCTTGAGATTGGCCGTGAAGATCTCCGTTCCCTCGTGCTTCGGATCGAGCCGGTTCGTCACGAGCACGATGCCTTGCGCGCCCGTCGATGCGGCGACACCGAGTTCTTCCGCCTGCGCATCGGGGTCGTCGCTGATGTGACCGGAGACCACGACGGGAATGCGGCCCGCCACCTTCTCTACGACGAACCGGCCCAGTTCACCGCGCTCGGCGAGGCTCAGAAACTGCATCTCGCTCGACTGCGCGACGGCAAAGAGCGCGTCCGAGCCGTGCGCGATGTACCACTCGATCAGACGTTCGAGGCCGGCGTAGTCGATCATGCCGGAAGCGTCGAACGGTGTCAGCATCACGGGAACGATGCCTTCGATTGAAGTGGAGGAATGCGTGGCGCTCGTCATGGTTTTCTCTCTGAATGGATTGAATGGAGCCCGGCGTGCGATCTCGTCACGCCTGCGCTCGAATGGCTTCGACGTGTGCGGGCTTATCCTCGATCGGCTTGCGTACGAACAGCACATAGCTCATCGCGCCGACGAACGCGATGCCTGCCGCTGTCAGCAGCGCGGGCACAAAGGACCAGTTCTGCGCGATGTAGCCCGTCAGGATCGGGGCAAGGGCGCCGCCCAGGAAGCCGCCGAAATTCTGGATCGCGCCGAGCGAGCCGACGCGGTTGGGTGGCGCGGCGGCCGTCGCCAGCGCCCAGGAACTGGCTGAAGCGGCGTTTGCCAGGAAGATCACCACCGAGATGCATGCGATCGCAATCGTATTGCTCTCGACCAGCGCCGCCGGAATCGTGAACGCGACCATGCCGAGCATCGCGATCACCACCGCGTTGCGGCGGCTCCCCACGGGATTCGTGCTGCGGCTCGTCATGAGATCCGAGAACCACCCGGCCGTGAGCGAGCCAAGAAAGCCGCAGAAGAATGGGATCGATGCCGCGACGCCCGTGTGCATCAGGCTCATGTGGCGTTCCATCGTCAGGTAGCCCGGCAGCCACGTCAGGTACACCCAGTTGAGGTAGACCGAGCCGAAAAAGCCGATCAGCATGCCCCAGGTGGTGCCATGCGAAAACAGCGAACGCCATTCAGCGAAGGTGAGCGACGGCGCAGGCTTGCGATCCGCCTCGTCACCTTCGAGATAACGGCGCTCTTCTTCGGTCATCGTGGCCTTCACGGGATCGCGATACACCGCAAGCCATACGACCGCCACAAACAGGCCGACGATGCCCGTCACGATGAACGCCCAGCGCCAGTGGAAATTCACGACGAGGATTGACAGGCAGAGCGGCGCGAGCGCTGTGCCGAGCGGGGAAGCCGAGTTGAAGATGCCCGTCGGCTTGCCGCGGGCGCGCAGTGGAAACCAGTTGCTGACGACGCGCGCCGCCGACGGAAACTGCGGCGCCTCGCCGATGCCGAGCACGATCCGCGCAAGGATGAACCAGCCGAAGGTCGAGACGAAGCCGCCGGCGGCCTGCGCGAGCGACCAGACGATCAGGCCGATGCCGAGCAGCTTGCGCGGCCCAATGCGATCGACGAGACCGCCCACCGGCAACTGAAATAGCGCATAGCTCCAGGAGAACGCGGAGAGCAGCAGCCCCATCTGACCCAGCGACAAGCCGAGGTCATGTCGGATCAGCGGGTTGGCGACGGCGAGCGTGCCACGGTCCAGATAGTTGACGATGCCGCTGACCATCAACAGCGTCAGCGCCACGATCTGGGCCCGGCGAATTTTCGGTGGGGCCTGCTCGTGGTCAGGGGTTGCGCTCATGATCGTTGTCTCCGCTTCATGTGTCCGATTGAGTTGCGTCGGGCCGCGCCGATACGCTGTCGGGCAGCCTGGAATTGCGCGTCCACTTCGGCGCGCATTGGGATAGAGGTCTGCGCGCCACGGCGCATTGCGCTGAGCGCTCGATCCGTTTCCTCATTTTATGTTAGCGCTTACATTTTGACGCGCTGTCGTGAGTCTCAGCCCGTCCATTCGCTAATAGCGCGCTGAAAATATCGTGTTAGCGCTTACATTTTGGGTCGTACCGGAAGGGATTGCAAGCGCCGGAGGGGTTTTAGCGGGTTAACACCGACCACATTGACGAAGCTGCTAGTGCTTGAAGTCGGCAACCGGCCGGAAGAGATAGGGCCGTTTGCTCCACCGGATGTGCCATCTACGGGACGCGGAGTGCCAAGACCAATGTGGGTCGCCAGTGTGAGTTCGCTGATGCGGCAAGCCGTTGTCCGCTTGCGCGATGCCGTCGGCAATCCGCCACATTGCTGACGTCGAACCTGGCCCAGCCCAATCAATGTCGGCTAAGGCCGAGATGCTCGCCTTGGGTATCGGGCGTGTTTCGGATGTGGACCAGCCGTTCTAGACAGTTCTGTGCGATGGGCGAGCGGCAATGATTGGCCGCAATCAGCGCCTCCCGCCCCGCACACGACGAGCCGACCTCAATGCCCGGCCGTCGAATCACCCCATCCTACGCATAGCGCAACCTAACCCCCTCGCGCCGTTCAACCGCATCCCGCTCGCCCTCGTCAGCAAACCCCTTCACAAGCTCCTCAACACGCGCCGCCGCCGACACCACACGGTCGATCTTCCCGACACCCTGCCCCGCATACAACGACAGCTTCTGCGCCATTCTCGGCTTGTCGATCACGCGCGCGCCGCCGCCGATATGCCGCAACAAATTCCACTTGTCGCGATTCGGAATGACCCGGTGCGGCGTGCCGTATTTCCAGCCGAACGAATAGCCGGTACGGTATTCGGTGTCATCGACCGTCGCATCCACGATCTTCTGCTTGTAAAGCGGATGCGCATTCGACTCGTCACACGCAACGAACGCCGTGCCGCAGAGCACGCCGCCCGCGCCCATGTTCATCACCGTGCGGACGTCGTCGCGATTCGTGATCCCGCCTGCCGCGAGCACAGGTCGCCCGCCCGCCGCAGAGATAAGCGACGGCAGTAGCGAAAGCAGTCCAATCGTGCCGCGGTTCAGATGCCCGCCACTCTCGCTGCCTTGCGCAGTGATGATATCGGCGCCCTGCGCGATAGCCTTGCGCGCGAGTTCGACGGAACCGACCTGGACCATGACCACCATTCCCGCGTCTTTTGCGCGGGAGATCATGTGCGGATAGTTCTCCGCATAGAACAGCGACAGCATCCTGGGCTTTTCCTGCAACACGACCTGAAACTGCGCCTCGAATACATCCGGGCCACCAAACGAAGGAACGAGATTGACGCCGAACGGCTTGTCAGTCAGTTCTTTCGTTTCCCGGATCCAGCGCCGCAACGCGAGCGGCGGCAAACGCAAACCGCCCACCGTTCCCATCCCGCCCGCATTGGCGACGGCCGCAACGAGCTTTGGACCGGAGATCGCGGCCATCCCGGCGAGGAAGATCGGATATCTGACGCCGCAAAGCTTCGTGACGGCGTTTCCACCAAACTCAAAACCTGTTGTGCTCATGATTCAAAGCTCCACGCGTTTGCCAAGCATGCGTTTCAACGCATCGTTCTTCAACACGAAATGATTCTTGCAGGCACCGAAGATATGCAGCGCCAGGCCAAGCACAAACGGCGTTGCGCCGATCTTGAAAAGAACATCGAAGACCTGCGCGGCCTGCGCGTTTGGATGCATCGGCGACGGAATGATCCATCCGCCGGGCACTTCGACAAGCTGGCCAGCCGCCGATTTCGCCAGCCACGCGGCGACAGGCAGCAGCACCATCGCCAGCGCCAGCGCAGTCGCAACCGACCGGCTCACGATCACCTCGACAGGATTCGGCGTGCCGAGCGGCAGCGGATGCCACGACGTCACGCGCGCCCAGAACCGATAGGCCGAGATCGGAAACAGGATCGTGCCGAGCAGATTCAGAACCTTCGCTAGCTCGACATTGGGCGACGCAACAAGCGCAATCTCGATTCCGATGATCGCGAGCACCAGCGCCGCTACGATCCAGTGCAGCGCGATCGTGACGGGCGAAAAACCCAGACCGGTATCGCGCCACTGGAAGCGGTCCTGCGTGTGCGTGCCGTGCGCTTGAATATCGTGCGTGGATGACATAGGCGAGTTCGACATTTTTATTCCCTATCGATTGCAGCAGTTCTCTAATGACTGGCGGCGCGCGACGAACCGATGCCCGTCTGTGCGCGAACGAATTGATCGTCGAATTGCTCGCGTTCGTTCGCCGCTCGCGCGCCCTGATCGGTGACCGATCCGATCCATGTGAAGAAGAAGGCGATCGTCATCGAAATGATTGCGGGGTAGTCGTACGGGAAGATCGGCGTCGCGTGTCCGAGTACCTTGACCCACACGGCGGGCGACAGCACGACCAGACCCACTGCACTCACGAGCCCCGCAATGCCGCCCATCAGCGCGCCGCGCGTCGTCAAGCCTTTCCAGTAGATCGCGAGCGTGAGGATCGGAAAATTGACCGACGCGGCCACGCTGAATGTCAGCGCCACGAGGAACGCGACGTTCTGATCCTTGAACACGATGCCGAGCAGGATTGCCACGCACGCGATCGCAATCGATGCGATTCTCGATACACGCTTTTCCTTCGCTTGATCGGCGCGATTGCGCTTGATCACCATCGCGTACAGATCGTGCGAGATAGCCGATGTGCCTGCCATCGTGAGTCCCGCCACGACAGCGAGGATCGTTGCAAAGGCGACGGCGGACAGGAAGCCCAGCACGAGGTCTCCGCCCATTGCCTTCGCCAGATGCATGACGGGCATGTTGCCGCCGCCGATCAGCTTGCCCCCGATCACGCCGCCCTCGTAGAACGACGGATTGCGGCCCACGATCACAATCGCGGCTGTGCCGAGCACCATGACGATCAGGAAGAAGTACCCGATAAAGCCCGTCGCGACGAACACGGACTTGCGCGCCGCCTTTGCATCCGGCACCGTGAAGAAGCGCATCAGGATATGCGGCAGCCCCGACGTGCCGAACACCAGTCCCACCGACAGCGACAGCATCGCAAACGGATCGGCGACGAGCTTGCTCGGCAGCATGATGCCGGCGCCGCTCTTATGTGTGGCGATCGCTTGAGCGAACATGTCGTCGATCGAAAAACCGAACTTGCTCAACGCGAGAACCGCAAGCAGCGTTGCGCCGAACAGCATGAGTACGGCCTTGATGATCTGCACCCACGTTGTCGCAACCATACCGCCGAAGGTCACATACACCGCCATCAGCGCGCCGACCACGACGACGGCATAGTTGTATTGAAGCCCGAACAGCAACTGGATCAGTTGACCCGCGCCCACCATCTGCACGACGAGATAGAAGCACACCACCGTCAGCGAGCCGAATGCCATCAGCGTGCGTATTCTCTGCTGGTCGAGTCTGAACGATGCGATGTCGGCGATCGTGACCTGCCCCAGATTTCTGATGCGCTCCGCAAACAGGAACATCAGCAACGGCCACGCGACGAAGAAGCTCACCGCGTAGAGCATGCCGTCGTAGCCGTTGAAGAAGATCATGCTCGTCACACCGAGCAGTGCGGCCGCCGACATATAGTCGCCCGCCAGCGCGAGGCCGTTCTGAAAACCGGAAATGCCGCCGCCCGCGTTGTAGAAGTCCTTCATCGACTTCGTCTTCGACGCGGCCCAAAACGTGATGCCGAGCGTCGCAACGACGAACGCGAGGAACATGACGATGGCCGTCGTGTTGAGCGGCTGCTTCTGTACTTTTTCGAGCACTTCCGCTGCTGCCATTGCGTCACAGGCGATGAAAGCGGCCAGCACGCCGCCGATGAGTTTGACGCATCGTTTCATTGCGCGTCTCCCGCCAGGACCTGAGCGGTCAACTCGTCGAACTCGCCGTTTGCGCGGCGAATATAGATGCCCGTCAGTATCCACGTGCCGACGATCAGCGCGACGCCCAACGGCCAGCTGATCGTCATGACACTGCCGGGAAACAGCTTCAACGCGAGCACTTTCGGCGCGAAGCCTGCTATCAGCACGAAAGCGTAGTAAGGCAGCAAGGTACCGAGCGTGAGCAATATGACGAGCCTGCGCCTACGCGCGACGAGTCGTACGAACGCCGGCGACAACCGGACGTTGTGAAGTGCAGTCGTTTGGACCACGATGTCTCCTGTATTTCGTTTCGAAGTAGGCGCATTCGAGGGCTACCCGACACGCTCTTCTGTTTTCCTCAACGATAGGAGTGGCGATCGATCAAGTAAAATGATGATTGATGATGCGTACCATCATCGTGAGTGAAACGAAGTTTTTCACGCGCTTGCCTGCTGTCCATCTCTATTGACGCCGTGTATCAAGTGTTGTTAGCGGCGCTGTGTTTTTCCCGTCGACGCATGTCCGTAAGCTGACGTCACTGGAGGAAAACATCATGGACATGCCAATCGCTTTTCCCGAAACGCAAGTCGAGCGCACTCCGTTCCCTTTGCAGGGTCATCGCGGTTACGACCGCGTCTTCCGGCGCGACGCGCTCACCGTCGGGCTGATCCTGCCGCTCGAAACGCACGCCGCGTCGCCTCATCCGTCAATGGCCGACCATCTGCAGATGGCGCAACGTGCCGAACAAGCCGGCGTGGCCGCGTTGTGGGCGCGCGATATCCCGTTCTACGATCCGCAATACGGCGATTCCGGGCAGATCTTCGAGCCGCTGATCTACATCGGGCACCTCGCCACCGCGACCGAGCGCATCACGCTCGGCACGACAGGCATCGTGCTGCCGATGCGCGAGCCGCTCATGCTCGCCAAGCAGGTCAATTCGCTCGACAGGCTGACGGGCGGACGCATCGTGATAGGGATGTCGTCGGGTGATCGGCCTTCCGAATATCCCGTGTTTGGCATCGACTTTGAAAGTCGCGGTGAGCGTTTCCGCGATGCGTATGGGGTTTATCGCAGCGTGAGCGAGCAGAACTTTCCGCGCTTCAAATCGGAGCGTTTTGGACGCGGAGATGGCTCGCTGACCATGCTGCCGAAGCCTGTGTTCGGGAGAGTGCCGACTATCGCGGTCGGACGCTCGCAGCAGACGCTCGGCTGGATCGCGGGCAATATGGATGGATACCTTGGGTTCGTGCCAGAACCTGCGCGGTTGCAATCGTTCGCCGATGAGTGGAGAGAAACGAATCGTCAGACGAACCCCGATGGCGATGCGAAACCGCTCGCGTTTGGTGGGTTTTTGTACCTGCATCCGCGGCGGGATTATCCGTTCAAGCGGATCGGTGGCGGTTTTGCGATTGGAAGTCGCGCGCTGCGGGATTACCTCGATCTGGCGCGGGAGCATGGGGTGTCGCACGTCGCGTTGAACCCTCGTGTGACGCCGCGGGATTATCGGCAGATACTTGATGAATTGCATGAGGACGTGCTTCCGGGGTTTGCGCCTAACGAGTAGTGCGGGTTTCTGGCCCTGGTTCGATGGGCTGATCGTTCGCGTATGACGCCGTGTCCGGCTTGCCCGGCGCGGCTTTTTAGGCATGGGCGTCGCCGTTTTTGACTGCGTTGGCACGGTCGATCAGCGTGAATGATCAAGCTCGCAACAGTCAGTTTCATTTGGTGTGCAGTACCACAGGCAGTGTGTCGGTTTTTTTGTGCCTGCTTCGCTGGCGTCCGCGAGGCGGGATTTGCTGCGCATGCGGTTTGGTTGTTTGCCTTTTCGCTGGCATCCGCGTTATGCCTTCGTGCTTCATGCGTCGCCCCTGTGCGGGGCGGCACCTACTTTTCTTTGCCGCCGCAAAGAAAAGTAGGCAAAAGAAAGCGGCTCACACCGCCGTTCTAGTTTTTGCCTGAGGGCCCCCAACGGTCCCACGCTTCACACGGCAGTGCCCTGGTTGGTGCTCGTTGCCAACGCTTCGAACGAACGCCTCACCCGCTTCGAATACCCGTACTCGGGCAAGCAGCAGCGAATGGTATGTGCCGCCCAGGTGGCAAACTGTGTGTAGGTTGCCGCGTCGTATAGGGTGGCGCTCTTACAGGGTGGAATGCATGCGCTATCGGTCCGGAGTGAGGCGTGCGAGGCACTACGACCTACACACAGTTTGCCACCTGGGCGGCGGTGGAATATCTGAGACGGCGTGCGGCAACTCGGGTGCGTGAAGCGGGTGAGGCGCACCGCAAGAGCGTTGGCAACGAACATGGGTCACGTGATTGCCGTGTGAAGCGTAAGACCCTTTGGGGGCCCTCAGGCAAGAACTAGAACTGGCGGTGTGAGCCGCTTTCTTTTGCCTACTTTTCTTTGCGGCGGCAAAGAAAAGTAGGTGCCGCCCCGCACAGGGGCGACGCTTGAAGCACGAAGGCATAACGCGGATGCCAGCGAAAAGACCAAAACACCAAACGGCAAACGCCTGAAGCACGAAGGCAACACGCGCATGCCAGCGCAAACGCATACCAACCACCCCGCGTCGCAGACAAAAAACCCCCACTTATTCCTCCCAATCACAACAGTTTGTCCAACCCGGGTGTTCGCAACAACGCCGAGGAAGCCTAGATTTACGACCTAACGGCACTGTCAATTCCGACACAAAGCCGAACAACTCTTCGAGGTCCATCATGAGCAATTCGCAAAAAGTCGCAATCGTCACAGGTGCATCGCAAGGCATTGGCGCCGAGATCGTCAAGGGCTTCCGTGAGCACGGTTATCGCGTCGTCGCTGTCGCGCGCTCGATCAAGCCGTCGGACGATGCAAACGTCGTGGCGATCGCCGGCGACATCGGTGACCGCGCAGTCGCGCAACGCGCCGTTTCGGAAGCGATTGCACGCTTCGGCCGCATCGACACGCTGATCAACAACGCAGGCATCTTCATCGCCAAGCCGTTCACGCAATACACGGCCGAAGACTACGCCGCCGTGCTGAATGTGAATGTGAACGGCTTCTTCCACATCACGCAGCTCGCCATCGCCGAGATGGAAAAGAACAAGAGCGGCCACGTCCTGCAGATCTCGACGAGCCTCGTCGATCACGCAATCTCGGGCGTGCCGTCGGTTCTCGCGTCGCTGACCAAGGGCGGCCTGAACGCCGCAACGAAGTCGCTCGCGATCGAATACGCAAAGTCGGGCATCCGCGCGAACGCTGTGTCGCCCGGCATCATCAAGTCGCCGATGCACGCGCCGGAAACCCACGAAGCACTGGGTTCGCTGCATCCCGTCGGCCACATGGGCGAGATGAGCGACATCGTCAATGCAGTGCTGTATCTCGATTCCGCGTCGTTCGTCACGGGCGAGATCCTGCACGTCGACGGCGGCCAGAGCGCAGGCCACTAAGCACGCCACGAAGCACGGTGAGGCGCCGGCAACGGCGCCTGTCCCACACGACATTACGGAGATTCTGATGCCTATCGTGACTATTCAGGTTACGCGCGAGGGAAATACGCCCGGCACGAGCGCAGTAACGCCGGAAGAGAAGGCGCAACTCATCAAGGGAACGAGCGAGTTGCTGCTGAAGGTGCTGAACAAGCCGCTGGAAGCAACCTTCGTCGTTATTCAGGAGGTCGAGAAGGAAAACTGGGGATGGGGTGGGTTGCCGGTTGACGAGTATCGTCGGCTGAAAGCCGAGAAGAAGGACTGAGTGTGGGGATCCGCTTGGGCGCCTTGGCGGCGCGGGCGGTTTGGTTTTTTTGGCTTTGCGGGGCGGGCGTTGCCAGTCGGGTTTTTGTTTTTTTGCTGGCACCGGCGTTATGCCTTCGTGCTTCAGGTGTTGCCGGTCGGTGTGTTTGCCTTTGCGCTGGCATCCGCGTTATGCCTTCGTGCTTCAAGCGTCGCCCCTGTGCGGGGCGGCACCTA
>NZ_JAWRXV010000149.1:0-2447 GCF_046534875.1 Paraburkholderia sp. SIMBA_054 | reverse complement strand
GTAAGCGCCCGGCAAAGGCATCCCTGGGCGTAAATTGCCGTCAATCAAGTCGCGGCAGGTGCCCAGCGATGCGGTAGAAGCGCGGCGATATCGTCGGCTCGGTGGGTAGGCAGGCGATTGAGCACGTCTTTCAGATAGACGTAGGGATCGTGGCCATTGAGCTGCGCAGTTCGAATCAAGCTCATGATCGCAGCGGCGCGTTGCCCCGCGCGCAGTGATCCCGCAAACAGCCAGTTCGATCGGCTGATGGCCCAGGGACGGATCTGATTTTCCAGCCAGTTGTTGTCGATGGGCACATGCCCATCGACCAGATAATGCGTGAGCGCCTCCCAGCGCCTGAGGCTGTAGTCGAGCGCCTTGGCGATCGCCGATCCCTCGGAGACCAGTTTGCGCTGGGCGAGCATCCACTCATGTAAGGCATCGGCGATCGGCCGTGCGCGCTCCTGGCGAACTTCACATCTGCGATCCGGCTTGAGTTCTGCGACGTCGCGCTCGACAGCGTATAGCGCGCCGAAGTATTTCAGTGCCTGTTCGGCGATCTGACTTTTGTGGTTGGTGTGCAGTTCAAAGAACTTCCGTCTGGCATGCGCAACACATCCGATTTCAGTGATGCCCAGCTCGAATCCGGCTTTGTAGCCGCTGTGGTCGTCACATACCAGCTTGCCGCGCCAATCGCCAAGGAACGCGCGAGCATGTTCGCCCGCACGGCTGTCGGCGAACTCATAGACCACGGCGCGCACATCGGCGAACTGCGTCGTGGCATACGCCCATACGTACGCGCGCTGCGTCTTTCCTTTGCCGGGTACCAGCATCTGCACCGGCGTCTCATCGGCGTGCAGCACATCGTGCTGCAGAAGCACTTCGCGAAGCGCGTCGACTAGCGGCTGCAACCGTACGCCGCAAACGCCGACCCACTCGCCAAGCGTCGATTGCGGGATCGCCAGGCCGGCGCGCTCGAAGATGCGTTCCTGACGGTACAGCGGCAAGTGATCGCCGTACTTGGCGACCAGCACCTGTGCGAGCAACCCGGCGGTGGGAATGCCCTTGTCGATCACATGCGGCGCAACCGGCGCCTGAATCAGCGTTTCGCACGCCTTGCAGGCCCACTTGCCGCGAATGTGCCGCTCGACCGTGAACACCCCGGGCGTATAGTCCAGCTTCTCGCTGATGTCCTCGCCGATACGCACTCGCTGGCAACCGCACAAGCACGTCTTGTCCTCGGGTTCGTGGTGGATGTCGGTGCGCGGCAAGTGTGGGGGCAACGGTGTGCGCTTGGGCTTCTGACGTTGCTCGCCCGCCGGCGTAGTCGGCTGCAACTGCTCAAGTTCGATTTCAAGTGCGGCCAGATCGGCGTCGATAGCCTCATTGAGCAGACTCATCTGCTCGACGTTGAGCTGCTCGCTGCGCTTGCCGAAATGCAAGCGCCTGAGCGTGGCTATCTCGTGTGTGAGCTGGTCAATGCGCGTCTGACGGTAGCGCAGTTCCCGCTCGTTCTCACCGACCTGAGCCATCAACTGCGCAGCCAGCGTGCGCAGTTCGTCGGGGCTCAGGGTGTCGAGGTTGGCGGGCAGGTTCATGAGGCCAGTCTGCCAGAACCCAACCCGCTGCGGCAAGCAAGCCAGTTTACGGCTTTGGGGGTATTACACGACGGTGATCGCGTGATCGTGCGTGAGCGTCTGCCAGGGTAGCCCCGTCACCAGCGCTCGCAACTGCTCGGGATTCAGCGCGGTGGCGATCGCCTGGTCACCGTTCGTCCAGATGAATCGCCCCTTGTTCAGCCGACGCACGGCCAGCCAGATACCGAACCCGTCGTACACGAGCACCTTCATGCGCGTCGAGTGCTTATTGGCAAACAGGTACGCGTGATGCGGACGTGCCGCGCCGAACACCTTGACTACTCGCGCCAGGATTGTATCGATACCGGCGCGCATATCGATGGGCTCCGTCGCCAGCCAGATCGCGTCGATGCGGATCATCGCAGCCACCCTTGCAACCAGGCGGCGCAATCGGCTGCAGCGCAAAGTGGCCAGCGTACCGTCACGGTCGCCGCCCCGCGGCGTACCTCGATCTGGATCTCCGTCGAAGTGGGCTCCGCGCCTGGCGCTTCCAGTTGCAGCGGGACAAACTCCGCCGGCGGTGCGCTCATCGACTGGCGCGCCTCGCGCGCGAGGTCTTGCTCTTCCCGGGCGGCTACCCATCGCCGCAACAAGTTCGCATTCAACCGGTAATGCAGTGCCACCGCGGCGATCGACACATTTGGCTGCATCGCCGCGCCGATCACCTTCTCCTTGAACTCCTTGCTGTGGCGGCGCCGCCGCGTTGGCTGCACCACTTCCAGAATCGCCTCATTCTCGTTCATAGCGTACACGTGTCCACTTAAAAAATAGGTGGACACGATCGTCGCTTCCTCGTCCTGTCGGTTCAAGGTGACATTGCCGGGGGCTTAC
>NZ_JAWRXV010000892.1:0-267 GCF_046534875.1 Paraburkholderia sp. SIMBA_054 | reverse complement strand
ACGCAATTCGAAGCGCTTGAGCTTGCCTGTTTCAGTGCGCGGCAGTGAATCGACGAACACGATAACGCGCGGATACTTATACGGCGCCACCGTATCCTTCACGAATTCCTGCAACTGTGCGACGAGTTTGTCGTCGGCTGTATAGCCGGGATTGACGACGATGAACGCCTTCACGATCTGCCCGCGCGTGTCGTCCGGCACGCCGATCACGCCGCATTCGGCCACGGCTTCATGTTGCAGCAACACGCTTTCCACTTCCGGACCGGA
>NZ_JAWRXV010000891.1:0-267 GCF_046534875.1 Paraburkholderia sp. SIMBA_054 | reverse complement strand
CGCTACAAACATCTCGTCGATCGATTGGCGGCCGAGATCCGCGCAGGCCGGTTGCAGCCCGGAACAAGATTGCCCACCCACCGCGAACTCGCCGCGCGCGAAGGCATCGCGTTGGTGACGGCCACGCGCGTCTACGCCGAGCTTCAGTCGATCGGCCTCGTGAGCGGCGAAACGGGGCGCGGTACGTTCGTGAAAGAGCCGCTGCCCCGTGGCGAAGGGATCGACTTGCATGCGTGGGACGCCGACACCGTCGATCTGAGCTTCAAC
>NZ_JAWRXV010000890.1:0-267 GCF_046534875.1 Paraburkholderia sp. SIMBA_054 | reverse complement strand
ACGAGGCGCGCGCGGAGAAGTCGGGGACATTGGCGAAGGCGGGACTCGCCGGCTTCGCGGTGATTTGCGCGGCGGCGGTCGCCGTCTATGCGTGGCGCTCCGCGCCGAACCGTCATAGCGAAACGCAACTGGCTACGGGCACGTCGCAGGGGCGGGTGGAGGAAGCGGCGTCGTCGGCGACGCAAGCGAGCGAGGCAGCGGCGACAGCGGCGACCAGCACCGCAAGTGCAGCAACAACGAATCCGACCACAGCAACGTCCGCATCCG
>NZ_JAWRXV010000889.1:0-267 GCF_046534875.1 Paraburkholderia sp. SIMBA_054 | reverse complement strand
ATCACCTTTGATGATGGAGTCAAGCCACGCGGTACGCGGAGCCTCGATGGGCAACTCATGTGCAAGACGTACAAGAGACATGGGATACTCGATTACCTGTGGACGCAAAAAACTTGTCCTTATGGTTACCGGGCAGGGTAAATATGCAGTTAACGCCAAGTGATTGAAATCGTAAATCTTTTCTTAATCGAGGAGGAAAGTCCGCAGTTCCGGGCTTTTCAAGGTTAATTGACATTCGACATTTTGCCGCCCGTCATCTTAACGCCG
>NZ_JAWRXV010000888.1:0-267 GCF_046534875.1 Paraburkholderia sp. SIMBA_054 | reverse complement strand
ATACGCCCGCTGAGGCAAGCGGTACTCATCCATGCCTTGTAAATTCCCGATAAATAGTTGAAGTTCGTCATCTTTATACATATTTTCTTCACTCCAAACTATTTCGTCTTTGACAGTATTTTAACATAAGCAATTTCAGTTAATTATAACGACAATAATTTCGGGTTACAATATTTGGCGGCCCTTTTCTCATTGCTTCTTTGTTCACTCCACCAGCTCCTATTCACCCGATGCCAGGGCATTGGTCTCCCCTTGATTTTAATTGAC
>NZ_JAWRXV010000148.1:0-2452 GCF_046534875.1 Paraburkholderia sp. SIMBA_054 | reverse complement strand
GGGCAGCGGCGATACCCGAACCGCTGCTGCGCAGTTCTATTCGCTGGTGGCATAAGGACTCCTTGCCATTACCGAATTTCTTACCCCGCCAAACTTATCGCGACACAACCTGATGATGCGCTTGATGGCCCGGTGGTCCTGCTCGACGAGGCTCAGCGAGTACGCCACATACCACCGCACACACAGCAGGATCACATCCAGCGGATAGTGCAGGCGCTTCAACACCTCGCCAATGCCTGCGGGCAATGTCTTGCGCAGAGTTTTCTTCTTGGCCATCGCGTTCGCCATCGATATCGGACCGCGAATTTTACCGCAGGGCCTTATTGCGACACTGCCATTCTCCTTGCTAAGGCGATTTTTCAATAAAATAGAACCACCGGCGTAACCGCGTGCGCCATGAGACATCGCGACGGCGGTAAGTAGGCGGTCGGCAGTCCGTGCCGGAAAAATGCTCGGCGTCCCATTGGGAAACGCGCATTTCGCTCGCCTGTCAGCCGATCTCACTTGTGCGTCATTCCATTGAAGCCACAACCTCGTCGGTAGTCACCACGCCGTGCGCGAGAAACGCGTAGTTGATCATCGCCGCCTTGTATCCGTCACCCCAAACGGGATGTCGCGGTCCGGCGGTGGCATCGCTAACAACGAAAACCTCGAAGCCCTGTTCGAGCAGATCACGCAGATGTGACTCCACGCACATGTTGGCAAGCATGCCTCCGAGCACCACCCTTCTCACTCCCCGCTTGCGCAGTTGAAGGACGAGATCGTTGGTCTGCGGTCCAAAGACTTTGTGCGGACTTACAACAATCGTCTCACCGTCGTTGATGTAAGGCTTGAATTCGTCGAGCCAGTCAGCGCCGGAGCCTTCGAAACCTTCCAGACTCAACTGACCACTGCGCGCAAACGTGCCGGTTGCGAATTCATCTGCCTCCAATGGTCCATTGAATTTCCATACGCGATCGGTCGGGAAAAAGTAATGTGGCGATATAAAGACTGCAAACTTCGCGGACTTTGCCGCCTTGAAGATTCGCAGCATGTTTTCCACAGTCTTATTCTCTGTCACGCTTGCTCCCACCGCGCCCCAGTTCTTGCCGTTCTTGCTTAAGACATCGACTTGCGGGTCGATGAAAACCACGGCTGTCTCGGTTCGATTAAACGACATTTTGGACCTCCCAGAGAGTGCATGACGGCGTGCCGGTTTCCATCGACCCGAGCCTCTCCGATCAGATTAGGAAAGGGAGGACTAGAAAGCAACTGGTACAAATGGCGCAGGTGCCGGGTGACGGGGACGCCTGAATCCCGCATGTTGACTCCGCCTGCAGGCTATTAATAAGCCAGTGATTAAGAAGCCGACTCGGCCGTTGGGAGTTAGGGATGAAAATGCGATTTCCACGACTGTCTTTCTCCGCGAAGAAAAGCCGGGACGAGTCCTGCGAGCTCTCTTCAAGCTGCATGCAGCACTCTTATGTTCCCGTCGCCGCACGTCAGCGTCGGACGCCGTGTTTAACGGGCGTTATGATGCACGCACCGAGTACCCATGGATGTCGTGGCCGAGGGATGTCTATCTTACTCCGATATCTTGATGAAGCCTTCCTGCACCAGTTGGGTAAGGCGCGCCATCGCGTCAGTATTGACTTTCACGCCCGGTAGCAGATCTGCATTGCCCCATTTGTGAGCGGCCGCGGTAGCACCGCATAATTCCACCCTTACACCGCGTCCGATTAGACCCGCTAAAAGAGACTTATAGGGATTACCGGTTGCGATATTTCTCTCTGCGTTATAGGCCTCATCGTTGAGCATGACGTGTCCGGCGTTGGTGTGAAAGACCGCCGCGATGTCATCTTTGGCGTTCCACCCCGCCGCATCATTCTTAATCAGCTGCATGTGAAAGATGGAGGCGGGAAGGTCCCCCTCGAGCATCAGACTGCTAACACTGAACACGAGCTTCAGCTCGTTGAGTTCCACTGGGATATCGACGTGTAAGGCCTTTTCCATATCGAGCATACAACCCCCTGCGAAAAATTGATGGATGCGCAGGCGCGAAGCATCTGCTACCGCATGGTCCACTGTAGTGGAAGCCGTCCGAAACCTCCATAACCCGTTTGCGAGGTCTCAACCGACCCGTTCAGGAGGCTGAAATGAAGTTTAGCGGCATTGAGCTGCACTCGAAGAACGCCGTGGTCGTGCAACAGCAGCCCGTTGAGCGCAAAGGCGCGGAGGCCGCGTGCCACAACGATTTTACGACAGCCTCAAGCATCGTCCCGAGACCACTCAAGGCACCGGTCTGGCCGATGTAATGGCGTACAAGGACCCTAATTTCGTCCGCCGGGACTTCAGCAGTCTGATGCGCAAATCGCACTGGGATACAGGAAAATGACGGTTTTGTCGCACTAACGCGCTGAGCTAGAATTTGCGTCCCACCATGAATGACGAACAGCATGGACAAGACGAAGAA
>NZ_JAWRXV010000887.1:0-267 GCF_046534875.1 Paraburkholderia sp. SIMBA_054 | reverse complement strand
CCGCGTCGACGTCGAGCATGCGCAGCGCCGCGTCGGCCACTTGCGCGGTGATGTTGCCGTCGGCCTTGACCTCAGCGAAATCGCGCACGCGCCGCAGCAGCCGGTTGGCGATACGCGGCGTGCCGCGCGCGCGCTTCGCAATTTCAAATGCGCCGTCCGGATGAATCTGCGCATTCAGCAGCGAAGCCGAACGCGTGACGATGCGCGCGAGTTCTTCGGCGTTATAAAACTCGAGCCGCGCAACAATGCCGAAGCGATCGCGGAGCG
>NZ_JAWRXV010000886.1:0-267 GCF_046534875.1 Paraburkholderia sp. SIMBA_054 | reverse complement strand
CCATGTCGAGCTGCAGCGTGCCACATTGCCACGAGCGGCCGAGCGCGTCCTTGATGTGATATTCCACCTTCGGACCATAGAACGCGCCTTCGCCCGGCAGTTCTTCCCACGTCACGCCGCACGCGGTCAGCGCTTCGCGCAGGCCCTGCTCCGCGCGATCCCACGTTTCGTCCGTGCCGGCGCGCGCATCAGGGCGCAGCGACAGCTTGATCTCGACATGATCGAAGCCGAAGTCGCTGTACACGCTCATGGCGAGCGTATTGAAAG
>NZ_JAWRXV010000885.1:0-267 GCF_046534875.1 Paraburkholderia sp. SIMBA_054 | reverse complement strand
GGCTTCCTGCCGGACTTGCAGCGCATTCTGAATCTGCTGCCGAAAGAGCGTCAGACGCTGCTGTTTTCGGCCACATTCTCCGGCGAAATCAAGAAGCTCGCGGCCACGTATCTGCGCGATCCGCAAACCATCGAAGTCGCGCGCAGCAACTCGACGGCGACCAATGTCACGCAGATCGTCTATGAAGTGGCCGAGGGCGACAAGACCGGCGCCGTCGTCCAGTTGATCCGCGAGCGCAGCCTCAAGCAGGTGATCGTGTTCTGCAAC
>NZ_JAWRXV010000884.1:0-267 GCF_046534875.1 Paraburkholderia sp. SIMBA_054 | reverse complement strand
CTGGCTGCGTCGGTGGCATGGGTTGCGTTGCGCTCGACGCGCCCGTGGCGCGCCGCGCTGACCGATGAGGCGGCCGCACACGTGCTGCAAGACGAGGCTGCCAATGGCCGGCTATGCCGCGAGGTGGTAGACGCGCTGGTGGCGGAACGGGTCCCCGTCGCAAGGCGCGCGGCAAGAAGTGTGTTACATGGTCCGCGTCTGTCTGCGCGAGAGATCGACGTCCTGCGTGCGATCTCGCGAGGTGCGAGCAACAAGCAAGCCGCCCAG
>NZ_JAWRXV010000883.1:0-267 GCF_046534875.1 Paraburkholderia sp. SIMBA_054 | reverse complement strand
CGGTCGATGCAGAAGTGGGAGATGTTCATCGGGTCGGGGTGCGCCGGATGGCGTCGGTCGTCATCGGGTCATCGGGCTCATGGACTCACGCTGGCCGGGCGCGTCTGCGCCAGCGCGGCGGCGGGTGCGGACGCTGCGGCGCTTGCCGCCGGCGGCGCAGAGGCGGGCGTGCCGGGCGCACCAGGCGTGCTGCCTGGCGCCGCACTCACCACCTTGATCTGCGCATCCGACGACACGCGGATCGCACCATCGACCACCACGCGCTCG
>NZ_JAWRXV010000882.1:0-267 GCF_046534875.1 Paraburkholderia sp. SIMBA_054 | reverse complement strand
CAAGCGCGCCACGGTCCTGCGTCGCATCGAGCGGCGCCTGCAGGTCAACGCGCAGCCCGACCTGAAGGCCTATCGACATTATCTCGGCAGTCACCCCGACGAAACGCGTGCGCTGCTCAAGGACATGCTGATTGGCGTGACAAATTTCTTTCGTGACCGGGAAGCGTTCGAAGCGGTGGAGCGTGAGGTATTGCCCCGTATTTGCGGCGGCGGGGCACTGCCCGCCGAGCAGGTGCGAGCGTGGGTAGCGGGCTGCTCGACGGGCGA
>NZ_JAWRXV010000881.1:0-267 GCF_046534875.1 Paraburkholderia sp. SIMBA_054 | reverse complement strand
GAGCAATGCAAACCGGCCTCGCGTGACGCCCGTGCTGCCGGTCGCCGGCAAGACGTTGCAGCCGTTGCCAGCGGAAGCCGTCCGTCCGGCGTCGCGTCCCTCCAGCTTTTCGTTCGCGAATCTGCATCAGCGGCTAATCGAGCACTATGCGCCGCCGAGCATCCTGATCGACCGGGAAGCCGAGATTCTCCATATTTCCGAGGATGCCGGACGCTTTTTGCGCTACGTGGCCGGCGAGCCGTCGCATAACCTGCTGACGGTGATCAA
>NZ_JAWRXV010000147.1:0-2457 GCF_046534875.1 Paraburkholderia sp. SIMBA_054 | reverse complement strand
TGACCATCAAAGACCTTTCGCATAACGAAGAACTTTCCGTCGAAGCACTCGCCTCCGTGCGCGGCGGCAGCAACTACAACGTCGGTAACGTGAACGCCGCATTCGGTGGCGGCTTCGCCAGCCCGGGCGTGGTGGTCGCACCCGTCACCCAGACCGACACGAAGGTCGTCATTCCGACGATCCAGAACTTCGGCGGCCTGCAGGCTGTGCTGCTGTAAATCGCAAACACGTCGTCCTCTTCCCATACCGTATCCAGGAGATTGATCATGACCTCGCTGACCATCAAAGACCTCTCGCATAACGAAGAACTTTCCGTCGAAGCACTCGCTTCGGTGCGCGGCGGCAGCAACTACAACGCCTACAACACGAATGCCGCGTTCGGTGGCGGCTTCGCCAGCCCGTCCATCGTGGTGGCGCCCGTCACGCAGACCGACACGCAGGTCATCATCCCGACGATCCAGAACTTCGGCGGCCTGCAGCTGGTCAAGTAAAGCCACACACGGGAGAGCCGCACCGCGTCTGCCTGGTCGCAGACAGTGCATGCTCTCCCGTCCCGCTACACGCCACACCAGGAGCTTCACCATGGCCTCGCTGACGATCACGGATCTTTCGCATCATCAGGCACTGTCCAACGACGCGCTGTCTGCAGTGCGCGGCGGCAGTAACTACAATTTTGGCAACGTGAACGCAGCGTTCGGCGGTGGTTTCGCCAGCCCGGCTATCGTGGTGGCGCCGGTCATCCAGACCGACATGAAGATCGATATTCCGACGCTGCAGAATTTCGGCGGACTGCAGTTTCTCAAGGGACTGCTGTAAGTCCCGGGCATGAAACGGCCGTTCCCATATAAAAACGTTTGTCGGGTTCGCCAGACCCCTTCGAACAGTTCAAGACAGCACCACAGCACGGGGTAAGCGTTAAGAGAAGATGTGCTCTAGAAGTTCCTTCTGAGAGGAATGCCGTCAGGTCTTGTCCCTTGCCGGCTTCAGGCCCGCCAGTCCGTTCCCCGCTGGCGGGCCTTCTTGTTTGTGGGGCGTTGGTCGCACATGTGTGGGATCAACATGCCCATCCGCCCCGGTCTACAGGTGAGTCCGCTCGACCTCGTCGAGGCTGATGTCAGCATGGCGCCGGTCATACCGCTGCGTGGTGCGCCTCGACGCGTGATTGGCCATTGCCGCGGCGTTCTCGAGCGTGCCACCGCTTTTCAGATAGGCGGTGATGCCCGTGGCGCGGAACGTGTGGTTGCCGATCGATCGCCGTGCCAATGCCGGCGGCTGGCGCCCACCGGTGCACCATCCCGTACGCGTTCGCCTTCGGTAGTGGCGTCGTGCTGAGCCTCCCGGTGCCACGCGCGATCGTGCGGAACAGCGGCCCCTTTGTGTCCGTGCCGATGCCGGTGCCGTCGAGGTACGCGTGCAGGTCTGCCTCAAGCGTATGGTGACACGGCATCTCGTGCGCCTTGCCATCTTTCTCGCGCAGCCGCACGCACAGGCGCCGCTGCTGCACGCCGACATCCTCGACCCGCATCGCGAACGCCGCACCGACCCGCGCGAACGAAAAAGACCAGTGCGATCAGCGCGCTATCCCTGACGCCAATCGGCGTCGTCACATCGATGCGGACGAGCAGCAGCCGCGCCTCGGTCGCATCGAGCACCGGGGTTTTTCCCTTTTTCGTGGTGTGGCTGGGGCCGCGCACCGACGATGAGCTAAAGGGGCAGATAGAGTAATGCCGATTTTGCGGTGCGCAAGAGCACAACATTGTCGGCGGGCGCGCGCTGCTTTTTTCAGTTGCTGCTTCTTTCCAGCACTTGCATTGCGATGTATGCCCGCGCTCACGCACTGCGGGACGGTGTAATCCGTCGCGCGAAGCGCATTCGTCATTGAGATGGCCGCATTGCGTGCTGTTCGGTTAAAGCGGACAGTTGCGCGATTATCTGTTTGCCGGGAGCAGACGTTCATTTGTCGCCTGGTCGCTTGAAAAGCCGCCTTCAAAAAATCTCCATGAGCAAATCTCCTTTAGTTTCATATGGTTATCGTGTGATTTCGGAGTTCTGCACACGACTGGCACATCCTGTGCATATATAGCAGCAAGAGCAAACAAATCGTGCTCTTCCAACCCGAAACAACTGATCCAGGAGATTGACCATGGCTACGCTGACCATCAAAGACCTTTCGCATAACGAAGACCTTTCCGTCGAAGCACTCGCCTCGGTGCGCGGCGGCAGCAACTACAACGTCGGCAACGTGAATGCCGCATTCGGTGGCGGCTTCGCCAGCCCGGCTATCGTAGTGGCGCCCGTCACCCAGACTGACACGAAGGTCGTCATTCCGACGATCCAGAACTTCGGCGGCCTGCAGGCTGTGCTGTAAATCGCAAACACATCGTCCTCTTCCCATACCGTATCCAGGAGATTGATCATGACCTCGCTGACCATCAAAGACCTCTCGCATAACGAAGA
>NZ_JAWRXV010000880.1:0-268 GCF_046534875.1 Paraburkholderia sp. SIMBA_054 | reverse complement strand
GTGGATAACTGGCTCGGTCAGCAAGGCCATGCAGTGCGCGTGACCGACCGCGTGTCCGAGTTCGTCGGGCGTGGTCGGCAGCGTGACGTAGCGCATGCAGCGGCCACGCACGAGCGAGCGGGTCGAGACATCTTCGAGCTGGCCGGGCCACGGCGCGGCGACCCAACCTACGTCGCGTGCGGCGAGGATGTCGGTGAGCGCCTCCATGTCGCGCGGGAATTTCATTGACGCGATATCGATCAGCCCACCCGCGCCCCCCCGCGAGCCG
>NZ_JAWRXV010000879.1:0-268 GCF_046534875.1 Paraburkholderia sp. SIMBA_054 | reverse complement strand
ACGAGCCAGCCTTCCAGTGGAACGAGCCAGGTTTCCGTAAGGATGAAGATCGCGAACGCCATCTGAATCGAGGCCTGGCCCCAGTGATGCCGCGCGTCCATCGGCGCGACAAACAGCGTCCACGCGTACTGCAGGTTCGCCACCAACGCCATGCACACCATGCCGATGACGAGCTGCCACCAACGGTTCGCCCAGAATACGCGGGCCGTGGTCTGTTGAGTGATATCGTCCATGTGCGTTGTCTCCGCAATTATTTAGTGCAGCCGGC
>NZ_JAWRXV010000878.1:0-268 GCF_046534875.1 Paraburkholderia sp. SIMBA_054 | reverse complement strand
CTGCATCGTCATTAAATGTACCCGCATTGGTCGTCGCAAATCGCGCAGGCAATCGCATATAGGACCGCGAGAAAGCAAATTGATCGCGATTTTCTTCGGTTGGTTTCCATCCGGCTATGATGGCTTCTGCTTGTCCACTAAGCAGTCGTTCCTCAAGCTCATTCCACGGCACAGCTTCAATCTGACAGACGTCGTCGACACCCAATTGACGACAAAGGGCTTTGGCTAGGTCGACATTGTAGCCGGAAAGCTGTCCCTGATCGCCAAG
>NZ_JAWRXV010000877.1:0-268 GCF_046534875.1 Paraburkholderia sp. SIMBA_054 | reverse complement strand
CTCGAATTGAGTGCCTCTTGCTTTAGATGGTGTCTTTTATGTCCGGAATACATTGTATGTTGAGTGTCTAAGATTGTGCTAGTTCACAGAAGAGATTACTTTTGGAATCGTCTAGATGATGGCCATACGTTTGAAGAAATGCCTTTTGTAACATTAGACTTGTAAGGAGATAATGTTTTGGTCATTATACTTTATGTGAATTTTTTCAAGTGGAGTCTGTACCAAAAAAATAAGACACCTTAGGATGTCTTATTTTTCATTCGATAAG
>NZ_JAWRXV010000146.1:0-2460 GCF_046534875.1 Paraburkholderia sp. SIMBA_054 | reverse complement strand
CAGATGGGTTGCCTAGCACCAACCATCCTGACATATCGCTATGCCACGAGATCGGGAAAGTCCTTACTAATTCGGATAAGTGCATAGCGCATCCGCCATGCACTCCGGGTCGCCCCGTCTCAGTGTTCGTGTTTCGAGAATAGTGTCTTCGGCTGTGTCCCGTTTCCGGAGTTCATGCAAGCGAACATACTCAGCGCCATCAA
This sequence comes from Paraburkholderia sp. SIMBA_054, assembly GCF_046534875.1. Lineage (NCBI taxonomy): Bacteria > Pseudomonadati > Pseudomonadota > Betaproteobacteria > Burkholderiales > Burkholderiaceae > Paraburkholderia > Paraburkholderia sp. SIMBA_054. The sequence continues at coordinate 2,257 of NZ_JAWRXV010000146.1, read as the reverse complement.
TCACGAACAGCGTGATTCCGAATTCGACCCACGAGGAATTCCCATGGCGACCGCAGCGAACGTTAACTCTTCCGATATTGACTTCTACTATTGGCCCACCCCCAACGGCCAGAAAGTTGCCATCTTCCTTGAGGAAGCGCAGGTGAGATATCGGGTACATCCCGTCGATATCAGCAAAGGGATGCAGTTCGCTCCCGACTTCGAAAAAATTTCCCCGAACAACCGGATGCCCGCCATCGTAGACTGTCAACTCGATGCATCGGTTTTCGAGTCGGGCGCAATCCTGTTGCATCTGGCAGAAAAGACTGGCCAGTTCATTCCTGCCAATCCGCAAGGTCGCATTGAGGTCCTGCAATGGTTGTTCTGGCAGATGGGCGGTCTCGGGCCGATTTTGGGTCAAACGGTATTCTTCCGTAACTACGCATCAGAACAATTGCCGCTGGCAATCGACCGGTTCACCAACGAAACGATGCGACTCTACAATGTGCTGAATAAGCGATTGGCAGACCGCGAATACATCGCCGGTGAGTACTCAATTGCTGACATGGCCACTTATCCGTGGGTAGTTCAGTTTGCCAAGCAAGGCATCGCAATCGGAGACTTTCCGCATGTTGCGCGATGGCTCAAGCGTATTGAAAACCGGGCCGCCGTCAAACGCGCGTACACGTTAGCTGAAGCGGTGCGTCCGTCACAACTAACTGATGAGCAACGCAAACAACTGTTTGCCCAGAAAGAGCAGGTTACCTGAACAAATGGCGACGCAAACGACATCGGCCGCAATCAAAAGGCATCGCTGTTTAGCCGGAATGGTCGCAAACGCACCTGCGTCACTTGGAGCGAGTAGCCCGTCACGACTATCGGAGGTTGTTCTTTGAGCGCCACAAGCTCAATCTCCGCCGTAAGGCACTCCGCCAGAACTGCTCGGTCGATGAGAACCTAAGGCACGTTCATTGAAGCCATCGACCATCCCGCCTGAGCATTAACACTCGTCGAAATGACGCGCGGCAGCGGAGGACTGTTCTTGGACAGGGTCGACAACACTGCCCTATACGCTCAAGGCAACCTTTGTGGGCGCAGCATACTCGCATGCCTAGCTGCCGAACCCAATTGTGTTCAAACGCTCTTGCCATCAATGCCGAAGCGATGGAGAAAGCTGAGCCTACTTTGCAGTTGCCGCCGTCGAAATCCTCGGTTCCAGCCGGGAACCGAGAAGCAACCCCGCAAGGCTTAATGCCGCGACGGCTGGAGCTCCTGTATAAACGGCAGTGGAAAGGCCATGCGCGGTCGCCAACACGCCAAGTGACAAAGCAACCGTTCCTTGAAACAGATATGCAATCAGATAGATGGCGGACACGGTCGCGCCCCGCTGTTCGACTGGCATAGCTTCGACCAGTAGGCTAAGGCCCCCGCGGAATTGCATGCTATAGGCGATGCCCATGAACGTCGAAGAACCGAGAAACATGGCAAGTGAGCGATCATGCGCGGCAAGCATGAGGAGAAGCAATCCGGCAACCGAGCTTGTGGTCCCCAAGGCGATGTTTCGCTTTACCCCAACGTTTCCCGCGCAAATCGTGATTGCCCCGTTGCATATTGCAAACAGCGAAATGGCCGCACCGTTGACGAACGCGTTGCTTGACCCCACCACCTGTTTTGCAATCTGCGCCCCAAGCGAGAGTGTAATTGCGCCCAGCACGTAGGCTGTCGTCACTACCAGCGCCGACGCGACGAATATTGGAAGAATGTCTCGCGGCATCCCTATGTTCCCCGGTCGCCAGTTGCGGAACGACTTGAGCGTTGAGGTCTGAGGCAGGCGCCATGCTGCTGATGCAATCGTCACGATTACCGCCAGCAAAATCCAGAAATTGAGCCGCGTCGGAAATGGTGCATATCGAACAAGGACACCTCCAAGCAGCATAGCGGCACCAAGCCCGATTGCCTGAGAGGCTGCGTAACCGTAGCCGAATACGACATTCTTCCGCTGGGATTGAACGCGACCAGCGATGCCGTAGCCGGACCAGCGGAAAGACCGACTCCGACTCCCATGAACACTCTGCCTACGAAAAGCCATTCCACGTGGGTAGCTGTAGCGAGGCATAGCGTGCCCAGCGCCGATGCGGCGAGACCTACCAACATCGGAACGCGGGCCCCAATGTAGTCCGACACGTTACCAAACAGTGAAATTGACCCGCGAAAACGGACACCTTGTATCTTGAAGTACGGCTTTGAAGCCTCTCTTTATTATTCGTAGTTGGAGGCT
>NZ_JAWRXV010000876.1:0-268 GCF_046534875.1 Paraburkholderia sp. SIMBA_054 | reverse complement strand
CCGCACCCAGTTGAAGGTCGGGTTGACGTCGGCGAGCAGTTCGCGGCTTTGCGGATTGTCGCGGTCGTAGATGCCGCGCGAGATGCTTTCGACGTGGCCTTGCAGCGTGCCGCCGCTCATCAGCCGCACTTCGGCCTTGTCGCCGATATGCAGGTGCGGCAGCTTGGTTTCCTCGAAGTAGCCATAGACCCAGAATGAGTGGCTGTCGACGATCGCGAGCTTCGCCGCGCCGGCCGTCGCGTAATCGCCGCGAAACACGTTCAGGTTC
>NZ_JAWRXV010000875.1:0-268 GCF_046534875.1 Paraburkholderia sp. SIMBA_054 | reverse complement strand
GGTGCATCTCGACCTTCCACGCGCCTTCCGGATGAACCCGCTGGTGATTTCCGGACTGGCCCTGGTGCCGGGGCTGCTGGCCTGGCGGGCCGGCTGGCGGGCACGCTGGTTCGCACCGGTCGTGGCCGTAGTTTCGCGGCCGAACTTCTGGCTGGTGCTGATCCCGGCCTACTGGATCGCCCGCAACCTGCCCTGGTTCCCGTTCACCGCGCTGGCGCCGGGTTGAGCTTCAGCCAACCCACCCGGCGATGACCAGCAACGCCAGCAC
>NZ_JAWRXV010000874.1:0-268 GCF_046534875.1 Paraburkholderia sp. SIMBA_054 | reverse complement strand
CGACAAATAGGGAGATCACGCCATGAACAAGCCCCTGAACGAACCACAAGCTGGTAAGACCGCAGGCCGTGGCCGCGTTTACGATTCCATCCTCGACACAATCGGCAATACACCGCTTGTGCGCATTGACAAGTTCGCCAAGGAAAAGGGCGTGGAAGCCAATCTTCTGGCCAAGCTGGAGTTCTTCAACCCTCTGGCCAGTGTGAAGGACCGTATCGGTCTGGCGCTGATCGAAGCTCTGGAACGCGACGGTCGCGCCGTACCGGGC
>NZ_JAWRXV010000873.1:0-268 GCF_046534875.1 Paraburkholderia sp. SIMBA_054 | reverse complement strand
GCGATATCTTCAAACAGTACGCAGACAACGAGACATTCCGAAACAAGAGGATGCAGTGGATCGAGCCTGCGAGATGGATTAAGGGCAGCAAAGACGAAAACGGTCATGCTGTCATTGCCACCGAAGCAAGTATCGACGATGTGGTCGAGTACATGCCTGGCCTGGATCCGAAACTGTTGGAACCGCAGCGGTTGCTCGACCCAAAAAATGCTGCGCTAAGCGACGAGAGCGGCAATTACAAAGAAGACTGGGTGAGGAAAGAAGCGAC
>NZ_JAWRXV010000872.1:0-268 GCF_046534875.1 Paraburkholderia sp. SIMBA_054 | reverse complement strand
GGTTGATCGCGAGCAGCACGCCGGCTGCCGTCGCCACGCCCTTGTCGCCCTTGAAGCGGAAGAACACCGGATACAGGTGGCCCAGAAACACGGCGACGCACGCAATCGCCACCGACGTATCGTCGAGCCCGTAACGGGCGCCGAAATGCACGACGAACCACACCGGCAGCCAGCCTTTGAACGCGTCGCCGATCAACGTCAGGATCGCGGCCTTCTTGCTGCCGCTGCGCAATACATTCGTCGCACCGGGGTTGCCCGAGCCGTAGGA
>NZ_JAWRXV010000145.1:0-3413 GCF_046534875.1 Paraburkholderia sp. SIMBA_054 | reverse complement strand
CATAATTCCGTGTAATAAAATATGGCCGAGTAATTTCATTTTTGTCCGCAATTAGTAACGTTTTCGTTCCAATGTAGTCGGCATTATCCTGACTCCTCTCAAGGTAATCTTGATTGGGAGGAGATCATCATGGAGCCGTCATACAGTCGTTCGTGGTCGTTGAGGTGTGTGCAAGAAGGGCCGCTCGCGCCCTACATCAGTTCCTTTACCAAATCGCTGGACGACCAAGGATTTGCTCCAGAGTCGAGCCGTGGGCAAACCCGATTGGTTGCTGATTTTAGCCGTTGGCTCAAGCAAGCACATGCTGTTCTACCAGCGATTACGGACGAGCATATACCGCGCTATTTACGTTATCGGGCTCGTCATCGACGTCCCAGATCAAGCGACACCTACGTATTGAAACGGATGCTGGATTTTCTGCACCAGCAGGGTGCCATCGCAGAGTTGCCGACCGTTGCCGTCGAGGTGACGCCCGATCGGCAGTTATTGGACGAGTACACGGTGTACTTGCAGCAGGAACGGGGACTTTCGGCCGAGACGATCGACATCTATGTGCCTTTTGCCCGAGTCTTTTTGACGGCCTGTTTCCGTGACCGTAAAAAAATACAACTCGCTTCGCTGCGCGCCGCTAATGTCATCGCATTTGTACAGGAGCAGGTAAGATGCCTGCATCTGGCGCGGGCAAAAATGATGGTCACTGCGCTGCGATCTTTCCTCCGATATTTGCTTTACTGCGGCGCCGTCAAGCGTGATCTGGCTGCCGCTGTACCTACCGTTGCCAACTGGTCGATGGCATCAATCCCTCGTGCGATCTCGGTGGAGCATGCGCAAGCAGCGCTCGCATCTTGCAACCGTCAAAGGGCCGTTGGCTCCCGGGATTATGCAATTTTATTGCTGCTGGCCCGACTGGGTTTGCGCGCGGGCGAAATCGTCGCGCTCAAACTGGATGACATCGACTGGGATAGTGGAAGTCTGTATGTACACGGTAAGAGCGCAAGGGGATGCCCCATGCCGCTACCGGCCGATGTGGGTGAGGCGATCGCCGACTACCTGCAGAAGGGGCGACCGCACAGTACCAGCCGCTCTGTATTTTTGCGTAGCGTAGCGCCGGTGGGGGAGTTTCAGGGACAGGAAGCCATCGGATCTATCGTTGAGCGCGCGCTGGAACGAGCAGGTATTGATACGCCGCACAAGGGTGCCCATCAGTTTCGACATCGGCTGGCCTGCGATCTATTGCGCCAGGGTGCTTCCCTGGCAGAGATTGGCGAGCTGTTACGCCATCGTCATCCAGAAACAACGGCGATCTATGCGAAGATCGACCTTGCCGCCTTGCGCACACTGGGCTTGCCTTGGCCGGGGGGTATGCAATGAACACACTGCGCGAAGCGGTTCAGAGCTATTTAGCGTTGCGCCGCGGCCTGGGATTCAAGCTGCTTCTTGCCGGCAACGCTTTGCAGGACTTCGTCACCTTTATGGAAAAGCGGCGGGCTGTTCACATCACCCTACGCCGCGTGCTCCAGTGGGCACAGCAACCGAAGTGCGCTCAACTGGCAACGTGGGCAGCACGAGTAGGTTATGTCCGTGGATTTGCCCAGTACTACAGTGCGATCGATCCACACACGGAGATTCCACCGTGCGCCTTGATGCCGTACCGACCGCGCCGCGCGAAGCCCTACCTTTACAGCAGTGCAGAAATTGAGGCCCTACTTCAAGCCGCATTGACTCTCTCTGGCGGAATGGGCCTGCGTCCGTGGACATATTATTGTTTCTTGGGTCTGCTGAGTGTGTCGGGATTACGCCTCGGTGAAGCACTCGATTTGAAACGGGAGGATGTTGATCTGAATGAAGGCATTGTGACGGTTCGGGGGAAATTTGGAAAAATACGGATGGTGCCTCTGCATGCGTCAACCCGGCAAGTGCTTGCTGATTACGTCACACGTCGTGAGCGTTTTCTTGCTGGACGATCCGCGCTCCACCTGTTTGTGTCCAGCACGCTCAATCCATTGCATCGCGCGGACGTGTACAGAACGTTCCATGCGTTGTCGCGCCGAATCGGTTTGCGCAGCCCCACCGCCACCCACGGACCGCGTTTACATGATTTTCGCCACCGATTTGCCACAGAAACCCTGTTGCAATGGTACCGCAATGGCGAAGACGTTGAGCACCGCTTACCGCTTTTGTCCGCTTACCTAGGGCACGTTCATCCGAGCGATACCTACTGGTACCTCAGCTTGTGCCCGGAGCTGATGGGGCTGGCGGCGAAACTGCTCGAACGTCACTGGGAGAACCCGTCATGAAATCGACCACCCGCTTTTCCACGCTACTGCAAGCCTTCTTCACCCAGCGACTCATGCAGCAAAAGCAAGTCAGCTCACACACGGTCGAATCCTACCGTGACACGTTCCGGTTGCTACTAAAATTCATCCAGAAGCGTCGACACAAGCAGCCGGCCAGTTTGTTGTTCGAAGATATCGATGCACCAATTATCTGCGCGTTTCTCGACGATTTGGAAAAGCAACGTCGTATCAGCGCGCGCAGCCGCAATGTTCGCCTCGCCGCCATCCGCTCCTTCTTTCGCTATGCGGCCTTTGAAGTACCTTCTCGATCCGATCAGATTCAACGCGCACTCGCTATTCCCACCAAACGCTATACCCGCACTCAGGTCGGATTTCTGACACGACCAGAGGTCGATGCGTTACTGGCCGCGCCCGATACGAGGACGTGGAGTGGTCGTCGGGATCACGCGCTGCTCCTGACGTCGGTGCAAACCGGCATGCGCTTGTCTGAAATGACAGGACTCAAGCGGCAGGACGTGACCCTGGGCACGGGTGCACATGTTCGGGTAGCGGGCAAAGGCCGCAAGGCCCGATGTATACCCCTCACCGAGCAGACTCGTGCGATCCTCAAGAACTGGCTGCAGGAGACTGCCAAAGCAGATAGCGACATCGTGTTTCCCAATGCGCGTGGTGGTCGTCTTAGCGCCGATGGCGTGAGCTACATTCTGGCGAAACAGATTGAGACGGCCCGCAAGACCTGTCCCTCTCTGCGGAAAAAACGCGTGACTTTCCACCAGCTTCGACACACCTCGGCAATGGAAATGCTGCGAGCGGGTTTCGACGGCACCATGATTGCCCTGTGGCTTGGTCACGAGTCCCCGGAAACCACACAAATTTATTTAGATGCGGACCTCGAATTAAAGAAAAAAATGCTGGAGAAAACCACACCCCACGACGGTAAGCCAGGAATTTACCGGCCTGATGATCAGCTGCTGGCTTTCCTCAATGGATTGTAACGGGCCAGAATAATGCCGAGTCATTGTGCCGCCGCATGCTGCAGCGGCACTTACAAACAAGCACTTTTATTACATCATCAATAAATGCTCGGCCATATTTTTTTACACGGAATTATGGCGG
>NZ_JAWRXV010000871.1:0-268 GCF_046534875.1 Paraburkholderia sp. SIMBA_054 | reverse complement strand
AACCTGGAACTTTTGTACAAAATACCATAATCTTTATATACAATTGAACTTTCAAAACTACATTATCCCTGTTATTGATGTCATATGAACAAGGAAAGCCTCTTTCGAAATACGCACTCACATTTACATATCAACCGACATTGACATGTAATCATAAACCCTCCAGTAAATGTTAATTTTATATCAACAAATTCGACGCATAAAGCATAAATAATCATTAACAACTCTATAGGAAAACAATCTGTTAATAGAAACATTGTTAATAGCT
>NZ_JAWRXV010000870.1:0-268 GCF_046534875.1 Paraburkholderia sp. SIMBA_054 | reverse complement strand
CGACAAGAAGCTCACCATCGGACGCCAGGAGTTTGCGGCCTCCGTGGATCGCGTTTCGACCATTTCGAGCGAACGTGGCCGCGCGGTCAAGCTTTCGATCGCCGATGGCCAGCTGACGCTCACTGTCAACAATCCCGATTCCGGCAGCGCAACTGACGAGCTTGCGGCGGACTATGACGCCGATCCGCTCGATATCGGGTTCAACTCGAAATACCTGCTCGACATTACGAGCCAGCTTTCGGGTTCGGACGCGGTCTTCATGCTGGCC
>NZ_JAWRXV010000869.1:0-268 GCF_046534875.1 Paraburkholderia sp. SIMBA_054 | reverse complement strand
GATTGCCAAATCATTTTCGTGATGGCCGGCAAATTGATGAGACTCAATGACTTTCAAGTCAATGAATCTTCGTTCTGTTACTTCTTTCTCTTTTTTCAAAAACGTGTATTCCACTAAGCAGATGGAATGGTTTTTCACCTCATCATGCACAAACTTTTCTGTTTTCGGAGACCTGTATTTGGCTTGTTTGACTTTTGGAGAGAAAATACTTTCTTTGTAGAACATTCCATCCATTATTTGTGTCATTTTAGTCGTTTGCCAAGGTAGC
>NZ_JAWRXV010000144.1:0-3423 GCF_046534875.1 Paraburkholderia sp. SIMBA_054 | reverse complement strand
TGAGCGTGAGCACGTAAATCGATGGGAATTCGGGGCGTTTTGAGCAGCTTGCGTGATGTAGCGGAGGGGATCTCCCTCAGGCATCTTGCACAAACGACGCCCAAGGGAGAGTCTCGTGTCTGCCAAGAACCGAGACTTCCAGAGTGTGCCACGTGAGTGCCCGCGATCCCAACTTCTATCACCTGCTGTTACGTATCGATCAGGACTACGCCGAACAGACCCGCGCGCAGCGTTGTCGCTGCGGTGGCGTACTCCATAGCGCCCGCTACCCGCGCAAGCCGCGCGGAATTTCATACGAAGCCCGCTGCCACTGCGATTTCCGCTACAGCTTCTGCTGCGCCGACTGTCGGCGTCGTACCACGCCATTCTCGGTGCGCTTTCTCGGCCGGCGCGTCTACACCGCCGCAATCATGATTGTCGTCAGCGCCACGCGTGCGAGCGCCGGTACGGCCGCGGCAATGCGCCAGCTCGATGCACTGGGCGTGCCGCCCTCGACGATCGCGCGATGGCGGCACTGGTGGACGACCGGGTTTGTCGGCACACCGTTCTGGGCGCTCGGACGGGCGGCGTTCGTGCCGCCCGTCGAGACCGCCCAGGTGCCGGCAAGCCTGCTCGAGCGCTTCGATACCACGCAGCCTGCCGAGCCATTGCCATGCCTGCTGCGCTGGCTCTCACCGCTCACCAGCGGCAGCGCCGTGAGCACCCTGCGTGAGGGACGGTAACCGCCCGCAGAACTTGTCGCTCGCCCCCCTCGGACTGCGCCGGTAGTCTCGCCTCTCCCCCGAATCGCGGCGCGGTGCGCCGCATCCCTGGAGAGAGCATGACTGAACTTCACGATTTACCCCTGCGGGATCGTTGGGCGCGCCTGCGCTTTGCGGTCGTAGGCCCCTTGCTGGCGGCACCGCCTGAACCCGGGCAGGTGCGCGAACTCATCACCGCGCTGGCCGCCAAACGCTGGCGTCATCCCGTCACTGGCGATGATGTCCAGTTCGGCCGCTCCACCGTTGAGCGGTGGTTCTACCGGGCCCGCAAGGCGGCCCACGATCCGGTCGCGAGCCTGCGCGACCGCAAGCGCCCCAGCGGCGCCGGCGCAAGCCTGTCGCCTCAGGCGGTACAGGCGATTCGCGCGCAATACCGGGAACATCCCGGCTGGACCTGCCAGCTGCACTTCGACAATCTCAAGGTCACGCTCGGCCAGGCGTTCCTGCCGTCGTACACGACGGTGCGTCGTTATCTGCGTGCGCAGGGCCTGTACCGTGAACGCAGGCCGCGTCATACCAGCACCGGCGCGATGCTCGCCCGCGATCGCCTCGAGAAGCTCGAGGTCCGCAGCTTCGAGGTCGAGCACGTCAACGCGCTCTGGCATCTCGATTTCCATCACGGCTCGCGCAAGCTGCTCACGCATGATGGCCAGTGGATCACGCCGATGCTGCTGTGCGTGCTCGATGACCGCTCGCGCGTCGTCTGTCACGCGCAATGGTTTCTCGACGAGACCGCACGCAGCCTGATCCATGGGCTCACCCAGGCGTTTCAGCGCCGGGGTCTGCCACGCGCCCTGATGACCGATAACGGCGCAGCAATGCTTGCCGAGGAGACGACCGCCGGCTTGCTCGCGCTCGGCGTGCTGCACCAGACGACCTTGCCATATTCGCCGTACCAGAACGCGAAGCAGGAGACGTTCTGGGCCCGCATCGAAGGGCGCGTGATGGCCATGCTCGAAGGCGAGCCCAATCTCACGCTCGAACTGCTCAATCAGGCCACCCACGCGTGGATCGAGCGCGAGTACCACCATGCGCATCATTCCGAGATCGGTGGCACGCCGCTCAAGCGCTATCTGGCCGGCCCCGATGTGGGCCGCGAATGTCCGTCGAGTGACGCGCTGCGCGCCGCATTCCGTATCGACGTGACGCGCGCCCAGCGGCGCTCGGATGGCACCGTGAGTCTGGCCGGCACGCGCTTCGAGATTCCCTCGGCCTACCGGCACCTGCAGCGCGTGCACCTGCGCTACGCGCGCTGGGACCTGAGCGGCGTCGATCTCGTCGACGCCAATAGCGGCACCGTGCTGTGCCCGCTGCGGCCGCTGGACAAGGCCGCCAATGCTGATGGCCAGCGTCGGCGACTCGATGCCGTCAATGTCGAGCCGCCACCGGCCAGTGCGCCCGGCATCGCGCCGCTGCTACGCCAGATGCTGGCCGACCACGCCGCAACCGGGTTGCCGCCAGCCTGGATTCCCGCCAACTGGCAGGAGGAGGCATGAGCCAGCGTCTGCAAGCCCTCTACGGCCTGAAGTGGAACCCGTTCTCGCCGGAGCTTCCCCTTGAGGCGCTGTACGTGCCGCCGCGCGTCGAGAACTTCTGCTGGCGCATCGAGAACGCGCTCGTGCGCGAAGGCGGCTTCGCCATGATCCACGGCGAGCCGGGTACCGGCAAGAGCGTGGTCATGCGCGTGCTGGCCGAGAAGCTCGAGCGCCTGACCGATCTGACAGTCGTCTCGATCAATCATCCGCAGAGCAACCTCGCCGACTTCTATCGCGAGATGGGCGACATCTTCGGTCTGGAACTCCGGCCGCACAACCGCTGGGGCGGCTTCAGGTCGCTGCGCGACCGGTGGATGTCGCACTTGCAGACCACGCGCCGGCGCCCAATCCTGCTGATCGACGAAGCGCAGGAAATGAGTCCCGGTGTGCTCAACGAACTGCGGCTCATGGCCAGCGCCCGCTTCGATTCGCAGCCCCTGCTGTGTGTGGTGCTCGCCGGCGACACGCGCCTGACCGACAAGCTGCGGCGCGACGAACTGCTGCCACTGGGCAGCCGTATCCGTTCCCGCCTGGGGACCGAGAAGGCTTCGGCCGACGACCTGCTGGCCTGCCTCGATCATCTGCTCGCCAGCGCCGGCGCCCCGCAGCTGATGACACCGCCGCTGCGCCACACGCTGTGCGAACACGCGCTGGGCAACTACCGCGTGCTCACCACGCTCGCCAACGAACTGCTCACCACCGCCGCGCAGCGCGAACTGTCCGAACTCGACGAGAAGCTGTACTTCGAGGTCTTTGCACCATCAACACAGTCCTCGCGCCGCACGCCAGCGCGTCAACCCAACGGAGCCCGATGACATGTCCCGTAAAGCATCACCTCGCCAACCCAATGCCTCGCCACGCCTGCCATTGCCCGAGCTCTCCGATGAGGCAGCCTACATGATGCAGTTCTTCATCGAAGACCTCTACCTGTGGTTCAGCCGCGCCTACGCCACCCAGATCCGCCGCTATCGCGAGCCCTGGTACCGCGGTCCGACACAGCCGCCACACCAGAGCATCGACGAGCCATTCTGAAACGACAACGGGAGCTTCATCGCTCCCGTTTTACTTCGTCCCTCGAACATCATTTATGTTGCTCATTGCCCCATCGATTTACGTGCTCACGCTCA
>NZ_JAWRXV010000868.1:0-268 GCF_046534875.1 Paraburkholderia sp. SIMBA_054 | reverse complement strand
ATGAGTGAACCGCGTGTGTTGCTACTCGACGAGCCGACGGCCGGCGTTCATCCCAACTTGCGCAACGACCTGGTCACCCAGTTGAAACGGATTCGGCAGGCGGGCGTGACGCTGATCGTTGTGGAGCACGACATGCATTTCATCCGCGATTTGTGCACGCGTTGCGTCGTGCTGGACCGCGGCAACCTGATCGCCAATTGCGCGCCGTCGGAGCTGGAGCAAAGCGAGCGCGTGCTCGAAGCGTATCTCGGCGGCTCGCGTAACGCGC
>NZ_JAWRXV010000867.1:0-268 GCF_046534875.1 Paraburkholderia sp. SIMBA_054 | reverse complement strand
CAAGCGACAATTGAACACTCAAGCTGCTGTTTTCATTGAGCGCATCGTCGGATGTACCCGCTGTTAAGATGACGCTCACATTGTCTACTTTCAATAAGTTTGTCACTTCTTCTTGCAAACTGAAGGCAAGGGCATTCGCTATTGCAGCAGCTTCATTTTTATCTCCTGCAGAAACTGCAATATTCAGAACCCGGGAGTTGTCCGGCCTCTCGATTGCTATCCGGTCACGAAGCTCAAGCAAGGAATATTCACTGGCGGTATTTTCAAG
>NZ_JAWRXV010000866.1:0-268 GCF_046534875.1 Paraburkholderia sp. SIMBA_054 | reverse complement strand
AACCGCGCGGCGGCATGCGGCCAGTCGCAGTTCACGTCGTCGCGGCGGCGGCAGGGTGTCGGGCCAGAACAGCAGGGCCTGCCGCCAGCCCGGCCCGCGCCGCCAGGAAACCCGGGCCAGCGGGCCATGCCAGGTCACGCGCAGGTCGGCGACCGGCAGGCCATCGATGCAGCTTGGCCGGCCTGGCGGGCGGATCAGCAGGCGACGGGGTGGCCGCAGCGCCAGCCATCGCCAGCGCCGCGCGCCCGCCAGCAGCAAGGCAAGGCAC
>NZ_JAWRXV010000143.1:0-3455 GCF_046534875.1 Paraburkholderia sp. SIMBA_054 | reverse complement strand
TAATGTCGAGCAGTCCGTAATGTGGAGTACGAGGCTCTAACGCACCACTGTACATTGGATCTGGAAGCAACGACTTCACATTAGTACCATGATCAGAGCTCCTTCTGCGTCTATTCGAAAGGAGATTCTGATGATTTGCGAACTCTTACCGACGTCCTATGCCCGGCACCTTTCCCTACCTTTGCTCGGGTCAGTTCTCGACGAATTTGATGACTGGCTTGTCGCGCAGGGATACCGGTTCGCCACCCGCCAGTGCTACGTTCTGCGCTGCACCGCAATCGAGGCGTATTTTCACAAACGTCGTCAACATAGCCTTGCGACGCTAACACGAGAGAGTCTGCGTAAGTGCTGGCAGCATTTTCGTCAGCGTCCCGGCGGAGTATCCGGCACTGTCGGCTGCTTGCAGCGCTTTCTCCAAAGTCGGCGGATGCTGGCGCCCAATCCACCCGCGGATATGCCGTTCGACGCGAGCGTTGCCGCTTACCTTCGGTACCTGACCGAAGTCAGGGGACTGTCTCCGGTCACTATTGAGCAGCATGCGCACACGGCCTGGCAACTGTTGCGTTTCCAGATTGATTCGGATTCCGCCTTTCGGCTGGCCGATCTTACCCAGACCCACATCGAGCGTTTCATCATCTACGCCGGTAGTCGGTTCGGCCGGGGCACACTTCAACATGTCGCTGCTCAGGTTCGCGGTTTCCTGCGATTCCTCGCCTTGCGTGGCGAAATATCTTCGGGACTGGACCGCCAGATTGACACGCCCCGAGCCTATCGACTGCAATACCTGCCATGTGTATTGCCTTGGGAAACCGTCTCGGCTTTGCTCGAGTCGATCGATCGCAGATGTCCCGGCGGGCTGCGCGATTACGTCATTTTCCTGCTCATCGCGACGTACGGCCTTCGCGGGTGCGATGTTGCCAGCTTGCGGCTGGATGACGTCGATTGGCACGCCGGTGAGATTCATATCAATCAATCTAAAACCAGGCACCCTCTGAATCTCCCCCTGACCGACCCGGTCGCCGCGGCACTGATAGCTTATCTGCAGGAGGCTCGCCCCCACACGGCCTGTCGCGAGATTTTTCTGAGCGTTGTTGCGCCGATTCTGCCCATCAGGAGGCAGGCCGTTGGTTACGCGTTCCGCTTCCGGGCCAGGCAAAGCGGACTTGCTATCCCGTTTCGGGGTGTTCATTGTCTGCGTCATTCGTATGCAACGCATTTGCTTCGCGAGGGCATACCCCTCAAGACCATCGGCGACCTTCTCGGTCATCGCAGCACGGAAAGCACGTGCGTGTACCTCCGGCTCGATCTTGAGGAACTGCGCGAAGTGGCGTTGCCACTGCCCGGGTCAGCTATTCAGGAGGCCATGTCATGAAACGTATGAATGAGAGCTGCTTGTCCTCATCAATAGGACGTTACGTCGAACTGAAGCAGGCACTCGGTCGAGGCTTCGCGGGCGAGCGCCGCATCCTCGAAACCATCGAGGACTGCATGATTCGTGTCGGCGCCGCCGACTTGACTCAGAGCGTATTTGCGCGTTGGTGCCGAACGTTAGTCGATCTGTCGCCCACGGTCCGACGCAACCATATGCGGATCGTGCGCAATTTTTGCCTCTACCTCCGTCGCACCGAGCCGGATTGTTTCGTGCCGGACGCTGACGACTTTCCGCAACGGCACCAGCCCGTTCTACCTCACATCTATACCGACGCGGAGATCACACAACTGCTGCGGGCTGCAGCGAAGCTGAAGCCGGTGCCGCTTTCCCCTTTGCGTCCACAGGTTTTCCGCCTGGCGATCGTGTTGCTCAACACCACAGGAATGCGGCGCGGGGAACTGGCGCACTTGACCCTCGCGGATTATGACCAACGTGCCCAGAGCCTGCTCGTGCGGGAATCCAAGTTCCACAGGTCTCGCCATCTTCCGCTTTCGGCCGATGCGAACCGGGAAGTGGAGGCCTATCTTGCCCGCAGGCAACAGTACCCTCTGCCAATGGGAGCCGGCTCGGCGCTGCTGTGGAACCGGTATCCCAATGGTTATTCGGGTTGCGGGCTGGGGGACGGAATTCATGAGCTTGTGCGCGATTCGGGTATTCGTACAGCGAACGGGCACCTACCGCGCGTTCATGACATGAGGCATGCCTTCGCGGTCAGGGCACTCCTGCGCTGGTATCACGCGGGCGTCGATGTCCAGAGCAGGTTACCGGTACTCGCGACCTACATGGGCCACGTCTCCGTCGCCTCGACTGAGTATTACCTGCCATTTGTTGCTGAACTTGCCGGTGCAGCCAACAGCCGGTTCGCTGGTCGCTACGGCACACTCATTGAACCGTTTGCCGACGGAGGTGCGACATGAGAGCCACCTATCCCAACGCACTGGCGCGCACGGTACGCTGCTTCTTCAGCGAATATCTGACCGAACAGCGTGGCGTGAGCCGGCATACCACGCTCAGTTACCGCGATACGATGATTCTTCTGCTGCGATTCGTTGCCATCTCCGAGCACCGTGATCCAGCCACGCTGGATCTGGATGCGATCTCGCCGGAGGCCGTCCTGGCGTTCCTGAACTACCTGGAGCAGGTGCGTCACAACCAAACGTCCTCGCGCAACGTGCGGCTCGCCGCCATTCATTCGTTCTTCCGCTACGTAGCAACGCATGCGCCGGAGAGGATCGAACAGGCGCAGCGGATTCTGGGCATTCCCTTCAAGCGCACACGAACCGGATCCGTCGACTACCTCGAGGAGGACGAGATCCGTGCCGTCCTGAATTGTATCGATCGAAGCACCTGCTACGGCCGTCGTGACTACGCGTTACTCGGTGTGCTGTTTAATACCGGCGCACGGGCCCAGGAAATCGTCGACTTAAATGTCTGTGATCTGCAGATCGATCCGCCATCCCAGATAACCCTGTTCGGCAAGGGGCGAAAGCGGAGAGTCTGTCCGCTCTGGCCTCAGACGGCACAGGTGTTGAAGCAGTTCGTCATGGAAACGCAGCTGGACAGTCGCTCGAATACGCCGCTCTTCTGCAACCAGCGAGGGCAGCGGCTCACGCGGTTTGGTATCGGCTACATTCTGTCGAAGTACTTCCGGGCGGCAGTGATCAAATGCCCGTCCCTGGCCAGCAAGCGCCTTCACCCGCACTGCGCCAGGCATAGCACGGCGATGTTGTTGCTCAAATCCGGGGTAGATCTGGTAACCATAAGTCACTGGCTCGGTCACGCCAGCGTCAACACCACCAACCGCTATGCGACCGCCGATCTGGAAATGAAACGCCAAGCCATCGCCCGGGCGCAGCCGCTCGCAAACTCGCTCACACCGTCAGACTCGTGGCGTCAGGATGCCTCCGTCATCGAGTGGCTCGCTTCGTTGTAGCGTTAAGGTAATGGGGAGTCTGCCTATCCGGGCCCCCCTTTCCGCGAGCGATCGTGGGATCTCCTCAACATTACGGATTGCTCGACATTA
>NZ_JAWRXV010000865.1:0-268 GCF_046534875.1 Paraburkholderia sp. SIMBA_054 | reverse complement strand
GGACTGAACAAGCCGGACCGGCTCAGGGCACGTCGAGCCGCTGGCCGAGCGCGGCGCTGCGCGCGGCCAGCTCCAGCAGTTCCATCACCTGCAGGGCTTCGGCCACGGTGGCCGGTGGCGTGCCATGGCCGGCCACCGCGTCGCGAAAGGCGGCGTAGCACCGGCGGTAGTCGCCCGGCAGGGTGTCGAGGGGGCTGGCGTGCAACGCGCCGTCCTCGTCGGCGCGGGTGAGCATGCCGGGCAGCGGGTCCTCGCCCCAGCCGGGCAC
>NZ_JAWRXV010000864.1:0-268 GCF_046534875.1 Paraburkholderia sp. SIMBA_054 | reverse complement strand
CATCGGGATCGACGCGGGCACGTCTGTGCTCAAGGCAGTCGCTTTCGACCTTAGCGGACGCCAGATCGAATCTGCTGCCGTTCGCAACAAATACGATACCGGCGAACATGGCGCTGTCACACAATCGCTTTCCCTGACATGGCAAGACTGCGCGCGCGCCTTGCGCGACCTTGGTGCAAAGATGCCCGGCCTTGCCGAACGCACCGCGGCAATCGCCGTTACCGGCCAGGGCGACGGAACCTGGCTTGTCGGTCGCGACAACCAGCCG
>NZ_JAWRXV010000863.1:0-268 GCF_046534875.1 Paraburkholderia sp. SIMBA_054 | reverse complement strand
CTGCGCGCTAACTCACGCGCGTTGCGCCATGTGAAGAGGGATCGTGCGTTGCTTGCGCGCGATCCATGCCACCGCATTGCGACGCGGTGGCATGGTCACTCAGACGCGCGCTCCTTCGCGAGCGTCATCCTGCATCAGTGTTCACTTGGCCGGATGGCCGGGTCGTCCTCGACGACGCCGCGTGTCGCGGACCAATACGGTTCCCGGTTGTAGTAGCTGTACGTCGATTCGCCCCAGGCACGGTCGGCCATCGACGGCCAGTGGTCCT
>NZ_JAWRXV010000862.1:0-268 GCF_046534875.1 Paraburkholderia sp. SIMBA_054 | reverse complement strand
ACGGGGCCAGCGTGGGAATCGCGCGCGCGGCGATGCGCACGCCCGTGGAGCCGGTGTCGACCAGCATGTTGTCCACGGTCACGCATTGCGGCGTGCTCTGCGTGCCCGGCACGCAGATCTTGATGGACACCTTCGGCATGTTGATGCTGCCCATCGACTTGTCGACGGTGATCGTCGCCGTGTTGTCGCCGGTTGCGGGCAGCGATGAATTCCCCGAGTCCGTGCCTGAGCCGTGCGGCGTCCAGTCCGGCGTCGCATTCCAGCCAAC
>NZ_JAWRXV010000861.1:0-269 GCF_046534875.1 Paraburkholderia sp. SIMBA_054 | reverse complement strand
ATAGCGCTATCGCGACATTGGTAGCGCGTCGTTCGGCCTCTTCCGCCTTGTGCCTCTTCCAGGGCATGTCGCCCTTTTCGACCATGTCCTCAAGCGTCTGCCAGTCGCGCAGCGTATCCATCGAGCGCCAGAAGCCCTCATATTTATAGGCTATCAGCTGGTTTTCGGCGATCAGACGGCCGAATGGCTCAAGCACCAGTTCCTCGCCTTCGCGCATATAGTCGAAGATTTCCTTGCGGAAGAGGAAGTAACCGCCATTGATCCAGATA
>NZ_JAWRXV010000142.1:0-3514 GCF_046534875.1 Paraburkholderia sp. SIMBA_054 | reverse complement strand
AACTAGCCTGACATGGAGGGCGGCAAAGAAAAGTAGGTGCCGCCCCGCACAGGGGCGACGCTTGAAGCACGAAGGCAAATCGCGGATGCCAGCGAAAAGGCAAAAACCAACACGCGCGCGCCGCGAAGGCGCCAATTAAAAAACGTCAAAAACTAACCAAAACGTCGCAGACAGACCAAAATCTCAATTCAACCGCCGCCCGCTTTCCTCATCAAAGAAATGAAGATGCACGGCAGGCACCGCGACCTGAAGCCGTTCGCCGGCTAGCGGCCGATGCCCATGCGGCAAACGCACAGTCACATCGTGCTTGCCCCAGCGCCCATGCGCGAGATTATCGGCGCCGAGCAATTCGCAAGAATCAACGGCAAGCGTGGCCGAAGACACAACGGCGTCCGAGGGTGTCATATGCTCCGGCCGAATTCCAAGCACACATGCCCGGCCCGCCGCGATTTCGCGGCCAACGCACGGCACGCCCGCCAAAGGCAACTTCGGTCCCTCTCCCGCAACTTCAAAAAAGGCGCCATCCTCCGTGATCCAGCCGTTCAGCAAATTCATCCCCGGCGAGCCGATAAAACCAGCAACAAACGTCGTCGCAGGCCGCTCATAGACCTCGGTGGGAGCACCGATCTGCTCCGCATGCCCGCGGTTCATCACGATCACACGCTGCGCGAGCGTCATCGCTTCGATCTGGTCGTGCGTCACGTATAGGCTCGTCGTCTTGAGGCGGCCATGCAGCCGCTGAATTTCGAGCCGCATCTGCACGCGCAGACGGGCATCCAGATTCGACAGCGGCTCGTCGAACAGAAACACAGCCGGCTCGCGCACGATCGCGCGGCCCATCGCGACGCGCTGTCGCTGGCCGCCCGACAGCTCGCGCGGCTTTCTAGACAGTAGCGGCTCGAGCTCGAGAATCTTCGCCGCCGTCAGCACCCGCGACTCGATCTTCGACTTCGTCAGCCCCGCAATCTTCAGCGCGTAACCCATGTTCTCCGCAACCGTCATGTGCGGATAAAGCGCGTAGTTCTGGAACACCATCGCGATGTTGCGATCCTTCGGCTCCAGGTTGTTCACAACCTTGCCGTCGATCGCAATCTCACCCTCGGTGATGGCCTCCAGTCCCGCGACCATCCGCAGCAAGGTCGACTTGCCGCAACCCGACGGCCCGACCATCACGACGAACTCGCCGTCCTCGACGTCCGCGTTGATGCCGTGCAGAACGTTCTGCTTGCCGTCGTACGATTTCTTTACGCCTTTGAGCGCCAGTGCAGACATGACTCTTTATCCTTATTTTTCCGCATCAACGAGACCGCGCACGAACCAGCGCTGCATCGCCAGCACGACGACGAGCGGCGGCAGCATCGCGAGCAGCGTCGCGGCCATCACGAGATGCCATTCGGTTGCGGTGTCGCCGGAAGCGATCATGCTCTTGATGCCGACCACGGCCGTCGTCAGCGATTGCTGGCTGGTGATCAGGATCGGCCACAGGTATTGATTCCAGCCGTAAATGAACGTGATCACGAAGAGCGCCGCGAGGTTCGTCTTCGACAGCGGCAGCACCACGTCCCAGAAAAAACGCAGCGGCCCCGCGCCGTCGATACGCGCCGCTTCAATCAATTCGTCGGGCAGCGTGAGGAAGAACTGGCGGAACAGGAACGTCGCGGTCGCGGACGCGATCAGCGGTAGCGTGAGGCCGGCGTACGTGTTGCTCAGATGCATCGACGACACGACCTGCACAGTCGGAAAGATGCGCACCTCGACGGGCAGCATCAGCGTGATGAAGATCAGCCAGAACGCGACGTTGCGGCCCGGAAAGCGAAAGAACACGATCGCGAACGCCGAGATGATCGACACGGCGATCTTGCCGATCGCGATCACGAGCGCCATCACGAGGCTGTTGACGAGCATCGTGCCGAACGGACTGGCGGCGTTGCCCGTGCCGTGCGTCCAGATGTTGGCGATGTTCTCGAACAGATGCGTGCTCGGCACGAGCGACAGCGGCACGTTGAACACTTCATGCTCGCTCATCGTCGCCGCGCAGAACGCGACGTAGACGGGGAACACGACCAGCACCACGCCGATCAGCAACACGACGTGGCAGAAGATATCGAAGCCGCGGCGATTCTCGATCATGAGTATTGAACCCTCCGCTCGATGAAACGGAACTGCACGACGGTCAAGCCGACCACGATCAGCATCAGCACCACCGACTGCGCGCCCGAACTGCCAATGTCGAGACCCTGGAAGCCTTCGGCGAAGATCTTGTAGATCAGCGTGCGCGTCGATTGCGCGGGGCCGCCGCCCGTCGCGGCGTCGATGATCGGGAAGGTGTCGAAGAATGCGTAGACGAGATTGACGACGAGCAGAAAGAACGTCGTCGGCGACAGCAGCGGCAGCGTGACGCCGAAGAAGCGCCGCACGGGACCCGCGCCGTCGATCGCGGCCGCTTCGATCAGCGAGCGCGGAATGGCCTGCAGTCCGGCGTAAAAGAACAGGAAGTTGTAGCTGACCTGCTTCCACACGGAGGCAAGCACGACGAGGAACATCGCCTGTCCCGGGTTGAGCGCGTGATTCCAGACGATGCCCGCCTTGCCGAGCGCAAAGGTCACGAGGCCGATGCTCGGGTTGAAAAGGAACGACCACAGCACGGCGGCAATCGCGGGCGCGACCGCGTACGGCCAGATCAACAGCGTCTGATAGGCTCTCGCGCCGCGTGTCACGCGGTCGGCGCAGGCGGCGAACAGCAGCGAGATCACGAGACCCGACACGGTGACGAGCGCGCAGAAAATCAGCGTCGTTTCGAACGATGCGAGATATAGCGGATCGCCAAATAGCTGCTTGAAGTTGCTCAAGCCGACAAATTCGCTCGACGTGCCGAATGCGTCCTGTGTCTGCGTCGATTGCCAGAGGGCTTCGCCCGCGGGCAGCAGAAAGAACAGCAGGGTGATCGCGAGTTGCGGCGCGACGAGCAGATACGGCAGGAAGCTGGTGCCGAAGCGGGAACGCTTGTCCATCGACGTCCTTAGCAACAGTGAACGGATGAGGCGCGCCTTGCCCGACAACGGCGAATGCGCGCCCCTACGGTGGATCAGCTACCCGCTTTCTCGAAGCGGCGCAGCAGTTCGTCGCCGCGCGACACCGACGAATCGAGCGCATCCTTAGGCGTCTTCTTGTCGGACCAGACCTGTTCGAGTTCTTCGTCGATGATCGTGCGGATCTGCGGCATGTTGCCCAGACGCAGGCCCTTCGTGTACGGCAGAGGCGGCTTGTTCAGCATCTGCTTGATAGCCGTGTCGCTACCGGGATTCTTTTCATAGAAGCCCTGTTGCTGGGTCAACTGATAAGCGGCCGTGGTGACGGGCAGATAACCCGTGTCCTGATGCCATTTCGCGGCGACAGGCGGAGAGCTGAGATAGGCGAGGAACTTCGCGACGCCCTTATAGTCTGACTGTGTCATAAAATTAATTCACAGCAGAGCGATACCTGGTACTATTGAATAATACAGACTCCGGGCGAT
>NZ_JAWRXV010000860.1:0-269 GCF_046534875.1 Paraburkholderia sp. SIMBA_054 | reverse complement strand
CCGGAGGAACGCCAGCCGTCGGCACGATTCCTCCCGGCCGCGCAAATCTGCCGCGTCCCGCGCTACCCGATCCGGCCACCTCGGGCATCGACCACGTGGTGCTCGTCACCATGGAAAATCGCTCTTTCGACCATCTGCTAGGCTGGGTGCCCAATGCGGAAACTGCACAGAGCGGTCGAAATTTCAAAGATGCATTTGGCGAAACTCACACGCCGTTCTCGCTCCCCTCGAATGCCGCCTATGGTTTCCAGGCCTGCTCGTTCGCCGAC
>NZ_JAWRXV010000859.1:0-269 GCF_046534875.1 Paraburkholderia sp. SIMBA_054 | reverse complement strand
GCTGTGGGCGGAGAGATGAAAAACGCGCGCGACGCGGCCAGTGAGCAGCAACGAGCATAACCGGCGGCCAAAGCACAACCCAAACCACAACCGGCGGTCAGCCTTTGCGCCGGACCTTGCCCGCCGTGGCGCTGCCGCTCACGCTCGCTGCGAGCGCCGCGGAGCGCGCATGTTCCGCGGCAAACATGGGGAGCTTCGGGCGATCGGCCTTCGGAATGGGGTCGATCTCGCGTTCCATCTGCGCGCCCGCAGCGGCCGTGGCCACGCGC
>NZ_JAWRXV010000858.1:0-269 GCF_046534875.1 Paraburkholderia sp. SIMBA_054 | reverse complement strand
CCGCCCATTCGTTGAATCGCGCGAGGGCTGGCATGAGCGCAATGCAGGTCTATATCGTGGTGGGCGTGTTCGCGGCAGTGATACTCGCGATCGCGTTCAATGTAATCGACATGGCCGTGGCGGCGCTCGTCGGCATGTGCGTGCTGATCGTGCTGAACATTCTCGACGAGCAGGATCTTCTCGCTGCGGTGCGAATCGCCGCCGGGCCGATCAGTCTTCTGTTCGGCGGCATGGTCGTCGCGCGCATCCTCTCGACCACCGGAGTGTTC
>NZ_JAWRXV010000857.1:0-269 GCF_046534875.1 Paraburkholderia sp. SIMBA_054 | reverse complement strand
CGGTGCTGATGGTCTACAACCTCGATACCGGCGCGCTGATCTCGAAGATCGATACCGGTGTCGGTTCGGCGGTGACCGACGACCCGGATTCCAACGGACTGTCCGCGCCGGTGGCCTGGGACATCGACGGCAACGGCACCGTGGACACGGTCTATGCCGGCGACATGCTCGGCAATGTCTGGAAGTTCGACCTCGGCGCCTCCACCCCGGCGTCCTGGTCGGTGGCCAATGGCGGCGATCCGCTGTTCCAGGCCACCCATACCGCCGCC